>NZ_JBKETB010000015.1:0-49903 GCF_056355835.1 Bifidobacterium sp. LH_730
GTGTTCTCCTACCAGGACGGCATCTTCGCCCGCTGGCTCCTGAACACGCTCCTGTACGTGGTGGTGGGCGCGGGCGGCGCGACCCTCCTGGCGATCATGGGCGGGTACGCGTTGGCGAAGTTCCGCTTCCCGGGCCGCAAGGCCGTGTTCGCGGTCATCATCGGCGCCATATCGGTTCCCGGTATCGCTTTGGCGGTCCCGCAGTTCCTCCTGTTCGCCAAGCTCGGGTTGACCAACACCCCGTGGGCCATGATCATCCCCAGCCTCATCTCGCCGTTCGGCCTGTATCTGATGTGGATCTTCAGCGAGCAGGCCGTGCCCACCGAACTCCTCGAGGCCGCCAGGGTCGACGGTGCCAGCGAGTGGCGCACGTTCTGGACGATCAGCCTGCCCCTGTTGGCTCCGGGCATCGTGACGACGGCCCTGTTCACGATCGTGGCGACGTGGAACAACTACTTCCTGCCCCTGATCATGCTCAAGGACGCGGACTGGTATCCGCTGACGATCGGTCTGAACCAGTGGAAGGACCAGGCCTCGACGGCGGGCGGCCAGGCGATCCAGAACCTGGTCATCACCGGATCATTGATCACGATCATCCCCCTGGTCATCGCGTTCCTCCTGTTGCAGAAGTACTGGCAGTCCGGACTCGCAGCCGGCGCAGTCAAGGAATGAGTTTTCCTTCTGCGGTGTCCGGGGCGGCCCGGGATATGCGATGCCGGACACGCTCCGGGCCGCTCTGGCCAAGTCTTTACGGTCCGACACCGCATACCCCGACCCCACCCCTCGTTCCAGCGTCAGGTCACGTTTGGAAGAGGGAAACGGGACGGGATATACGGTGTTCCGACGGAATTGTGGCGTTTCGAGGGACCGGAGGCGGATATGCGTTGCTCGACCGTAGGCTCGGCCGAACGGCCTTGAGTGTGTCGAGCGACGCATATCCGCTGTAGTGTCCCGGACATTCCACCCAACGCAACAAACCCAACCAACAACAACCAATCTCAAATAACGACAAAACGGATGGGCTGGAACTTTGAACCAAGTTCCAGCCCATCCGCCTATATCGGAATATGATTGCTACGCCGCGTCGGTGGAAACGGCGGCGCGCTGTTCGAAGGCGCGGTGCAGAGCCTCACGCATGATGGCGGAGAAGGTCTTGTGCTCGCGCTTGGCCGCGGCCTGTATCGCCTCCACTTCGGATTTCGGCGCGCGGAACGTCACCGACACCAACTCTTCGTCAAGTATCCGCGGACGTCCCTTCGGAGGCTTCATATATTCGGGATGAACTTCGGCGTGTTCGAGGTCGAGCTCCCATTCGCCGCGTTCGAACTCATCTTCCCACTGCTGCAGGGTCTCCTCAGGAACACTGAAGTCCTCGGGGGAGAGCTTCATCGTGCGGCTTTTGATTCTTTTCAGAAGTCCCATCATCTTCCTCCTAGCAATTCGTGAATCGTTTCTTCCGAAAGCCTCATTTCGCGGTGTGAAATGAGGCTGCAAGCTCAACCGGGCATTGTGGATGGAGGCTATGCTTCCGGCGTGTTGTGGATAACTTTCGTCATTGGCTAGCCAAATGGTTCGACACGCAGAAAGCAAGAGTTGCGGAGTTTCCAAAAGTCGTGCTATATTAACTACAACGTTAAAGAACAAAGGAGTTAATCAACGCAAGCAGAATATCAACCAAAATAGCCTTATAGGAGCAAGGAAAGTCCTAAAGGTAACGTGGTTTAACTCTAACGTTGATGAAGAGTCCCGAAGTTCTGACGACAGCAGTCATCCAACCGTGTCAAGCAAAAGGAGAGCACGATGAAGTTGCTGAAGAAGATCGCGGCCGGCGCCGTTGCCGCGGCGACCATGATGTCCATGGCAGCCTGCGGGTCGGGATCGAGCGGAGGCGGTGCCGAGGGCACGGCGGATGATCCGGTCACGCTGGAAGTGTGGGGCTGGGAGCCGCTGCTGGAGGATGTGAAGACCGCCTTCGAAAAGGAGAACCCCGGCATCAAGATCAACATCACCAACGCCGGCACCGCCACCGATCAGTACACGGCTCTCAATAACGCCCTGTCGGCGGGCAAGGGAGCCCCGGACGTCGCGCAGGTCGAGTATTACGCTGTCTCGCAGTATGCGTTGGGTGAAAGCCTGATGGATCTTTCGGATCTTGGGGCCAAGGGCTATTCCGATTTCTATACTCCGGGCACCTGGAGTTCGGTCAACATCAACGGCAAGATTTACGGCCTGCCGTTGGATTCCGGTCCGATGGCGTTGTTCTATAACAAGGAAGTCTTCGACAAGGCCGGCGTCACCGAAGCCCCGAAGACCATGGATGAGTATTATGAGGCCGCCAAGAAGATCCGTGCTCTCGGCCCGGATTATTACATCACCGCTGATTCCGGCGAACCCGCTCCGGAGGAACTGATGATGTGGGCCGCCGGCGGCACGCCGTTCAAGGTCGACGGTGAGAAGCTGAACATTGATTTGGTGAACGACAAGGGCGTTCAGCAGTTTGTCGAATGGTGGCAGAAGCTTGTGGACGAGGATCTTATCGACACCAAGTCGGCCCGTTGGTCCGACGATTGGGCCCGCGCCCTCAACGAGGGCAAGATCGCCTCGTTGACCATTGGTGCGTGGATGGCCTCGATGCTTGATGACAATGCTCCCGATGGCGCTGGCAAGTGGCGTGTGGCCGAAACTCCGGTCTTCGATGAGTCCAATCCGCTCAACGCCGAGGACGGCGGTTCCACGCTGGCGATCATGGCAAGCAGCGAGAAGGCCGAGGCGGCGTGGAAGTTCATCGACTTCGCCTCGCACGGCGACGGCATCAAGATTCGTGTCGACAAGGGCCAGTTCCCGGCGGACAAGGCCTCGCTGGAATCCGCTGACTTCCAGTCCAAGACGGATCCGTATTTCGGCGATCAGAAGTTCAATGAAGTGCTGTCGAAGGCTGCGGAAACCGTGTCCACTGATTGGCAGTTCCTTCCCTATGATGTGCAGGCCCGCTCCATCTTCGGTGATGATTTCGGTCCCGCCGCCCTTGGCAACTCCAGCTTCGAGGATGCCGTGAAGGCGTGGCAGGACAAGCTCATCCAGTACGGCAAGGATCAGGGCTACACCGTCAACGAGTGATATCGACGACTAGTCCAAGGTCCATCCCATAGCATTCGTTCGGCCGCCATGTTCCTCCTCCTTCGGCGTGGCGGCCGAACGATGTCTGAAAGCACTAGCGGCACCAATGCCAAACAGCAAGCACCAGGAGACCTCAATGAACACCATGACCGGAGACCAGCCCCGCACGCTCATCGCCATGCAGCCGGGGGAGCGTTGCAACAAAGGCGGTGACGATACCGGCGGCATCGTCTACCCGAAATCCGCGTTGCTGCCCTCCGGCCGCATCGTGATGACCTATGAGCGGTCCATCGGCGATCCCGTCGGGCAAAGTCAGTGGGTCTACGCCAGCGATGACAACGGCGAGACCTGGCGCAAGATCTCCGAGGTCCTTCCCCCGTCGGAGCTGACGAAGGGCACGGGGCGCGAGGCCGAATTCGCCCGCTTCACCAGCAATTGGACCGATCCCTACCTCTACGTGCTCCCCGAGGACATCGGCGAGGTGAAGGCCGGAACGCTGTTGCTGGCCACCGTGGTTTCCGGCGACGACCATTATTGGCGCGAGCAGAAGACCCTGCATGGCGACGAATGGTTCAATCCCGCCGATGGCGACCGCGAGCATATGGCCATCGTTTTGTATGCCAGCGATGACGAGGGCGTCACGTGGCGCGTGCTCAGCCTCGTCGACGAAGGCGGGTGGCAGGGCGGTTCCGCCCGCGCCAAGCCCGGCGAGGTGTGCTCGCAGCGCAATATCAAGGAGAATGGATATGCCCAGATGGATCCGATCTGGGAGCCGTATCTGATGGTGCATGACCATCGTCTGGTGTGCTATTTCTCCGACGAGCGGGACAGCGCCGAGGACGAGGCGGCGGGCATCGAGCGCGGTGGGCAGATTCTGGTGCACCGCACCTCGACCGACTGCATGGCGTGGGATGAGCTGGTGCCGGATGTCGGCTACACGCAGGCGCACTGGCGGCCGGGCATGACGAATGTCGTGCCGACCTCGGACGGTCGCTGGTTCTTCACCTACGAATGGATCGTCGAGGGCGGCTCCGAGGTGCGGTTCAAGATCTCCGACGATCCGCTTGATTTTGACGCGGAGGATCCGGGGCGTTCCATCACGGAGCTCGGCGATCTGGCTGAAGGCGGCAGTCCGGTTCTTGTGCGCTTGCCGAATGGCACCATCTTCTACAACGCGGCCGGCAGCGGCGACCTGTGGCTCAACCGCAGCGGCAACCCTATCGAGCCTTGGGAACGCTGGCATACGCCGATGCCGGGCGGCTTCAGCCGCAACATCATGTGGATACCGGCCACGCAACGAGTGCTGCTGCTGTGCTCCGATTTCACCGGCGGCAGCGTGCTGGCCGGCACCTATGCCTTCGCCTGAATATCAACCGAAGGGAACCGATATGAACGACACCACAACCATGAACCACATCCTGTTCGGCGCGGCGTATTACGACGAATACATGCCGGTCGACCGCCTTGACAAGGACGTCGCGATGCTCAAGGCGGCGCATATGAACGTCGTGCGCATCGCCGAATCGACTTGGAGCACGATGGAGCCCCAGCCCGGGGTCTTCGACTTCAGCCACATCGATCGCGTCATCGACGCGATGGAGGCCGCCGGCATCGACGTCATCATCGGCACGCCGACCTACGCCGTGCCTTCCTGGCTGACGCTCGCCTATCCCGATATCCTCGTGCGTACGCACGAGGGCAACCGCGGATACGGCGCCCGTCAGATCATGGATATCTCCAATGCCGCGTACCGCTTCCATGCGGAGCGTGCGATCCGCGCGCTGATATCGCATGTCGCCGAACGCAAGGCCGTCATCGGATATCAGGTCGACAACGAGACCAAGCATTACGACGTCGTGTCGCACGATGTGCAGCGCGCCTTCGTCAAATACCTGCGCACGAAGTTCAGCGGCGACCTCGATGCGATGAACCGCGCCTTCGGGCTTGACTATTGGTCGAACCGCATCGACGCGTGGGAGGATGTGCCCGACGCCACCGACACGATCAATGGGTCCCTGGCCGGCGCGTTCGACGAATTCCGGCGCTCGCTGGTCACCGAATTCATCGGATGGCAGGCGTCCATCGTGCGCGAATATGCGCGCGAGGATCAGTTCGTCACCCAGAACTACGACCTCGAATGGCGCGGCCATTCCTTCGGCGTGCAGCCGTGGGCCGATGATTTCAAGACCTCCGAACACCTCGATTACGCCGGCGTCGACATCTACCACCCGACCGAATCGCATCTGACCGGCCGTGAGATCGGCTTCGGCGGCGATCTGACGCGCTCCTTCAAAGACGGGCGCAACTATCTGTTGCTCGAAACTCAGGCACAGGGGCAGAACGGTTGGCTGCCCTACCCCGGTCAGCTGCGTTTGCAGGCCTACTCTCACTTGGCCTCCGGCTCGAATTCGGTGATGTATTGGCACTGGCATTCGATTCACAACTCCTTCGAAACCTATTGGAAGGGCGTGCTCTCCCATGATTTCGAGCCGAATCCGGTCTATGAGGAGGCCGGCGTCTTCGGCGGCGAGGTCGAGCACGTCGGCGGCCGGCTCGTCAATCTGCGCAAGCACAACCGCGTGGCGATCATGGTCAGCCAGGCCTCGCTGAGCGCGCTGAGCCGCTTCACGATCCCCACAGGCTTCCCGGACCCCTACCCCTATTCCGAGCAGCAGTCGGGTCTGACCGGATACAACGACGTGCTGCGTTGGATCTACGACCGCCTCTTCGACATGAATATCGAATGTGATTTCGTCACCGAGGAGGCCCCCGCCGAACGGCTCGCCGAGTATGACGTGCTGATCGCGCCCGCGCTCTACGCCGTGCCCGAGGTGACTGTGCAGGCGGTGCGCGCGTTCGTCGAGCGCGGCGGGCGATTGATCGCCACCTTCAAGTCCTTCGTCGCTGACGAGCATGTCAAGGTGGCCATCGACCGGCAGCCGCGTGGACTGACCGACGTGTTTGGCATGCATTACAACCAGTTCACGCTGCCGGAGGGTGATCGGCTGGCGTTGCGCGGGGCGTGGGCCGAGGGGCTGGCCGGCGCCGGCGATGCCGGGGTTGGTGCCGGGGCCGCCGCAACGGGCGAGGCCAATGTCTTCATGGAACTACTGGAGCCGGCGGACGGCGCTGAAGTGCTCGCCACCTACGCCCGCCCCGAATGGAGCCGCTACGCCGCCATTGTGCGCAACCGCTTCGGCCAAGGCTCGGCCACCTGGATCGGCACGATGGCCGACGAGACCACGCTCGCCGCGCTGCTGGCCGACGAGATGCGCGCCGCCGGGCTGTGGGGCTGGGCGCAGGAGGCTCCCGCCACGCTGCGCGTGCGCCGCGGCACCAACGACGCCGGCGAACAGGTGACCTATCTGCTCAACTATTCCGGCGAAACGGTTGCGCTCGCCGCGCCGTTCGACGCGACCGATCTGCTGGCCGACCGCCCGGTGAAGACCGGCGAAACGCTGGAAATCGGCCCGTGGGGCGTGACGATTCTCGTGCAGTGAACCGGGATATTCAGAGGAATTTCATATCAAAGCGGCGGTGCGGACCTGATATCCGCGCTGCCGCTTCATATCTGTCTTATAGGCCGCAAAATCAGCGGAGCCCTGCCAATATCACCGCCGATATCTCCGAGTCCTTCGTCGGTATCGCCCGACTACTCACGCGTGGACTCGCGCTGCAGCAGACGGAATCCCGAGGTGTAGACGCTCGGCGGCTCGGTATCTCCCTCGATGCGTTTGATGAGCATATCGACGGCCAACTCGGCGTATTGGTCCACGCGCGAGTCAATCGTCGTCAGCGGCGGCACTGAGAACTCGTCGTCCGGAATATCGTCCATGCCGGTGACCTGCACGTCGTTCGGCACATCGAAATGCAGCTTGGCCAGCGCCGACAGCGCGCCGATCGCCACCGCATCGTTCACGCAGACCAGCGCATCCGGCGCCTTCTCGCGCTCGAGCAGCGCGAAGGTGGCCGCGGCGCCATCGCCGGAGGTCAGTCGTTCGCAGGGCATCACCAGATCCCAGTCCACCGCGAGGTCGTGGGTCTGCAATGCCTGCGCGAAGCCTTGCAGACGCAGGCAGGTGTTGCCCTCGTCGGCGGCCAGCGTGGCCTTGAGGCGTTGCGTGTCGGTGATCGAGGGGTCGTCGAACAGCGCGATGTCGGCACCGATGAATCCGATCCGCCGCGCGCCGCGGTCCAGCAGCCAGGAGGTGACGTGCCGTGCCGCGTCCACGTTGGGCATGGTGATCATATCGCGCAGCCCGTGGGCCGAATAGTCGCCGACGAGCACGGTCGGATACGGCTGGTTGAGCGTTGCGCTCTCAGGCTGCAGAGGCCCGTCCGCCATCATGATCCAGCCGTCGGCGTTGAGTTTGGGCGCGGCGGCGGCGAAGGAATCGAGGCGTTCAGGCAGCTGGCCGTAGGTGCTGATCATGATGCCGTATCCGCGCTCGCGCGCCTTGGCGGTGACCTGATCGGCCATGTATCCGATGAAGGGCTGGTCGAAATTCGGCACCGCCAGTCCGATGACCCCGGTGCGGCCGCGCTTGAGCGCCTGGGCCGAATGATTCACCTGATATCCGAGTTTGTCGATGGCCTTGAGCACACGTCTGCGCGTCGCCGGGCGCATCTGGTCGTCGGCGCCATTGATGACATTCGACACCGTTTTGATGGAAACCCCGGCTTCCTTCGCCACGTCCTTCATCGTTATAGCGTCTCTGGCCATCATTTGCCCCCTGAAATCACGTGGTCGTCTTGGAATGCCTAGGTTTCAGTTTACTTCATATGTGGAGTGAAGGTGTTATCGGCCAGGGGGGCAATCATAGCGAGCTCCGTTTATGACGGAAGGTGATAGCGCCGGGCCTTCCGCTCTCCTGTGGCTGTGATGATTCCTTTGTCGGCCATTGATCCGAGTATGGCTCGTCCGCGCGCCGGCGAAACGCCGAGCTGATTGGCGATTTCGTTAGTGGTGGCAGACTCGTGACGTTGAAGCCAGGCCGTGACAACGCGTTCCTGGGCTGACAGGGAAGGGGTCGACGCGGCCGTGAGGGGCGTCGCCTTTGTCTCGGGCTGGGCCGTCGTGCGCGCGCTGAGATCATCGATGCCAACGCTCTCCCCGGTTGTGTGCAGTGTCAATGTGACGCGGTCTGGGTTGAACGTTTCGGATAGCGACGGAGGCGCTGCATGCGCGAATCGTGCGCCGGCCCGCATGGTGTCGAAACCGCTTCCGGCTTTTTCTCCTGCGCCGACAAGATTGAACATTTTCATGATAAGCGGGTTGCGTGTGTCGGAGATGCCTCCTCCTTCGACTTCCTCCGGGGAAAGACGAAGGGCGCCGGGGTTGGCGAATTCGATGAGCCCGTTCCTCCGGATGATGACGGTGCCGCGCCTTCCGAGGTAATCCGCGTGCACGAGTGTATTAAGCAAGGCTTCTCGAATCGCCGCATCCATCGGATTATCGTCGGACCTCGTCATGTTGGCTGCAAGTTGGAATGGGTGTCGTGCGGCTTGGGTCAATTTGGGGCCTACCATCCTATGGAAATCATAGAGATTGCCACTCCATGTGCCGCTGCTGGAAATGATGCGGTCATCCCAGCGGTTGTCGCCGAATACCTCGCGATAATCGAGGAAGTACTGCGGGAATTCGCTGGTGATGTCATACTCATGCCCGAACATCAACAGTCCCGCTCGGCTGGGATGCAGCCTTGGGTCGGACGCGAGCCGACCGAGCGCCCCAAGTCTGGTGAGAAATTCCTCGGTGGTAAGGTCGTGCCATGGGTGGCCTGGGCGTTGCGCGTCAAATGCGGCGCGGTAGGCCCGTATGGTGTCTTGGGACAGCGAGTCGGTGCCTAGCTCCGCGATGATGGTGCGGTCTGATCCATCTGCGAGGCTATCGCGTGTCAAAGCGCGGTATTCTTCCTCGGAACAACGGTAATCGCCTTCGCCGTTGCGGCGATATGTGCCTGTTTTGGGGTTGCCGTGCACATATACGGGTTTGACGTTTCGAGGAGCGCGTGGGACTGTCATCCTGATGACGTTGCCTTGTGGATGATGTTCGATGGAAATGTCCGAATCGGTGAGGATGTTGGCGCTGGCGATCTCCGGATTGTTGAGGCCGTTCCAGATGGCATGCACCATCTCTCCGGCGTTGGGAACCCCTCCGCATGCAGGGTATGGTGCTCGTCTTCCCGTACTCCAAGGAAAATGGTGCCGCCGTTGGTGTTGGCAAATGCCGAGTAGGACTCCCACATATTTTTGGGCAGCCCTCCTTTGGCGAGTTTGGCTTCGATGCGGTCGTTCTCACGAATTGCGGTGAAATCGGTGAGTGTATCCATCTCTGCCTCACTTTGTCGCTTGTTTGTCGCTTGTTTGTCGCTTGTGATTAGTGTATATCGATTGTGGAGGACGTGCCCGCGCCCGCCGGAAACAGCGTCATCGCGCAGATGATGCGGGCGACGGTCGCCGCGGGGGCGCGTAGGTCGGTGGCGAGCCAATGCTGGAGCAGACCGATGGCGCCGGAGACCGCGAAGCGCATGCGCATCTCGGCTTCGGCGGGGTCGGCGGCGGAACCGGCGCCGGAGGCGGCCGCCAATTGCGCCGCGGCCTCCGGGCGCGAATAGATGAGCCCCAACAACTGCTGCTGGAACCCCAGATCGGCCTTCGGGCTCATCAGCACCTGCAAGTGCCGGCTGTTGTCGGCGATGTATTGGCAGATGCGCTCCACCACCTGCCCGATGCCCGCCGGGTCCGGCTGGCTGAGGATATCGTCGAGCGCGCCTCTGACCCAGGCGATCGCATCGTCCTCGACATCGCGCAGCAGCTCGTCGATATTCTCGTAATGCGCGTAGAACGTCGACCGGTTCACGTCGGCCCGTTCGCACAGTTCCTTGACTGAAATACGCGCAAGTGGGCGCTCGGCCAGCAGGTCCATCAGTGCGTCCTGCATGGCGGCGCGCGTGTATCGTGTGCGCCTGCTTTCGACGAGTTCCTTGGCTGCCATATCTCTTCCCCTCTTTGGGTGGCGCAACCCGACACAATCGACTCCGACTGTCGGTTGCGAAACCAACATAGTGTTGTTTTACTGGAATCATATCAAGACAAACGCATGGATGCGACTGCGAGGAGGCGGACGAAATGGCCTACATCGAATTCGATAACGTGGTTAAGGAATATGCCTCCGGGCAGGCCGCGATCCGCGCGCTCGACGGCGCCTCCTTCACCGCCGACCAAGGCGAGCTCACCGTGATCCTCGGCCAATCCGGCGCCGGCAAAACCACGGCGCTGAATATTTTGGGCGGCATGGACACCGCCACCTCGGGCCGTGTCATCGTCGGCGGCCGCGATATCACCGACCTCAAGCGGCGCGAGCTCGTCGCCTACCGACGGGGCGATATTGGCTTCGTATTCCAGTTCTACAACCTCGTGCCCAACCTCACGGCCTTGGAGAACGTCGAGCTCGCCGCGCAGATCTGCGACGATCATTTCGATCCGGCCGAAACCCTCGCCAAAGTGGGGCTTGCCGATCGACTGAACAACTTCCCGGCGCAGCTTTCGGGCGGCGAACAGCAGCGCGTCTCCATCGCGCGCGCCATCGCCAAGAAACCGAAGCTGCTGCTCTGCGACGAGCCCACCGGCGCGCTTGACTACGAAACCGGCAAGGAGGTGCTGCGCCTGCTGCAGGACATCTGCCGCGAGGAGGGCATGACCGTCATGATCATCACCCACAACTCCGCGCTCGCGCCGATGGCGCACAAGGTGATCCGCTTCCGCTCGGGCAAGGTGACGGGGGAGGAGGCCAACCCCTCGCCCACCCCGATCGCCGACATCGAATGGTAGGTGGGTGCGATGGCCGGACGACATAGCGCGCGATATATGCGGCGCGCGGGAATGGCGGGAGCTGAGAGGGCGTCGGGATCCGTGGGGGCTGTCGGAGCCACGGGAACGATGTCTGCCGCAAAAGGCGGAAGTGGCATGCGGGCTGTGAAAGGCGCCGGTGCCTCCCGCGCCTTCGTCAAGGATATGCTGCGCACTTGGCTGCGCAATTGGAAGCGTTTCGTATCGATCGCCGTGATCTCGCTGCTCGGCGTGGCCGTGCTCACCGGCATCTACGCCGGTTGCCGCGATATGTTCCAAGGCGCCGACCGCTTCTACGACGACCAGCGTCTCTATGACATCCAGGTCGTCTCCACGCTCGGCCTGACCGATGACGACCTCGCCGCGCTCAAAGCCGTCGACGGGGTTGAAGCCGCGCAGGGCGAGCGTTCGGCCACTGGCGAGGTTGATCTCAAGGATGGCGCCAAGTCGGTGACCGTCTCCGAAATCGATGTCGACGGATTGAACCGGCCATATCTCCAGCGCGGACGCATGCCGCGTGCCGCCGGCGAGATCGCCGTCACGCAGCGCTTCATGCTCGATGCCGGCGCCAAGCTTGGCGATGCGTTGGCGGTGCGGTATGACAAGACCGGCTCAGCGGATGATGAGGATGATACTGCGACTGACGATGCTGTGAATAGCGCGGATGGCGTTGCTGATGGCGCTAAGGCTGATGCTATGGCGGATGCCGCGGGCGATGATACGGCGAATACCGCGGGCGACGCTGTGGACGGTACGGCGAAAGATATTACAGGTGACGATGCTGCGGACGCAGTGGAAAATGCCGTAGCTGAAGACGCTTCCGACAATAGTTCCGCTGGCGGCTCCTCTGACGCGACGGATGCTGATACTGCCGGCAACTCCGATGATGCCGTTCCGTCCTTCCCCTCCGACCTGACCATCGTCGGCGTTGTGCTTGACCCGCTGGATCTCGTCAATCCGGAAGGGTATTCGGCCGGTGCTTTCCGCTCTTCGGTGACCTCCGACTATACCTTTTTCGCCCCGGCGGATGGTGTGACCGGAACGACCTACACCGCGATATCGCTGACGGTGCGCGGTGCGGCGGCGCTTGACGCCTTCAAAGACGGATACCGCGACGCCGTGCGTGCCGTAACCGATCGCATCGAGGACGAGGTGCAATCCGACCGGCAGCAGGCCCGCCATCAGCAACTTGTCGACGAAGCGCAAGATGCTATTGACAAGGCGCGCGCCGAAGCAGACCGACAACTATCCGACGCGCAGTCGCAGATCGACGGGCAGCGCGCGCAATTCGACGCGCAACTCGCCCAGCTTGGCGCGGACAGCGATGCCATGCGCGACGCGATGCTCGAACGCAGTCCCGAACTGCGGCAGGCCAAGGAACAGCTCGACTCCGCCCAAACTCAGCTCGACCAGCAGCGAGCCGACACTGCCGACCGCTTCGATGAAGAGGAAGCGAAAGCCAAGGCCAGCGTGCCCAAGGCGCGTTGGTATATCAACACCCGCTCCTCGACCGGCAGCTTCAGTTCCCTCAAATCTGACCTGACCTCCATCGAATCGATTGGCCGCGCCTTCCCGGTGCTGTTCCTTCTCGTCGCCGTGCTCATGAGTCTGACCGCGATGACGCGCATGGTCGAGGAGGAGCGCGGCCTGATCGGCACCTATGTCGGGCTGGGCTACGGCAACCTCACCATCGCCATGCGATACCTGCTCTTCGCGCTGCTCGCCTGCCTGATCGGCGGCGGACTCGGCTGTTTGGTCGGTTTCCTCGGCATTCCCGCCTTCCTGCTCGTCGTGCTCGAGGGGCTCTACGTCGTGCCCGGCGTGAGTCTGCTCTACGACTGGGGCTACGGCACCGCCGGTGTGCTGCTCTTCGTCGTCGGCGTGCTCGCCGCCACCGCGCTCGCGTGCCGTGGGGAGCTGAGGCATATGCCCGCCGAACTCATGCGTCCCAAGGCTCCCAAGGCCGGCGCCCGTGTGCTGCTCGAACGCATCCGTCCGCTGTGGCGGCGTATGAAATTCCTCAATAAGGTCACCGTGCGCAATCTCTTCCGCTTCAAGGGGCGTTTGCTGATGACCGTCGGCGGCGTGGCTGGCTGCACCGCCCTCATCGTGTGCGGACTGGCGATCAACGACACCGTCGCCGCGCTCGGTCCCGGCCAATACGGCGGCATCTATCGGTATGATCTGCTCGCCGTTTCCGCCGACGGCAAGCTGGACGACCTCTCCGCTCGGCTCAAGAGCGACGGGCACGCCAAGTCGCAGGTCAAGGCGCGCGTTGAGAACTCCGAGCTGACGAACGCCGGCGGCGAAAGCGAAAGCGTGCAGCTGGTCACGATCCCCACTGGCGGCGAGCGTGACTTCGGCAAGCTCGTTGATCTGCGGGCCGTCGCGACCGAATCGGCCATCCCCTTTATCCCCGATGATTGGGAGCTGCCGTCGTTCCTGACCAAAGAGCGGATCGTCGGTACGGCACAAGTCGGGGAAGCGAACATAGCGGGCGAAGGCGGTGAGGTCGATAACAAGGCCGACGATACCGGTGCCGGACCTGATGCGGGTCGTGGGATTAATGCGGATGCTGACGCCGGTGTTGCTGCCCAATCTGGCACTGACTCCTCCGAGTCCGGCGCCATCGTCTCGCAGAGCGCGGCGAAGGCCCTCGGCATCGAAGCCGGCGACACCGTGACGCTGACCGGTCCCGATATGCAACGCGCCCGCGTGAAGGTCGCCGCCGTCGCGCGCAGCCTCATCGGTTCCGACGTGTATCTGGGGCAGGACGCCTACGAGCAGCTATTTGATGTACGATTCTCTGCGGATGGCTCGGCTGATGTGGCCGACCCCGACGACTCGACTGGCGCCGACGACTCGACTGACATCGATGCTTCGGCCGATGCGAATGAGAACGTTGGCTCGACTGACTCGGCCGGTCCGACCGGTGCGACTGACACTGCCGGTCAGACCGGTGCGACTGATGTGAATGACTCGGCGGATGCGTCTGATTCCGATGTATCTAGCTCTTCCGGTGCTGCTGGTCAGACATCCGACACAACCGGGGCGGCATCTGCTGATGATTCAGCCTCGGTATCTGATGTCTCCTGGAACGCCATATACGCCACGCTCGGCGGCTCCGGTGCCGACACCGACGCCAAGCAGGCCGCCTACGCCGAGAAGCTTGCCCGTGATCCCGACGTGCTCTCCGCTGTCTCCACCGCCGATATGCGCGACAGCTTCCAGTTCGACCTGATGAGCGCCGTCGTCGCGTTGATCGTCGCGCTCGCGGGCAGTCTGGCGCTCGTGGTGCTGTTCACGCTCGCCAACACGAATGTCTCCGAGCGCGTGCGCGAGATGGCCACGCTCAAGGTGCTCGGTTTCTTCGACCGCGAGGTGCACCGCTATATCCACCGCGAGATGCTGATACTGACGTTGATGGGCATCGTCGTGGGCCTGCCGCTTGGCCGCTGGGTCGGCGGACTGCTGACCGACGCGCTCAATATGCCCGGCATCTATTTCGAGGTGCGGGTGCGCTGGTGGTCCTATGCGATCGCCGCTGGCGCGACGCTGGTCTTCGCGCTGCTGGTGCAGTGGCTCACCAACCCAGTCCTCGACCGCATCGACCCGGTCAGCTCGCTCAAGTCCGTCGAGTGAACTGCCCTGCCTCGGTTCCGGTGGTAGCCCGGTCGCGCATAGTCCACTGGGCTATGCGTCCGGTCAATCCCGTTGAGTAGATGGTTCGATTCGGCTGCGGCGGTGGCTTCGGATACGTTTTTCCGCATCCTGACGGGTCCCATGCGGAAAACCGTATATCTGGCACTGCCTACGCGTACGGTTTTCCGCACGGTTTCCGTTGCGTTGCGGAAAACCGTGCTCGTAGACATGCCTATAAGTACGAAAATACGCAGACCAATGGTAGGTGTGCGGAAAACCGTACGCTCAGCCAATCTGCCGATACGTTTCTGCGCAGTCCGATGGAAGCCGTGCGCAGAAACGTACGCTAGACCGAACCATGCGTACGTTTCTACGCAGTCCGACGGAGACTATGCGCAGAATCGTACGCTGAGCGTGCCTATGCGTACGTTTGTGAGCAGTCCAACGAAGGGCCTGCGCAGAAACGTACCCTGAGCCATGCCACGCGTACGTTTATGAGCAGCCCAGTGGTACGACTGCGCAGAAACGTACGCCAAGCCGAACCGTCTGTACGTTTATGTGCAGCGCCGGAGACCGACAGTGGCAATCGGCGACCAATCGGCGGCCACCCAGTCCTGCTGTGGGACCTTAACCCGCCGAATCAGCTGGCCGAATCGGTCCGTCGGATCAGCGTGCCCGCAAGCCCGCCGAGCAGTGGCATGAGGAACACGGTGACCGCGCCGGCGGCGACCAGCGTGGAGGCGGTCGCCTGCTGCATGGTGCCGGCCTTCACCGCCACCGACGTGACGGCCACGATCACCGGCAGCGCCGTGGTGCAATACAGCGACACCGTGAGCCGGTCGGCCGGCGCCAGCGGATTGCGCTTCCGGTCGAGCGTCGTCGCCAGGAACACCGGCACCGCGCGGATGATCAGCAACATCGCGATGAAGGTGACCAGCAGCGCCGGATTGCCGGCCACTGCATTGACGTCGATCGAAGCGCCCGAGACGACGAAGAACACCGGTATCAGGAAGCCGTAGGCCACGCCCTCGAGCTTAAGCTCCAGCGTCTTGCGCCCGTCGGGAATGACGAAGCGCAGGATGAAGCCCGCGGCGAAGGCACCGAGCACCACGTCGAGGTCGAAGAGCTTGGAGACCGTGATGAGCCCGACGAGCAGCAGCACCGTCAGCCGCATCAGCGTCTGCGAGGCGGTGTTCGCGTTCGTGGTGAGGAAGTCGTAGAGCCAATGTCCGGCGCGGCGCGCGGCCTTCGGCAGCAGCGCGGCGGCCACGCAGATCGCGGTGAAGGCCGCGAGGATCAGCATGGTCTGCCATTGTGAACGCGTCGACAGCAGCACCGCCATCGCCAGCACGGGGCCGAGCTCGCCCCAGGTGCCGTAGGCGATCGTCGCGTCGCCCACCGGCGTTCCGCCGAGCCCGCGTTCCTTGAGGATCGGCATCAGCGTGCCGAGGGCCGTGGTCGTCAGCGTGATGACGGCCGCGATGCCGTTCATATCATGCGCGGCGAAGAACGGCACGAGGAACACGACGAGCCACGCGATCGCCAGCGTCACCGCCCACGTGAGCAGTCCCACGCGCCCCTGATGCCCGCCGAGCTTCCTCGGATCGATCTCATATCCCGCCAGTAGGAACAGGAAGGCCAGGCCGAGTTCGCTGAGCAGCTCGGTCGCGTCGGTCAGCCATATTTTATCGAGCATATGCGGGCCGAGCACCGCGCCGAAGATCAGCAGCAGCACGGTTTGCGGGATGGGCTTGCCGGGGATGCGCTCGGCGATGATCGGGCAGATCACCGCCACCGCCATGATGATGGACAGCGAAACAAGGTCGTGGGTCATGCATCCCAGCCTAGCCAGCGTGGGCGCGACGACCGGGAATATGGGGTGTCGACTGGGGCCAACGGGGTAATCCACGGGGCCGCCCCGATTCGAGACACAACATCGCGCGGTAACAAATGTGCAATACCGTGTCGGGCATGGTAGATGAGAAGAAGGCAGACGGTGGCAATCTGAGCTCCGTCGAAAGTCTGGATCAGAACAATGATATGGAGCGCGGCCTGTCGAACCGTCACGTGCAGTTCATCGCTATCGGCGGCACCATTGGCACGGGCCTGTTCCTGGGCTCCGGCAAATCGATATCCCTGACCGGCCCCTCCATCATCCTCGTGTATATCCTCGTCGGCGTCATGATGTTCTTCCTCATGCGCGCGATCGGCGAGATGATGTATCGCGACCCCAGCCAGCACACCTTCATCAACTTCATCAGGCGCTATCTGGGCCATGCGTGGGGCAAGTTCGCCGGATGGACGTATTGGATCGCGCTGGTGGCGCTCGGCATGACCGAGATCACGGCCGTCAGCACCTATTTCGTCACCTTCTTCGACACCTTCGGCATCGATCTATCGGCGTGGAAGTGGGCCATCGAACTCGGCTTCCTCGTCGTGCTGGTGTGCATCAACCTCATCGCCGTGAAGGTGTTCGGCGAGGTGGAGTTCTGGTTCTCGATGATCAAGATCACGCTGATCGTGGCGATGATCGTCACGGCCGTCGTGATGATCGTGATCGGATACCATTACCCGGCCGTGCACATCACCGGCGCCGACGCGCCCAGCCCCGCCGGCCACGCGGGCTTCGACAACCTCTTCGCGAACTTCTCACTGGCGCCCAACGGCTGGATGGCCTTCCTGATGAGCTTCCAGATGGTGTTCTTCGCCTACGAGATGATGGAATTCGTCGGCGTGACGGTCTCCGAGACCAAGGAGCCGCGCACGGTGCTGCCGAAGGCGATCAACGAGATCATCATGCGCGTGCTGATCTTTTATGTCGGTGCGCTGGTGGCGATCATGTGCATCGTGCCGTGGACCAGCTTCAAGGCGAATAAGGACGGTTCCTTCGCCTCGCCGTTCATCATGGTCTTCCAATATGCGGGCCTCAATTGGGCGAGCGCGCTGGTGTTCTTCGTCGTCATCACCGCCGCGTCGAGCGCGCTCAATTCGCTGCTGTATTCCGCGGGGCGTCACCTCTATCAGATCGCCTCCGAGTCGGATTCGCCGGCGCTGCAGAAGCTGGGCGTCGTCTCGAAGCAGCATGTGCCGGCGCGCGCGATTCTCGTCTCCGCCGCGCTGGTGCTGCTTTCGCCGGTGGTCAATGCCTTCCCGCAGATGGCGAACGCCTTCGTGCTGTTCTCCTCCGCTTCGTCGGCCGTGTTCCTGTTCGTCTATATCCTGACGCTGCTGGCGCACCGCCGCTACCGCCGTTCCGCCGACTTCATCGCCGACGGCTACGTGATGCCGGCCTGGCGCTGGCTCAACACGATCGCGGTGGCGTTCTTCATGTTCGTCTACGTGACGTTGTTCCTCGCCGACGACACGCGCGCCTCCGGCATCGCCGGTCTGGTATGGCTGGTGGTCTTCGGTGGCTACTGCCTGCTGCAGCAGCGATATAAGGACCGTGACCTCAAGGCCGCGTTGGACGCTCGCTGACAGAAGCTGACAGAAGAAGCACAGAGCTCTCCCCGGCGGGAGAGCTCTTCCTATATCCTCCCTCTGATGAGGGAGGTGGCGGCAAAGCCGCCGGAGGGAGGGATAGGAAAAGGCTGATGCGGCAACTACCGCATCAGCCTTTTGGGCAAAACCCTCTTCAGCAGGCGACGGCCCGCTGCACCGTCTGGGCGGCGGTATGCGTCGCGCCACGGTGATGTGTGTGGAAAACCCCATGAACCAGCGCGGAGGTGAAATGCTGGGCGCACATGCCGTTGGCCTCCACCTCGCGATCGCATCCCACAATCGAGCAGATATGGCTAGTCATGGGCCCCTCTCCTTTCACAACGTTGTCGCCGCCGCACCACTGCGCCGTATTCCTTATTGGCTCTCATCGTAGGATGGTTATGTTTCCTGCGCGCTGTGCGCTGCTGAATCGCATATTCCCGTTCCCGAATCGTCGATGAGGGGTTCCGCGGAAGGTGGCGGCGTTCGTCGCGGCTATGCGCGCATCAGTCGTTGGGAAGCCAGCCGGTTCATCGATACATGCTGTTCGGCGGCCTCCAATGCGAGTTGTCGATGGGCTTCGGGGGGAATGCGCACGAGGATTTTGCCGGAGTATCGTTTGGTTGCGATGGGCTCGGGGATCGGCGCGCCATCCTGCCGCAGTATCCCGAGCGCTTCGCGTACGAGGTTGTGGATGCCGCGCAACGCTTCTATCTCATAGTCGTCGATCCATGACAGCAAAGGCATCTCCGCCACGGTGGCTATGTAGGCTGAGTCTTCCTCGGACCAGCGCACTCTGTAGGTGTAGTTTTTTTCATATCGCATGAGATCGTCGTCTGTCATCGTGCCTCCTTGTCGGTCAATTTGTCGACGGCCAGCAGCACTTGCCTCACTTGGTAGGGTTTGGCCTGTCCGTTGTGATTCTGGATGTTGACCAAGGGTTCCCCTGGCCATGGGGTCGAATAGAAGCGGTGGGAGGCGGCGTTGTTCCTTGGCGGGCCGAAGTAATGGTCGCATACCTTCGCGAGTTCGTCGTATCGCACTCCCTTGGGATTGCGTCGCATGAGCTCGAGTATTTTCTCCACCGAAGGCATAGTGAAACGATATCACTATCGATATCATTTGGAAAATCGGTTTTCATGGGAAGGACCGGCGTGTCGTGTGGAAAATGGCGGATAGGGATAACATTGTACTTGCTTGGGTTGCATGGAGGGGCGGAGTGGGTGTATGGTTGTGGGCAACGCAGAAGTACAAGGTTGTACTTGATGGACAAGGAGCAATGAGACCGGCAATGGGACATGGTTTTATGTGCCATGAAGTACAACGTTGTATTTTGTCTGACAGCATGCGATGAAAGGAGATCGATGGCGAACGCGCAGAGCTTGGCGAAGGCCCGACTGGTGGTCGATGACGAATTCGAGGTGGCGCCGGTCGACGACCGTCTGTTCGGTTCCTTCGTGGAACACCTGGGGCGGTGCGTCTACACCGGCATCTACGAACCGGGACACCCGACGGCCGACGCCGATGGCTTCCGCCAGGATGTCATCGACCTGGTCAAGGAACTCGGGGCGACGACGGTGCGCTATCCAGGAGGCAACTTCGTCTCCGGATACCGTTGGGAGGACGGCGTGGGGCCGAAGGAGGCCCGTCCCCGTCGCCTCGACCTGGCGTGGCATTCCACCGAGACCAATGAATTCGGTCTGCACGAGATGGCCGCATGGCTACGCAAAACCGGCGGCAACGAACTCATGGAGGCCGTCAACCTCGGTTCGCGCGGGCTTCAGGAAGCCCTCGATTTGCTTGAATACGCGAATATCCCGTCCGGCACCGAGCTGTCCGAACGCCGCCGTGCCAACGGTGATGATCAGCCTCTCGGCATCCGCATGTGGTGCCTGGGCAACGAGATGGATGGCCCCTGGCAGCTTGGTCATAAGAACGCCGAGGACTACGGTACGCTCGCCGCGGACGTGGCGCGTGGCATGCGCCAGATGGATCCCGACGTCGAGTTGGTCGTCTGCGGCTCCTCCTCGCATGACATGAAGAGTTTCGGACGCTGGGAGGAGACGGTGCTCGAGAAGACCTACGACCTGGTCGACTTTGTCTCCTGCCACGCCTACTACCATCCCGAGCTGCAGTCCGACGGCACCCGCGACATGGTCAGCTTCATGGCCGCCGGCGTCGACATGGACAACTTCATCAAGGATGTCGCCGCGGCGATCGACGCGACCAAGGCACGCCTGAAGTCCGAGCACGACGTGTTCATTTCCTTCGACGAGTGGAATGTCTGGTACTTGAACGAGGAGCCGAGCAAGAACCCCGAGGGCATCGGCAACTGGCCGGTCGCTCCGCGCCTTCTTGAGGACGTCTACACCGCGGCCGACGCGGTCGTCTTCGGCGACCTTATGATCACGCTGCTCAAGAACGCCGACCGTGTGCACGCGGCGAGCCTAGCCCAGCTGGTTAATGTGATCGCCCCGATCATGACCGAGCCGGGCGGTCCCGCCTGGCGTCAGACCACGTTCCATCCGTTCGCGCTCACCGCGAAGCTCGCCAAGGGCGGCACCGTGCTTGAGCCGAAGCTTTCCTCCGGCACCTTCATGACTCCGCGCTACGGCGAAGTGCCGTCCGTCGACTCCGTGGCGGTGCGTTGCGCCGATGGATCGATCGCCGTGTTCGTCGTCAACCGCTCGCTCGAAGAGGCGGCTGACTTCGAGATTCGTCTGCCGGGCAATGCCGGCGCCGATGCCGGGCGGATCGAAGCGCTCACCCTTCACGAGGACGACATCCTAGCGAAGAATACGCTCGACGACCCCGACCGCGTCACCCTGCACCCCAATGACACCATCGCCCTCGACGCCGCCTCCGGTGCCGTGACCGCGACCCTGCCCCCGGTCTCCTGGACCGCCATTCACATCAAGTGAGGGGAGGAAAGCACAAACTTTCGAAAGCGTCTCCCGTCACCGCCGACCAGCATCGATCACAGAGAAAGGAAAAACAGATGACTGCCAAGGGAAAGAAGTTGCTCGCCACTGCTACCGCCACCGTGCTCGCCCTCACCATGGGTGCCTGCGGAGCTCCGGGTGGAACGACTGATGGAGCGGCCAAAGCGAACAACGACGCAAAGGCCAACGATAGCGCCCAGTGCCAGAACGCCATCAAGAAGGAGGGCGTTGAGAAGGTCACACTGTGGGCATGGTATCCGTCTATCGAGAAGATGGTGGACCAATTCAATGAGGAGCATGACGATGTGCAGGTCTGCTGGACCCGTGCAGGTTCGGGCCAAACGCAGTACCAGAAGATTACCACGGCCATCAAGGCAAAGTCTGGCCTCGCCGATGTGGTGCAGATTGAATATGATGTGCTCAGCCAGTATGTCTCGGGCGTCGAAAAACACCTGGTCGATCTGAACGAATATGGGGCCGATAAGGTTAAGGATGATTACACCGAGGGTGCTTGGAACTCCGTCAGTCTTGGCAGCGAGGACAGTGTTTACGCTATTCCGGTCGACCTCGGCCCGTATGTCATGATGTATCGCAAGGACATCTTCGACAAGTACGGGGTCAAAGTGCCGACTACTTGGGCTGAATATGAACAAGCCGGCAAGGAGCTTCGTGAGAAGGGCTTCGAGGGACATATCGGCAACTATGAGCCGAGCGGCAATGGTTCGAATATCGCATTGCTCGCCCAGAAGAATGCCGCGGTGTACGACTATTCCGCTTCCGATCCTGAAAAGATTGGCATTGACTTCGAATCCCAGGAAGCTCAGGATGTCATGGAATACTGGCAGCGTCTCGCCCAGGAGGACATCGTCACCACCGATGACGCCTACACCACGGAATGGTACAAGAAGATAGTCGATGGTTCGTGGGCGACTGCCGTGTGCGCCTCCTGGCTGGTCGGTAACCTGCGTGGCATCAGTGGCGCGGACGCCAATGCCGATTGGAAGGTGACGACCGCTCCGGTGTGGGACGACTCCACTCCGCAGGTCAATTTCGGAGGTTCCTCGTTGGCTGTGACCGATCAAGCCAAGCACACTGAGGCGGCGGCCAAGGTCGCCATGGAATTCTTCGCTAGTGATACGGTCCAGGAGACTGCGGTCACGGAGGCCGCGCTCTTCCCGACATGGACCAAGAAGCTCGAATCCGAGGAATTCATGAATATGACCGATGAATTCTACGGTGACCAGAAGATCAACGATGTGATTGTGCCTGTCGCTCAGGGGTACAAGGGATACAGCTTCTTGCCCTTCCAGCCGTATGCCTATGACGAGCAGACCAAGGTGTTTACCAACATCGTCCGGGATGGCGCGAATGTGGCTTCGTCCATGGAAGCTCTCGACAAGACGCTTTCGGATTACGCAACTCAGCAGGGGTTCACGCTGAAGTAACCGATTGCCCATAGTGGAGGGGAGACGCCCTTCTCCCCTCCTTTTCCCGAAGGAGACACTAATGTCAGCAAAGATCGCGGCATCCAAGTCGCGTAGCAGCGTCGGCAGGAATGAGAGCCTGTGGGGTTGGTTCTTCACTGCGCCGTTCGGCATCATATTCTTGATTTTTCTCGTTATTCCGCTTGTTTATGCGTTTTATGTGTCGCTGTTTTCCTACACGCAGTTGAGGGGTACCGTGTTCGCCGGGCTGAGTAACTATGCCCGCGCTTTTCAGGATCCGATTTTCCTCAAAGGCATGGGACGTGTGGTGCTCTTCACTGTGGTGATGGTGCCGGTGCAGCTGTGCTTCGCTCTGGCCCTGGCGCTGGTGCTGGACTCGATGAAGAACAAGTTCGCGTCGTTCACTCGCCTTGCGTTCTTCCTGCCCTATGCCATTCCTGTTGTGATAGGCGCGTTGATGTGGGGATTCCTGTATTCCAAGCAGATGGGGCCGTTTGCATCAATTTTTGATTTGTTCGGTTTCCCCACTCCGACCTTTCTATCGCCGGACGGGATATTCGGCTCATTGGTCAACGTCGTAACCTGGCAATGGACCGGCTATTACATGGTGATTCTGTATTCGGCGTTGCAATCGGTGCCAACGGAGCTCTATGAGTCCGCCCGCATTGATGGTGCCTCGGAGGTCAAGATAGCATTGCGCATCAAGACTCCGATGATTGCCAGTTCTATCGTGATGGTGACTATTTTCTCACTCATTGGCACACTGCAGTTTTACACCGAACCGGTGGTGCTGAGGAACAATGCCCCATCTGTCATCTCCCCCGAGTACACGCCGAATATGTATGCGCAAGCGTTGGCATTCAACTACAACCAGCTCAATTACTCGGCCACGGTGTCCTTTGCGCTGGGCTTGCTGGTGGTGGTGTTCAGCGTCATCTTCATGCGCGTGACGCGCAAGCAGTCCGGATTGGAGGATTGATATGGCCGGTCGAGTGAATGAAGTCCGAGGACAGCGCATCAAGACGGGTTCCAAGGCGTTCTCATATGTGTTGCTTGGAATCTGCCTAGTCTATTTCCTTTTCCCCGTATGGTGGCTTGTGGTCGCCGCGACCAAGACGAACGCTGGTTTGTTCACCGGTTCCGGCGGGCCGATGTGGTTCGATGAAGACTTCTCCTTGTTGGACAATATAAAGCAGCTGTCTACTTATGAGAACGGTATTTTCTGGCGCTGGCTCGGCAACTCCTTCCTGTATGCCTTCGTCGGTGGCTTCGGCGCCACCGCCATTTCGGTGATGGCGGGATATGGTTTCGCCAAATTCCGTTTCCGAGGCAGGAAGGTGTACTTCAACATCGTGCTGGGCGCATTGATGATCCCGACCACTGCGTTGGTGATTCCGACGTTTATTCTTATGTCCCAGTTTGGCATCACCGATACTATATGGGCCGTGCTGTTGCCTTCGTTGCTCTCGCCTTTTGGCACATATCTCATGCGTGTGTATTGCATGGGTTCTCTGCCCGATGAGATGTTGGAGGCGGCACGTGTCGACGGTGCCGGCGAACTGCGTACCTTCTTCCAGGTGTCTCTGCCCATCATGACCCCGGCCATCACCACGGTGTTCCTGTTGAGCGTCGTCGGCTGCTGGAACAACTTCTTCTTGCCATCCGTGGTGTTGTCGAACACCAAGTTGTTCCCGATTACCGTTGGATTGACGCAATGGCAGGTCAAGTCGAATATGGGGGCCGGCGCGGAGCAGGTGTGGAATCTCGTCACCTCGGGTGCCTTCGTCTCCATCATTCCGTTGGTGTTGGCGTTCCTCTTCCTGCAACGCTACTGGGTCGGAGGCTTGACCGCAGGTTCGGTCAAGGCCTGATGCCGAGGAGAGTATAGAATCAGATGGCCCGGCTCTTTTGCAAAAAGGAACGGGTCATCGCATTGTATGGATCGGAGAAACAACGTTGTTCTTGCAGTAGGGTAGGGAATCTAACGGTGTTGACAGCTGCGAAGCATAGGGAGGCGATGACAAGATGAAGCGCGTGACCATCAAGGACGTGGCCCGTGAATCCGGCGTCTCTATCAAAACGGTGTCTAATGTGCTCAATGGTTCCGGCAGCATGAGGCCAGAGACTCGAAAAAGGGTCGAGGAGACGATGCTTCGGATTGGCTATTCCCTGAATGCTTCGGCTCGCTCATTGAAAACGGGCAGTTCGCATCTCCTCGGCCTGGCGACGTTCAACTTTTCACAGCCATTTCCCGCATTGTTCGCCGACATGCTCATTAAGGAGGCCCGCAAACGTCAATATGGCGTGATGATCGATGCCTATGACTTGGAGGGAGTCGGGCTGGAGCAGATCATGGGGGAAATTTCCTCGATGGGAGCGGATGGCTGGGTGTTTCTTGCCGACCGTGCGCTCGCCAATGGCGGTGCCATCCTCAACCAGCCGTACCCGGTGGTGTTGGTGGGGGATTATGCGGCACATGATAGGGCCGATAGCGTCATGATGCCCAATGTGGAGGCGGTGCGGTATGCAACATCACGTCTTCTAGAGACGGGTATGCGGCGCGTCGGATTGATTGGGGCTCCGGAACGTCAGGGAATTGAGACGGTTTTCTCGGCTGTTGAGGGTGGTCGTCCCCTTCGCACCAGAGGATATGTGGAGGCATTCGAGAGCGCCGGTTTGAAAGTGGATTGGCATCTTGTGGTATCGGGCGGCAAATGGAACCGTCCTGATGGTGAACGAGCGGTCAAGGAGCTATTAGGCCGTGGCGCCTGCCCTCAAGCCATCGTTTGTCTGAACGA
This sequence comes from Bifidobacterium sp. LH_730, assembly GCF_056355835.1. NCBI lineage: Bacteria > Bacillati > Actinomycetota > Actinomycetes > Bifidobacteriales > Bifidobacteriaceae > Bifidobacterium > Bifidobacterium sp. LH_730. The sequence goes on from NZ_JBKETB010000015.1 coordinate 25,276, forward strand.
TGCCTTGGCCCTTGGCGCTATGCATGAGTTGCAGCGTCGCGGCATACGCATTCCCGACGACGTCGAGATCGTGGGATTCGATAACGTTCCCGATGCCCGATACGTCACTCCCACGCTGACCACGATTGATCCCAATGTCCGGGATTGCGCGCGTCAGGCCATCAATATGCTCATTGAGCGCATCGAAGGATACGATGGGCCTGCACGTACCTACACCACTGACTTCACGCTCGTTGAACGTGCCTCGACGCGGCTCGGATGAGTTGGGTTCATGGCGGTCGGGGCGTGGTGCTGAGCGATGATGTCTGGCTGCGACGACATCCGATGCGCGGCCGCGTGGTTCTTGGTTTGACTACAGTGGGTGCTGGCGATGTGCCCTATCAGGGAGGATGAAAACGTGACTATGAGAACCATCGAAATCGGGCGCTCGGGAGTGCGCGCCTCGCAGATCGCGCTGGGCGTGATGCGCATGGATGTGCTGGAGCCGGCGGCCGCGGCCGAAGTGGTGCGCACGGTCGCCGAACGCGGCGTGAATTTCTTCGACACCGCCGACATCTATGGGTTCGGCGTGCGCGCTTTGCATGCCAGCTCGGCCGCGTTCGGGCGCGCGTGGCATGACGCGGGGCTGAAGCGCGAGGATATCGTCATCCAGACGAAATTCGGCATCGATTACGACTTTGCGGACACCTCGCTGGACCGGCCGAAGCAATACGACTTCTCCGCCCGTCATCTGGTGGACAGCTTGGACGAGGAACTGAAGGCCCTCGGCACGGATTACGTCGATTTCGCGCTGCTGCACCGCCCGGATACGCTGATGGAGGCCGAGGAGGTCGTTTCGGCCCTCGACGCACTGCACAAGGCCGGCAAGGTCCGTCATTTCGGCGTGAGCAATATGAATCCTTGGCAGATCGAGCTGCTGCGTTCGTGGCTCGGCGACGAGCCGGCCATGCGTTTGGAGGCCAATCAGCTGCAATTCGGCCTGATGCACGCGCAGATGGTTGCCGACGAGACGCTGGTCAACACCACGCTTGCCCCGGTCGCCAACCATGCCGACGGGCTGCTGGCATACTCGCGCTTGCGGCATATGACGATCCAAGCGTGGAGCCCGTTCCAGTCCGGCACCGAGCATGGGCCGTTCGTCGGCAACGAGCATTTCCCGGCGCTCAACGCCGAGCTGAACCGTCTTGCTGCCGCGCACGGCGTGAGCGCCAATGCCATCGCGACCGCGTGGATTCTGCGCCATCCGGCCAGCATCCAGCCGGTGCTCGGTTCGATGAATCCCGCACGTTTGAACGAGATGATTGACGGTGCCGACGTCGAGCTCAGCCGCGAGGAGTGGTATGCCCTCTATGCGGCGGCCGGCAACCTCATGCCGTGAGTCAATTCTTGTTGCCCGCGGTTGTCCGGAATTTTCGGACAACCGCTTTTGCGTGTCCTGCCGGGAACGATGTGCGCTGTTCGCGAGGTGCCTCCTAGTGGGGTTCTTGTTGCTGAATTGGTGGAATTCCGCCATTCCTTTCGCTCAGCATGGCAGCTCGTTTATTGGAACAGTTCGCCGGGGAAACCGTGGGTGACGGCAGCAGTGCGGTCGGCGCGCAGGATCGCGGCCTCGTAGGGCGCATGGGCGCGCAACCGGGCCGGGGAAGCGGCGAACAAAGCGGTAGCCAGGCCATCGGCAAGGGCGGTCGGATATCGGGCGGCCATGTCGCCGATGGGAGTCGGCTGATGGGGCGTCGACGGGAAGCCGTCGGATGATGCGCGCATGCCGTGCATCGTCGTTTCGACGAAAGTCCAAGTCGCGGCGATATCATTGACCGGGCGTCCGTCGAGTGCGTTGAGCAGATGGTGCAGTTGATGCCCTGCAGCCTCGCCCCAGTGTCGCCGGCTGGGTGCGCTGGCGCAGAACGCGCCTTCCTCCACATGGGCCACTCCCACTGCCTGCGTTTGGTTCTCGGGATCCTCGAGTCCTATCGTCACGGGCGCGCCGGGGGAGTGAATCAGCAGATCGCCGCCCGCGTCGATGACGAAGGGTGGCGCGCCGGCTTTACCGCAGAACAATATTCCGGACAGCAGATCCACCAGATATCCCTTGCCGCATGCCCCGAAGTCCAAGGCGACCGGTCCATGCGCGACCAAGGTCGTCCCATGCCGCTCGACGTCCCCACGCCAAGTGGGCCGCCCGCCGAGTGAGCCGAGCCGTCCCTCCGCGCCGGTCTCCATGACGAGGTAATACCGCGCGTCATATCCCAGCCGGGTCAGGTCCTCGCCGACGCATGGGTCGAACGCGCCCTTGGTGGCGTCGGCCAGCAGGTCGCACAGTCCGAACAAGCCGGCCGCCCAGTCAGGGAATCGGAAGACGCCGCCATCCGGGGCCACCGCCATCGCGGCCACCTGCGAGTCCCGCCGGAACCGCGACAACACGCATTCGTATTCCCTGATGAAACCGCGCGCCCGCCGCAGCGCGCCGTCGCCCACCGGCGCCGCCGACTGCGCGATGACGCCGGTCCCCAGCGCGCCTGGGAAGGCCGCCGCATACGGCATGCGCTCGTCGAGTCCGCTCATAGTCCCATCCTAAAGCCCTGTCCATATTGTGATTTCGGATGCTGATATCTCACGATATGGAATTGATGTTCCTTGGCTGCGATATGCACAGTTGGGCAAAATCCTTGTTATTCCAAGGAAAGCCGAGTGCAATATGAACATTTCATAACTCTGTTCATCGAAAAAATCAAGACTGTTGCGCCAAGTTTTTCCGTCATATCGTGGGCTGAGATTCATGGGGAGGGAGTTTCGATGTCAGCATGCCTTGCGAAGCCGTGCCCTGCGCCTGCCATGCGCGCGGGGAAGGCAAGCGCGCTCGTGGCATTGTTCGGAGTGCTGGTGATGGTCGCCGCGCTGTTCGCCGGTCCCGCCGGTCCGCTGTCCGCGGCGAGGGCGCACGCCGAGGACTCGGCCACGGGATATGACTCCTGGTCCCAGATCGCCGAGGGCATCGACGGCCAGCTCAAGGACGGCAAAACAGCCTATGATTCCGGCGATTCCGCCGCCGCGGCTTCCGACTTCGAGAACGCCTACCATATGCTGTTCCATGCCTCCAACTATGCCAAGGTCGTCTCCGACACCTTGGGGCAGGACGTCTACAACCGGCAGGACCAGCAATTCCAGCAGATCGTCGGCCTCGAATACACGCCCGGCCAAGGCGCGCAACTCGACCAGGTCATCGCCGCGCTGACTGCGGACGTGAACGGCTCGGCCGCCACCCTCGACCAGAATCCGAAACTCAAGAATCCGCGGGATTACGCCGCGGCGCGTGAGGCGGAGACGAAACAGGAGCGCAAGGAGCTCCAGGCGAATAAGAAGCGCGTCAACAAAGGCAAGGGCGACCGCACTTGGGGCGATGTGGCGGTCGAGATGAACGCGATCCTCGACAAGGCGTATGACAAGGCCGCCTCCGGCGACGCGAAGGACGGCCGCGACCTCGTCAACAACGCCTACTACCAGTATTACGAGAAGCTCGGCTTCGAGAAGAACGTGATGAACGCGATCTCCGGTTCGCGCGTCACCGAGGTCGAATACCAGTTCAAGGCCACGCGCAAGGCCATGAACGAGGGCGACTCCGCAGGCGATGTCAAGGTGCTCGTCGATGAGCTCAAGAACATGCTCGTCACCGACGCGGCCAAGCTCGACGGCGGCGCGGAGCAGCAGGTCTCCGGCTTCTCCAAGTTCATCACCAGCTCCATCGGCCAGGCCTTCATCATCCTCATCCGCGAGGGACTTGAGGCGCTGCTTGTGGTGGCGGCCGTCATCGCCTACCTCGTCAAATCCGGCAACAAGCGCTTCGTCAAGTGGATCTATCTCGGCGTGATCGTCGGTCTGGCGGGCTCCGGCGTCATCGCCGTGGTGCTCGGCCGGCTGTTCGGCGGCTCCGGCCCGCAGCAGGAGATCATGGAGGGCGTGTGCGCGCTCGTGGCCATGTGCATGCTGCTGTGGACCAGCAATTGGATGCTCAACAAGAGCTCCGTCGAATCCTGGAACCGCTACATCGCCTCGAAAACCGAGACCGCCGTTTCCTCGGCGCGCGCCCGCCTCGATGCCGGCGAACGGGTTGGCTTTGGCATGGTCGCATCGCTGGCGGCGCTGAGCTTCCTCGCCGTGTTCCGCGAGGGGGCCGAAACCGTGATCTTCTACGAATCGATCTATTCGATGAGCCAGGATGCGCGCGGCATGTGGATCGGTGGACTTGCGGCCGCCGCCGTGCTGGTCGTCGTGTTCCTCGTCATCCGCTTCACCTCCGTGAAGATTCCGATTGGCCCGTTCTTCCTCGTCACCTCGATCCTCATGGCCGTGCTGGTCGTGATCTTCGCCGGCGGTGGCGTCCACGCGCTGATCGAGGGCGATGTGTTCGACGTGCATATGATCGCGGGCCTGCCGACCAACGACTGGCTCGGTTTCTATCCTTACGCCGAGACCATCGTCGCCCAGGTGCTGGCTGCGCTGGCCGTGGTCATCCTGTTCGCGGTCGGCTTCGTCCGGCAGCGCAACGCCAAGGCCAAGGCCGAAATCGTTCCCGGCGAGAGCGGCACGCTGAATACTCCTGCGGAACAGGACTGATGGCCTTCCGCCAATATCAATGCTTCGCCTCGACCTCGGGGCAGAAATTTCATCAACCGATCAAAGGGAGAGAACCATGATGCAGAACAGGAAACTTGCCGCCGTTCTCGGCGCGCTGCTCGCCGGCACGCTGACCTTCGGCCTGGCCGCCTGCGGCTCCACCAATGCCGCGGATTCGGGCGAGGCGAAGTCCGCCGACAGCGCGCAGACCGCCGATTCCAGCTCGGATGATGCTGCGGCCGCCGACACCGGCGCCGGCTTCGAGGAGATCCCGGTCGACCCCGACCACTCCGATCAGGAGGTCGGCCCGCTGACCGTCAACGCCGTCTACTTCCAGCCCATTGATATGGAACCGGCCGGCATGGGCCTCAAGGCCGCCGAGGCGTCCTTCCATCTCGAGGCCGATATCCATATCAACCAGAAGGGCACCGAGCTGGGCTACGCCAAGGGCGATTTCATCGCGGACCTGACCGTCAACTACGACATCATCGACAACTCCTCCAAGCAGTCGGTCGGCTCCGGCACCTTCATGCAGATGATGGCCTCCGACGGCCCGCACTACGGCGCGAACATCAAGCTCGACCAGGCCGGCTCCTACACGCTCAAGCTCTCCATCGAGTCCCCGGAGAAGAAGGGCTGGATGCTGCACGTCGATCCCGAGACCGGCGTCAAGGGCCGCTACTGGACCGAGCCGATCGAGGTCGAGTTCCCCAACTGGAACTACACCCCGCAGGAATGGTGACCGGCCGCAATTCCTGCGGAATTGCACAAGCCGGTCACGCGAGCGGTCTGCCGTAATTCCGAAGGAATTGCAATCGCAGACCGCGCGAGGAGGCCGAAGAGGAAGCGCAGTGCGCTTCCGTGCCGACGGAGCCATCCTTGTGACAGAACGCAACCACCATCCCGTGGCCGCATGATCTCCCCGCGTACGTTTCTCCGCACCACGACAAGGGGCATGCGGAGAAACGTACATATAGCCGGTCCTTCCGATACGTTTTTCCGCACCCGAACGAAGCCCCTGCGCAAAAACGTACGCTGAGGCATCCTATCCGTACGTTTTTACGCAGGTCAACGGTATGGATGCTCAGAAACGTACTCCTGGCGGCGCTTAGCGTACGTTTCTGCGCAGGGTCATCGTCGGACTGCGAAGAAACGTACATTACGGCCCCGCCGCGGATTGGCCGAGTCCAGCAGGGGGCGTCGGTTTTCCGGTATTCCACCCGCATACCTCCGAAAGGAGTTCCAAGGAGCGCATCATGCTGCTGCAATATGTGACCGTTCTCCAAGGCACGCTGGCGCCATCGCTTCTGGTGATGGCGCTTGGCGCGTTATTGACGGTCGGCGAGGGGCGCGACAAGCCGAGGAGCGCGCATTGGCGGACCATCGGTCTGTTGGTCGGTCTCGCCGGCGCCATCGTGTTCGCGGCATTGCGTGCCTCCGCGGTGATCACCCAACGCACCGTTGTGAACTTTCCGACGCTTATCGCCTGCGTGATCCTCGACGTGCTCGTTTTCGCCGTGGCAATCGTCGCCCGGCGCATCGTGACGCGGTGGGAGGCCGGCCATGACGCCGAGCATATCGGGAATGGCGTCGTCGGTGCCGTCGGTGCCGCATCCAGCGCCGCGTCCATCGCCCGCCGCCGTCGCCTCGCGCTGGACGTCGCGAACGGCATCGCGGCGCTGGCCATCGCGGCGACGACCTTCCGCGCGTTGCCCGATGTGATTCTGCGGCTCACGATCTTCGTGGAGCCCGGCGATCCGGTGTTCACCTCCGAGATGCTGCTGCGCGCGCTTGGCTTCCTGCTGGGCGCGGCCACCGCGGCCGTCGCCGCGTTGATATTCCGCGCATTGCGCCCCGCCCGCCTGTCCGGCCATCGTGGGGCGCAGGCCGCGTTCCAATGCGCCGCGTTGCTGCTGATCGCGCTAATCTTCGTGCAACACGCCACCGATCTGGCGCAGATCCTGCAGTCCAAGCGTCTGGTCGTCTTCGGCACGCATGCCTTCCTTGCGTTGGTGTGGTTCATCAACCACCAGCGCTGGATGGTCATCGCCCAGGCCGTGGCGTTCGCGATTCCCGCGCTGGCGTCGGTGGTCATCGGATTCCGTTCGGGACGCGGCACATCCCATTCCGGCTCGCCGGCTGCCATCCGGGGCCGTGGCGCCGGGAATGGGAGCGGGGCCGATGCCAAGTCCCATCTCAATCAAGCGCAGGAACGCCAGCTCAAGGCATTCCGTCGCCGCGCCAAGGCCGCCGGCGTGTGGAGCCTCGTCGCCGTCATCGGCATCACCGTCGCGCTCACCTACGGCGTCGCGCAGACGCAGAAGGTCGTCGTGCTGTCGCCGCCGGAATCATATTCCCTCAAGGATGGCGTGGCGACGATACCCTTCTCCCAGGTCGAGGACGGCCATCTGCACCGCTTCGAATACAAGGCGCAGGACGGCACCGTCATGCGCTTCATCATCATCAAGAAGAACGGCGGCGCCTACGGCATCGGCCTCGACGCGTGCGAAAACTGCGGCGACGCCGGCTACTACGAGAAGGACGGCAAGATCATCTGCAAGAAATGCGATGTGGCGATCAACCTCGCCACCATCGGTTTCAAAGGCGGGTGCAATCCCGTGCCGCTGCCGTACAAAACCGGCCAGGGCAGCATCACCATCCAATCCGCCGACCTCGACGCGTTGAGCGCCCACTTCCAGTGAAAGGCGCGTGACATGTTCTTCCTGCGTATGATCGGCCGGTCCTTCACCCGCCAGCTCAAGCGGCGTCTGCTCATCGCCGTCACCGTGTGCCTGTCGGCCACGGTGTCGGTGGCGATGCTCGGCGTCGTCTTCGACGTGGGCGACAAACTCAACGCCGAGCTGTCGACCTATGGTTCGAATATCACGGTCCAGCCGAAGGCCGACGCCGTGGTGGCGGATCTCTACGGCTCCGGTTCCGGTTCCGCCGAGGGCGCGTCAGCCGACGCCTCCGATCCCGATGCCTTCCTCAAGGAATCGGACGCGAAGAAGATCAAGACGATTTTCTGGGCCTACAACATCACCAACTTCGCGCCGAAGCTCGATATCCACGCCGATATGGAAAGCGCGCACGCCAAGGCCTCCGATGTGCCGCTGACCGGCACCTGGTTCGACAAGGAGCTGCATCTCGAATCCGGCGAGACCACGGTCGTCGGCGTCCAAGGCATGCGCTCGTGGTGGAAGGTCGAGGGGCGTTGGGCCAAGGACGACACCGCCGAGGCGATGGCGGGCAAGGATCTGGCCGCGAAACTCGGCCTGCGGCGCGGCGATTCGCTGACCGTGACCAAACGGGGCTCCGACGGCACAACGCGCAGCCAGCGGCTCACGGTCGTCGGCATCTTCGATTCCGGCGACGATGACAACGGCTCCCTGTATCTGCCCAGTTCCGTGGCGCAGGTGCTGGCGAACCTGCCGGATGCGGCCAACAGCATCGAGGTCAAGGCGCTGACGACCCCGGAGAACGATTTGGCACGCAAAGCCGCGAAGAACCCGGCCGCGTTGAGCCAGGAGGAATGGGAGACGTGGTATTGCACCGCCTATCCCTCGTCGATCGCCTACCAGATCGAGGAGGTGATTCCCGGCGCGGTGGCCAAGCAGGTGCGTCAGGTCGCCGCGTTGCAGGGCGACGTGCTCAACAAGACGCAGGCCGTGATGATCCTGATGACCGTGCTGTCGTTGGTCGCTGCCGCCGTGGCCGTGGCCAACCTCATGGCCGCCTCGATCGGCGAACGCGGTTCGGAGTTGGCGCTGCTCAAGGCCATCGGTGCCACCGATGGCGCGGTCAGCCGGCTGATGCTCGCCGAAACCGCGCTGATATCGTTGGCCGGCGCGCTCGTCGGCGCGGTGCTCGGTTCCGGCGTTGCACAGATTGTGGGGCGGGTGGTGTTCGACTCCGGCATCACGATGCGCCCGATGGTGTTCGTGCTGGTGTTCGTGCTGCTTGCCGTCACCGTGCTCGTCGCGTCGCTGGGGTCGATCCGGTCGATATTGGGGCTGAGACCGGCGGAGGTTTTGCATGGAAGGTGACGGGTTTGAGATGGCGTTGGGCGGTCCATACTCGGCCGCGGCTGCGGCCTCGGTCACAAACAGTCCACTGGACTGTTTGTTGAGCGAACGAAGTGAGTCGAAGGATCTCATATGAGCAATACCAAGATGTTCCTCGCCATGGTGCGGGGCGCCGTGTTCCGCCGGCGCTCGCGGGCGCTGATGGCGGTCGTCGCGTCGATGATCGGCGCGGCCACGCTGTTCTGCCTGACCGCCGTGTGCATCGCCGTTCCGCAGCAGATGAACGAGGAGATGCGCGCATATGGCGCGAACCTCATCGTCACGCCGAACGCGGACGGTCCGCAGGCCGGCGGCATCGCCGACGATATGGTCGCCCACACCACCGAGATGGTCGAGGCGAAGGCGCCGGCCCGCCACGCCACCTACCGCTACGAGAACGTGCGCGTCAACGCCGCTCCATACACGCTCGCCGGCGTCAATGTCGCGCAGGTGCGCGAGCTCAACCGCCATTGGAACGTCGACGGCGGATGGCCGGCCAAGGGCGAGGTTATGGTCGGCCGCGATGTGGCCGATGCGATGGGACTTTCCGTTGGTTCGCGCATCACGATCGGATATCGTGCGTCGGATAATGCGGATGCCTCCGCCGGGAATGGCACTGGTTCCGAAAATACGGATGCCTCCGTCGACGGAGGATCTACTGGCCCCTCCGCTTCTTCGGACGGTGCGATGAAAGACGGCCGCGTCGCCTCCGACATCATGGACACCGACGGCACCGAATTCCGCGTCGCCGGCATCGTGGACACCGGCGGCGAGGAGGACGGTCTCATCTACGCCACCGCCGCGGACGTCGAGCAACTCACCGGAGCCAAACGCGGTGCCGACGTCATCGAATACTCCGCCGACGCCTCTGCCGACGGGCTGGAAGGCATCGTATCCAGCATCAACCAGATGACCTCGATGGGTGTGACGGCGCGGCAGGTCACCAAGATCACCGCTTCCAACACACGTATCATCGCCATGCTGCGCACCCTGTTCTGGATTGTCTCGGCCGTGGTACTGGTGCTCACGCTCGTCGGCGTCTCGACGACGATCAGCTCGATCGTCGCGCAGCGGCGCAATGAAATCGGTCTGAGGAAGGCGCTGGGCGCGAGCTCGGCGTCCATCGGCGTGGAATTCACCGTCGAATCGGCTATATACGGCCTTGCGGGCGGCCTGCTGGGCACGGCCATCGGCTTCGGTTTCGCGGCGGCGCTGACGGTCGCGGTATTCGAACGCACGCTGGCCTTCAATTGGCCGCTGGCGGTTGGCTCGGTGCTTTTCAGCGCGCTTATCGCCGTCATCGCCTCGGTGCCGCCGGTCCGCCGCGCCACCCGCATCGATCCTGCCGTGGTGCTGAGGGAGGAATGATGGTCGTCCGCTGCTTCGAAACGCCCCGCCCCAAGGCATCCCACCATATCGTCGAAGGAAATAACCATGCTGCTTGAACTGGACCATATCTCGAAGATCTACGGAGACCTCCATGCGGTCGACGATCTGAGCTTGACCGTGCCCGAGGGGCAGTGGCTGGCGATCGTCGGCTCGTCGGGCTCCGGCAAAACCACGCTGATGAACATGATCGGCTGCATGGACACTCCGTCCAAGGGCTCCGTGTCGCTCGAAGGGCGCCGTCTGGAGGACCTCAACGCCGCCCAGCTGGCCGACGTGCGCAAGAACCTTATCGGACTGGTGTTCCAGAAGTTCTATCTGGTGCCGCATCTGACGGCTGTGGAGAACGTGATGGTCGCGCAGTACTACCATTCCGTCGTCGACGAGAAGGAGGCGTTGGCGGCGCTCGAGCGCGTCGGGCTCAAGGACCGCGCGCATCATCTGCCGGGCCAGCTTTCCGGCGGCGAACAGCAGCGCGTGTGCATCGCCCGCGCGCTGATCAATTGCCCGAAGTTGATCCTCGCGGATGAGCCGACGGGCAATCTCGACGAGAAGAACGAGCGGATCGTGCTCGATCTGTTCCGCGACCTGCACCGGCAGGGCACGACGATTATCGTCGTCACCCACGATGCGCTGGTGGCGGGGTGCGCGGAACGTGAGATCATGCTCAATCACGGCGTGCTCGTCGGCGAGCAGTGGAACGACGAGGAGGCGCGCGCGGCATATGAGGCGGCCGGCGGGCGCCCCGCCTTCACCGGGGCGGCGGCCGAGGGCGCGCAGCGCGAGGGCGACCTGCCCGTCGGGTTCGCCGATCCGACCAAGAAGGCCAAGGTCGACTGAGACTGGTTTGGGCTGCGACGAGGCTTGGAAGAGATGCCGTGTGACGCGGCGAAAGGATTTTTCTGGATATGCATGGGAAGGAGAGGCGTTGTATGAAGCGCGATATGGAGGGAATCAGGGCTGGCGTCGGCGCTGGTGCCGGGGCTGAAGCCGCGGCCAAAGCCACTGCCGCGACTGGAACCGGAGCCGGGGCCGGCGCTGCGGTGAAGACGGCGGCGCTCGCGGCCGTCGCGCTGACACTGCTGGCCGGATGCGGCGAGCCGACGGCCAAGCCGATGGACGACGAATATGCCGGCAACTCGGGGGAGACCGAGCAATCGCAGGAAGCGCAGTCGCAGGGCGATGGGGAATCGGATTCTGGCGCGAATGACGGTTCCGATGGCGCCGGTTCCGGGGCGGACGGCGAATCCGCCAAACAGGACACCGGCAACTATGCCGACGGCACCTATTCGATCAACGGCCAATACGGGCCGATCGGCGAGGACACGATCGATGTGCATGTCACGGTCAAGTCCGGCAACGTTGACAGCGTGGAGGTGATCGGGCACCCCTTCACCTCGATCTCCAAGAAGCATCAGGACGCCTTCGCGGCGGCCATCAACGGCGTCGTCGACGGCAAGCCGCTCAAGGACCTCAAGGTCGATAAGGTGGCCGGCGCCAGCTGGACCTCCGAGGCATTCAATAAGGCTCTGGAGGTCGCGCGTCAGGAGGCATCGGTTCCGGCCGAGTGAGGGGGCGGGCGGCAAAGGGCGTGGTGACGTGGAAATAAGCGCGCTGCCACACCCTTTTCGACAAATCGTTGGAATTCCGCCATTGCCGTTTTGACAGTGGCGTCTCCCTTATCGAGAAGTCGCCACGATCGTTGGCCAGATTAAATTGGCCATACGCGCCGGCCAATCCAGCGCGGACGGGCTAACCGAGTCAGTCGACTCGCCCGGCTCGGTCGTTTCAGCCGGACTGTCCTCCCCGCCCATGCGCCCTCCGAGCGTTTCATTGGCGACCATCGATCCCAGCATCGTCGAGAACAGGAAGTCCACGTCCAGATCGCCCCGCAGCGCGCCGAGAGCCTGTCCCCGCCGCAGATATTCCGCGAGCCGCGCCTTGGCGGGCATCACCACCTGTTCGACGATATGCCCGAAGAACTCGCTGTCGGAGGAGAGCACCATGCCGATGGCCTTGACGCCGATGCCCTCGTCGAAGCGTGCGATCACATGCCGCAGCATCGCCTCCAACCCGTCGCGCGAGATCTCGAATTCGGAGACATCGGCGTCGTCGAGCTTCCATGCGCTCAACTGGCGCAACAGGTCGTCGGCGTTGCGATATCGCCGGTAGATCGTGGTCTTGGCCACGCCGGAATCGCGCGACACTTCCTCGATCGTCACCGCCGCGATGCCGCGTGACATGGCGATGCGCAGCGCGGCCTGCATGATCTTGCGGTCCGTCTCCTCGCGCGTGCGTGCGCGCCGCGCCGCATGCGATTCCGCGATGGCCGTGGCCAAGGTGCCCATATCGTCCTCCGTCTCCCCATATCCTCGTGCTTCCATATGCCATGCCGTCGGTCGGCCGCCGCTCAGGCAATCAATTTCGTTTTCTCCAACTGCCCGTCGATCCATCGGTTGAAGCCGACCAACGGCTTGCGCAGCAGCAGGCCGAGCAACAGCAGCGGCGGCACGAAGAGCAGCAGTACGCCGATCTCCCGCCAGAAATCGTTGTCGTAGACGCCGGCGATGGCCGCGCGCATCGCGTTGATCGAATGCGTGATCGGCAACATCGGGCTCAGCCATTGCATGAAGCCGGGCAGCACCTCGCTCGGATACGAGCCGGCCGAACCCGAGACCTGGAACACCAGCAGCAGCATGCCGATGGCCTTGCCCACGTTGCCGAAGCTCACGACCAGCGTGTAGGCGAACAGCACGAACAGCAGCCCCGAGATCCATCCAGAAAGCATGAACAGCAGCGGATGGACGGCCTGCACGCGCAGGAACAGCAGCGAGCCGGCACAACTGACGGTGCTCTGGATCAGCGAAATCAGCGCGAATATGCCGAAATGCCCAAGGAAAAGCTGATGCGGGCGCGGATCGCCGAGCTCGAGCCGGCGGCGGCGCGACATCGAGGTGTTCAGCGTCATCGCGATGAGCAGCGAGGCGGTCCACAAGGGGACGAAGGTGTAATACGGCGCCATCGTCGAGCCGAAGTTCGCCACCGGGAACAGGGCCTTGCGTTTGAGCTGCACGGGCGCGGCGAGCGCGGAGGCAAGCCCCTCCACGTCCCCGCCGAGCAGCTCGCGGACCTGACTTAGATCGCCCGAGCCAAGCGCCGAGGACAGCGAGGATTGGAAGTTCGCCAAGGTGTCGCCGGCGTCGTTGAGCTGCGAGGACATGGTGCCGAGCGTCGAGCGCAGCTGCTTGAGCCCGTCGCCGGCCGACTTGGTGGCCGTGCCGAGGTCGTCGAGCGCGCCGTGCAGCTGCGCAGTGCCGTCGTCGAGCACCTTGAGCGTGTCGGTCACGTCGCGCGAGAGCTGGTCGACCTGCGGCCGCAATGCCGTCGAGAAATCCGACTGCACGCCGCCGAGGGAATCCTTGGCCTGCCCGATGAGCCCGTCGATCTGGTCAAGCGTCTGCTGTGTGTCCGCCTGCCCCTGTTCGAGCTTGGCAGCCGCATCGTTGAGCGCGTTCTGCACCGCGCTGATGCGGTCGATGCTGCGCTGCAGCGAGGCGATCTGCGGATCGAGCACCAGTCCCAGCAGCGGCGCCTTGTCCCGCAGGGCCTGCAAATCGTCGCGGATGGATATCAGGGGCTGTTTGATGTCATCCATCGCCGTGGCCCGGTTCCGCAGGGCCGAGGCTGCGTCCGCGACGCTGGTGTTCGCCGAGCCCACGAGCTTGTCGAGGTCGTCGCCCACGGCCGCGAACCCGTCGGCGCTGGCCTTGAGAGCGCTTTCCAAGGTGTCGGAGGCGGAGTTCAGCGCCGCGGTCATATCATCGGCGCCGGTATCGGCGTTCTTGACGGTAGAGCCCACTTCGTCCATCGATTTTCCGGATTGCTTGAGCAGCGCGTCGGCGCCATTGAGCAGCGATTGGGCCGAGTCGGTCAGCGAGCGATAGGTGCCCAGCAGCGAGCCTGTGTCCTTGAGTTGGGTGGCGAATTCGCCGACGTTCGCGGTGAACGACGAGAGCATGCGCGAGGCTTCGGGCGTGGATGCCATGTCGGCGAGCGAAGTGGCGATATTGAGCGCCGCGCTGGTCAGCGTCGTCACAAAGGTCTGGTTGACCTGCGCCGCCACCTCGTCCGCGCCCTCGCCGGTCAGATTCGGGGCGAGCGCCGACAGCTTCTCGTTGCGGTAATAATCGAGCTTGGCATGCTCGCCGCCGTCCGAGAAGAAGGTCATCATATGCTCGCTGAAATCCTTCGGAATGACGATGGCGGCGTAGTATTTGCCGGATTTCGTGCCGTCGAGCGCATCCTCCTTCGAGGTGATGGTCCAGTCGAGCTGGCTGTTGGCGCGAAGCGCGTCGACGACATCGCCGCCGACCGACACCTTGAGCGGTATCAGATCGGATTTATATCCCTCGTCGACGTTCGCCACCGCGAACTTGAGGTTCTTGAGATTGCCGAAGGGATCCCAGCTCGCCGCGATATTGAACCATGCGAACAGGCTCGGGATGGCGACCAAGCCGATCACGCAGATCACCGACACGACGTTGCCGAAGGCGCGGCGCACGTCGCCGACGAAGATAAGCCACATCTTTTTCATGCCGTGTGTCTCCCCTCGTGCTCGGCCGTCGTGCGTTGCGCCGGAATATGCCCGTCTGGCGTCTGTGATGCCGACGCATGCGCTGCCGGCATATGTTTGCCTGAGCCATGCCCGGCGCGGCTTCCCCTTCGCCGCGCGCGTTTCGTCAGCGCCCACTGCCGCTTCTGCCGCAGGCTCGCCTCGCGCTCGCGTTCCCGCTGCGATATCGCCTCCTGTATCGTTTCGTCGCTCAGCGTGCCCAATTCGACTTGGCGGCGCACGCTGTCGCGCGCGTATTCGAGCATCAGCAGGAAGGCGATGACGATCAGCACCCACACGGTCCAGGCGGCCAGCGCCTCCAGCTTGGTGTCGGTCGTCAGCGAGAAGGTGACGACCAGCGCCAGGGGCACGACCAGCCCGACGATCAGCGCGCCGCGTTTGAGCCGGGGATAGAGCTCGGCGAAACGCGCCGCCTTATCGGTGATGTATTCGCGGTATTCCGCGCGGTCGCCGAGCGCGTGCAGCGCCTGCGCGATCGGATATTCGCGTCCGCGGATCGACACCGGTTCGCCGCGCATGATGTCGCTTTCGGCGATTTCGCGGGCGAACATGCGGTTGAGGTTGGCGATGCGCGGGCGGACGAACAGACCCAGCGCGAAGGCAAGCGCCGCATAGAGTGCGAGGTGGCCCATATCGCGCATCCAATGGCCGTCGTAGAAGCCGCCGATGGTCTCGCGCATCGCCGCGATGCCGTAGCTGAACGGAAAATACGGATAGAGGTTGCGGAAGAACGCGGGCATCATTTCGATTGGATACAGTCCGGACGCGCCCGGGATCTGCAGGATGATCAGCACCATGCACAGCGCCTTGCCGATGTGCAGGAAGGTGAGCGAAAGTGCGTAGGCGATGGCGACATAGACCAGCGAGGTGAGCGCGCCCGTGAGCAGGAAGGCCGCGGGATTGACGGACTGCACGCCGATGATGAGGTCGCCGGCCGTCACCGTGAGCCCCTGCATGACGCCCATAAGTGCCAGCAGCAGCCAGCGGCCGAGATAGCCCTGCGTGGGCGTGAGCGCCGTGATGCCCTCGTCGTCGGCCTCGAGGCGCAGCAGCACGACAAGCATGAACGCGCCGACCCACATCGACAGGTTCGTGAACAGCGGCGCCATGCCGGAGCCGTAGGAATTGACCGGGTAGAGCGTGTGCGTGTCGAGGACGGTGGGGGAGAGCATGAAGTCGGCGATGGCGTCGACGTCGAGGAAGGCGGAATCTTGGGCGGTGTTGTTCGTATCGTCCGTGTCCTGCGCCCCGCCGTCGGCCCCCATGATCTGCCGGATGACATTCGCATCCTTCAGCGCGCTCAGATCGGTGCTCATCGTCGACAGACGGTCCTGTATGCCGGCGAGTGATTTGTCGGTGCTTTCGAGCGCGCTGACGGCCGAGGCGGAGGCGTCGTCGAGCTGGGTGAGCACGGTGCCGGCTTGGTCGACGAGCGCGGATTGCGCGGTGATGGCGGTGCCGATCGACGAGGCGCTGGCCGACAGCGTCGCCAGGCCGGAGTTGAGCTGGGGGACCGCGCCGGCCACCAGCCCCTGCTGGGCGGTGTTGATGTTGTCGAGTGTGTCCTGCGCCGACTGGTTGATCTGCTGGCTCAAGGCGTCGGCATTGTCTCCGATCGTGCCGAGGTCGGAATTGAGCGTTTTGAGATCGTCGATGGCGCCGCCCAGGCGGTCGTTATTGGATTGCAGGCGGGCGATGATGCCGTCGAGCGCCGGCAGGTCGGCCGTATGCTGCCGCAGCGTGGCGATGACGGAGCCGATCGCATCGTTGACGTCGCCGACCGCGTCGATCGCCCCGCCGACGTGCCCGTTGGCCGTGGCTATGCTGCCGTTGAGCGACGAGGCCAATCCGTTGGCCAGCGTCAGCGCCTGCGAGAGATCTCCCGTGCCCGCCGAGAGCGCCTTGGTGGCGTTCGCGGAGAATCCGGTCACCGAGGTCTGCGTGTCGGTGAGCAGTTTCGAGGCATCCTGCAGGGTGTCGTCGGCGTTCGTGCCGAGCGTACGCAGGGTGTCGAGGTCGGCGCGTGCGTTCTTGGTCTTCTCCGGTATGCCGGAAAGCGTGTCGTCGAGCGTCTTGATGGTGGCTCGCGCCTGCGCCACGTCGTCGTGGACGGTGGCGAGGGCTGCGGTCGTCTTGTCGAGCGCGTTGTCCTTGGCCTGGCTGGCGGCGTCGCCCGTCTTGTTGGCTGCCTCGCTGACGACCTTGGAGACGGTCGATACGAAGGTCTCGTTGACCTGCCGGTCCACCGTGCCGGCGGCCGTGTCGGTGACCTTCGGTGCGATCGGACTGGCCTTTTCGTTGACGTAATAGTCCAGCTGGGGGCGCTGCTTTCCGCCGGTGATCAGCGCTCCGAGATTGTCGCTGAAATCCTTGGGAATGATGATGGCGGCGTAGCTGTCGCCGGCCTCGACGTCGCGCATGGCCTGCGCCGTGTCGGTGAATTTCCAGCCGATGTCCTTGTTGGTCTTGAGGGTGGCGATGATCTGGTCGCCGAGATTCATCCTGCCCATGAGGGCGTTGTCGGTGCCCTTGTCCTCGCTGGCCACGGACACCTCGATGCGCTGCGTGCGGCCATAGGGGTCCCAGAACCCGATGACGTTGACCCAGGCATACATCGCCGGCAGCACCCACAGCGCCACGATGATGATCCACGACAGCGGCACGCGCGCTAGCCGTTTCAGATCGCGCCAGAATACCGCGAGGGTGTTGTGCATCGGCTTGTCTCCGTTCGTCCCCACTATCCAATACCGCTACGTTTTGCGTAGCGCTACGCTACCTGTAGCGTAAGCCGATGGCTTGACCGATGCGCCGCGGGGCGCTTTCCGGGAGACCGAGAGTAAGTCAAAAACTTGCTCGGTCTTCCGGAAAGCGCCCCGCGGATCCTCGTTTAAGGTGAATGGATGGCCCTACTTATCTTTTGCCCTGCGCATCATGATGATGCCCAGTCCGGCCGCGAAGGAGATCAGTGCGAATCCGAAGAACACCAACATGGTGAGTTTGATGGTGCTGGGCATCACCATCAAAGGTGTGACCAATGCCAACAGGCTGCAGCATATCCGGGACACTGCGAGCACAAACCCTTGGATTGCCGTTCGCTGCCCGGCGTCGGCGAATGAGGTCTGTATCCATACCTTGCTTGCCGCTTCGCCTGCGAACACCAGTCCTGTGTTGAGGAAACCCGTCATCACGATCAGCCATACGAGCTGGTCGGCTTGGAATGCCAGGACCAATAGCGAGCTTGTGGTCAACAGGCCGCCCAGATAGAACAAGGGGTTTTCGAATCGGGTTCCGCTGACCATGGGAATAATCAAGCTGGCCAGGAACGTGACGAAGCAGATGACGATGCCCACTCCTGTGGCCAACGATTGCGTGGCGTGGGCATTCACGAAGATGAACGTCTGGAACTGGCCCCACGTATTGCCCAGGAAATTCCAGAACACGTAGAACACGACGATCGCCATGAACAAAATGGCGTCGCGTTTGGTGAGCATCTTCCAGAACGCCTGCTTCTTGCCTGCCGGTTCGATTCCGGAATCACTGCATTCGTGCGTGCCGCGGCTTTCCTCGAACTTCACCCGGCGGCATCGATACCACGAAGTCGCCAAGGCGGCCAGCGTCAGGAAGATGTAGACGGCTCTGCATCCGATGTTGCCCGGGAACCAGGAAACGGTGAAAGCCAGAATCATGACCGCAAAGATGCCAAGCTGCCAGCCGCTCTGGGTCAAAGACACTTGCCGGGCGGCGTCCGTTCCCGTGTATCGCGTTTCGGAAACCAGCGATAGCGCGACGGGCAAATCGACGCCTGTTGTGACGGCGGTGATGATGACGCCCGCCAGCAGCACCGTGAAATTGGGCGCCATGGCGGCGATTGCGAATCCCAGGGCTGCGAATGCCAAGGCCATCCGGTATATCGCGATTCGTCCGACCCTCCGGGCGATCGCATTGGCTGCAAGGCTTCCGATGGCGATGCCTAGGCTGAGCAGCCCCGATAGCAGACCCACTTGTGTGCCGGTAAGGGATAATTCCGATTGCCAGACGGTGATGGTCGAGGACAGGCCCACGATGGCGGCGGCGGACAGGAATGAGCCTGCGATGGCTCCGATGGTAAGGGGCGAGCTTGTGCGCAAACCCATTTGATTCACCTCATTATTCACAGGAAAGACCTCGGGAGGAAGGCGAAGTTATGCACGTTCCTCCCGAGGTGGAGCGCCTTAGCGCACGGACTTGATGCGGCTGATGGCTAGGGCGCCGATGATGCACATGGCGATGGCCACGGGGAACACGATTGTGTAGCTGCCGGTGAGTGTGTAGAGGGAGGACGTGACCAGGGCTCCGGCCGCCATGCCGGCAGTGGTGCCGACATTGATGAAGCCGAGGTCCTTTCCGGCGTCTTCCTTGTTGGGCAGCACGTCGACGTTCAGCGCTTGGTCGATGGCGGTGAACGTGCCGTAGCCCGCGCCGTAGAACACGGCTGCGGCGATCACGGCCGCCGAGGCGCCGACGAGCCCGGAGCCGCCGAGCAGCCAGAATCCGAAGCTCAGGCAGATCAAGACGACCGCAACGTAGGCGGGCATCTTCCTGCGGCCGAGTTTGTCGGACAGCGGTCCGACCGCCAGGGTCACGAAGGAGCCAATCGTGACGATCAGCGAGTAAGTGCCGATCAGTGCGCCGGACGCGGACTTGGAGAAGTGCAGGTAGTCCTGGACGAGGTAGAGCAGGTAGGAGCTGATCATCTGCACCGCCAGCATGATGGCCGTGCGGCCGACAAACGCTTTCCAGAAATCGGGGCAGTGGCGGGGCGGCGTCAACGTGTACACCAGTTGCTGGAGCACGGTGCGGTCGGGGCGCTCGCTGGCGTTCATCACGGCGACGTCGTTCTTGTTGGGGAAGATCACGGCGACGACAATGCCTCCGAGACCGACGAGGAAGGCGCCGATGATGAGGCCGACGTTCACGTTATCGATGAATGCGGAGCCGAGCATGGGGCCGATGCCGCAGCCAATCGAATTGCCCAGTCCGTTGGCCATGGACACCGTGCCGCGCTTTTCCTCGGGGACATTGTCGGACAGCACGGCGTAGAACGGCGCGTACATGATGTTCATGCCGATTTGCGCGAGCGAGTACACGAAGATCACTCCTGCGCCGCTGGTTTGCATCGGCATCAGCACGTAGGAGACGATGGAGACGATGCCGCCGATGACCAGCCACGGTGCGCGCCTGCCGAAGCGGCTGCGCGTGCGGTCGGATATGGCTCCGAACACCACGTTGCTGACCATGGCCACGATCATGGCCACGGAACTGGCTATGCCGATGATCGCCGCGGGATTGTCGGCCTGGATGTTCTTCACGAATTGGGGCATCAGCACATTGGCGATCATCGTGACGCCGGTTGCCGTGAACAGCCAGAACGCGATATAGCCGGTGATGTAGCGGCCGACCTTCGTGGTGATGCCGGCTCCCGTCTCGACGGTCTTATCCTCGTTGATTGTTGCGGACATGATTATCGTTCCTGTTCCTCTGGAATGTGTGTCTATTCAAACGCTCAGAACTCGTAGCGGACCTTGCGGCCGTCGAGCCAGTCCATCATGGTGATGACCAGGAAATTCCAGTTCTGGAATCCTGCGGTCATCACCGGTTCGCCGCTGTCGGGGTCGTAGTATTCGTGCAGGCAGCCGGTGGCATTGAAATCGTTGGCGAAGAGCCGCACGGTTTTCGCCGCCAGTTCGCGTGCCTCCTCGTCAAAGCCGTATTTCGCCAGGCCCCTGAACACCATGTAGTTGGAGATGCCCCAGATCGGTCCCAGCCAGCACGAGGGGTTGTTCGAGGCGCGGACCATATACTGCTGCTCCAGGCGGGACAGGGTGCGCACGCCGTAATTAGCGTTGAACGTCTCCTTCTCCAGATAGCGCAGGCGCATGCGGTCGGCTTTTGCCTGGTCGGGGATTCCGGCCCAGAGCGGCGCGAAACTCGACCAGCTGTCGATCCGCATGATCACGCACGGCCAGGAGCGAGGGGCGCCATGGTGGAGCCAGACGTCGGGATCGACGGCCCTCAGATTCAGATCTACGCTGTAATAGGTGCCGTCCCTGTCGTCCCAGCAATAGGTGTTCACGGCGTCGCGCAGATGACGGGCCTTTTCGCGCCATGCGATGGAATCGTCCACTCGTCCCATTCGTTCGAGGATGTAGCCCAGACCCAGCAGCTCGCGATAGAGCAGCGAGTTCAGGAAGATCGATGCGATGCTCCCGTCGGGGCGGAAGAACACGGAGGGATCGTTGTCCACGCCAATGGCGAAATCAGTCTGCCAGTATGCGAGTCCGGTCTCCGGATGAACATGATGCGTCATATAGCAGTCGACGAAACGTTCGAGGGCATCAATCCTGTCCTCGATCCACGATGCGTCGCCATAGGTTTGGATGAGCATGGCGGCGGTCTGCGCCAGGATCGGCTTGTGCATGTTCTGCGCATGGGGGTGCGCTTCGTCGAACAGCGTGGGGTCGACGCTTTCGAAGCCCTTGCCATCGGGGTACAGCATGATCGGCACCACGCCGTTGTCGTCGATGCGGTCTAGGAAATCCAGCACGGAACCGCGCGTCGCCTCCAGAAACTCTCCGTCGCGGTCCGTGTCGAGTTCCACCTGGGTCATGGCCACGCTGGCCCACCATGAATCCCAGTCCCATAGATCCGAACTGTAGATGGGGGAATCCGGCGTGCTCGGCACCACATACGGGTGACGAAGCGCTTCGGTCGCCGGCCTGACCATCAGTCCCGCGGACTGTTCGATGTATTCACGAAGAGGCTTGGCCAATGCCGTCAGCCATTCGTTTTCTTCGGTGCGGTTGTGCTGTTCTTGCGACGTCATCGTCTTTCCTCCATGCGTCTTCTGGATGGGTTCGTTGTGCCTCTGTTCTTCGAGACTCTTTCATCATATTAAAATTTCAATTTTTGTCAAATAGAAATTTGTATTTTCATAACTTGAGACTGATTGTCTCGCGGTGGCCGCCGGTGTGTTGAACAGTATTTTGTGTAAAAGAGCTACTTATTGACTGTGAATACTGTCTACGTGTTCAAATGAATCGTTGATCTTGAAAATTGACATTTCAATAATTATTGCTAATGGTTTTATAATAATGAATATGACTCAGGAAAAGACTGGCCGCAAAGCGGGCCTCAGCGATGTTGCGAAACTGGCCCACGTTTCCATAGGCACCGTATCGAATTACATCAATACGCCCGACCGTGTCTCGGAGCGCCTCAAGGAGAGGATACAGGCCGCGATCGAGGAACTGGGATATGTCCGCGCCCAAAAACGTCGCAACGGTGATGCCACTCGCACAAAGACCATCGGATACGTCATCGCCGACATCGAGAACTATTTGTATACCTCCATATTCGAGGGAATCCAGGAAATCTGCGAGAACAACGACATGGAGCCCATAGGCGTTCATGCCATGTCGGACAAAGGCAAGCAATCGGAATTGGTGCACTTGCTCTGTCAGATGAACGTGTCGGGTCTGCTGATCAGCGCATTGGATGATTCCCAGGATGATCTGGCGTTCGCGCGCGCAGCTGGTATTCCGGCGATCATGATCGATCACCTCAACCATCCTTTGACCGCGGATCATTGCTCGGTGCTGAAGAACGACACCGCTGTGGGAGAGATCGCGACCGGTGCCTTGCTCCACGATGGATGCCAGAAACTCGCATACATCGCGCACTCTGCATACCAGCCCATCATGAATCGCCAACAGGGGATCGAACAGACCCTTAAGGCATCGGGGTCGTCGGCGACCTTGGAAATCATCGATTCCGGAGGTCTGACCTTTGACGATGGCTATGACATCGGCGCTCGAATCGTTGCCATGCCCGCGGAGCGACGTCCCGACGGCATCATCGCCGGATCTGACAGGCTGGCATCGGGGCTTGTCACGGCAATACTGGAACTGGGAACGATATCCATCCCCCAGGATCTATGCGTCATAGGCACAGAGGGGGACCGCATCGATTCCAGTTGCCCAATGCCGCTCAGCGTCGTGGAATCCCCCGGGATCGACATAGGCCGACAGGCGATGACGCTGCTCCTCGATGAAATGGAGAATCCGGCGGGGCACATACATTGCACGCAATTGCTGATGCCCACCTTGGAGAAGCGTTCCACGACCAGATGAATTGGTTGGCGCCGATGTTGGCGGATTGTGGATATGGCACGGCCAACGTCAGATCATCCAGCGGCTGCTGTTTATGGTCTTGGGGAACGGGTGGAACGCCGGCCATGGTGTTTCTTCGTGCTCGTCTGTGCGCTTCGTTGGATACCTGCATTGCGCTGGTCGGCGTGATTGCGCCCGCCGACGGACATTGCTGGCTTGGCGATTGATGTGCTGGAGTGCCCGTTTGCGTTTCGAATCAATTGTGCTGCGAGTTCCGTTGGCGGTTTTTTGACTTCTGTAGGCGGCTGGATGAGAAAACCGGTTGGCCGGCGAATCCAAGAATGGCGGAATACCGCGATTCTTCGTGAGCGACGAAATTGAGTATGCGCGAACGACCGCCTATGGAACCTCAAAACCGCCAACGGAACGCGTGCGCTTCGGCCCGTCGATTCATCTGTGGCGGAATTTAGCAAGAGGTGGGCGCTCTCATCGATTGAGCACATGCATACTGACGAAAACGGAAAACGTTCGCGTGTGGGTCGCGATTAGACCTAAGAAGGCCGAGGCGGAGCAGTCCACTACGCATCGCCGCGTCCCATCCGCCGCATCCGCAACGTGCGGTAGACTGCCGTACGTTTGCGCCGCCGTTCGACGGCGAAGGGTTGTCGAACGGTTCGGCGGACGGCCGCCGGAGGGGAGTGGACGGTGAGGGAGTCGAAGGGAGCCGGCGCATCTGGCGTCGAAACCACGTCCGAATCGGATGAAGGCGGAGCGAAACGGTCGACTCATACCACGCTTAGGCGCGGCATGGAGGCCCGTCACCTGCAGATGATCTCCTTGGGCGGCGTGATCGGCACGGGACTGTTCCTGAGCTCGGGCTTCACCATCCATACGGCCGGCCCCATCGGCACGATCCTGGCCTATGCGATTGGCGCGGCCATCGTGTATCTGGTGATGCTCTGCATGGGCGAATTGTCCGTGGCGATGCCGGTCTCCGGCTCGTTCCATGTGTATGCGGAGCGTTTCATCGGGCCGGCGACTGGGTTCGTGATAGCGCTGCAATATTGGATCACATGGACGGTGGCGCTGGGATCGGAGTTCACGGCCGCGGGGCTGCTGATGCAACGGTGGTTCCCGCATACCCCGACATGGGTGTGGAGCGCTGCCTGCATCGCACTGGTGTTCACCATGAACGCACTGTCGGTGCGTGTGTTCGGCGAGGCGGAGTTCTGGTTCGCGTCCATCAAAGTGGTGGCGATCTGCGCGTTCATCGGCATCGGCCTGCTGGCGATCTTCGGCATCATCCCGATCGCCGGCTACGAGCATGCCCCGATGTTCCATAACCTCGTCAAGGACGGCATCTTCCCGAACGGATTCATGCCGGTGTTCACCACCATCCTCACGGTGAACTTCGCGTTTTCCGGCACCGAGTTGATCGGCGTGACCGCCGGCGAGACGCGTAATCCGGAAACCGCCGTGCCCAAGGCCATCCATACCACGCTGTGGCGTTTGATTCTGTTCTTCATCGGTTCGATCACGGTGATGAGCGCGCTGATCCCCTGGCAGGACGCTGGCGTGGACGAAAGCCCGTTCGTGCTCGTGTTCAACGCGATCGGCCTGCCGTTCGCCGGCGACATCATGAACTTCGTGGTGTTGACGGCCGTGCTGTCCGCCGCGAATTCCGGGCTGTACGCGGCCACGCGCATGGTGTGGTCGCTGGGCAACGAGGGCATGATCTCCCGGTGGTTCGCCAAGACGAACCGCCACGGCGTGCCCGTGCTGGCGTT
>NZ_JBKETB010000015.1:50211-63964 GCF_056355835.1 Bifidobacterium sp. LH_730
GCCTCGTGCGTGCTGGTGGTGTTCGACCCCTCGCAGCGTTTCGCGTTGATCGCTGAGATTATCTTCGTGGTCCTCTGCTACGCCGTCTATTTCCTGCGCGAGTGTCTGCGGCGGCGAGGGTGAGGGACTGGAGCGCAGGCTTGGCTGACTTTTGGCGCAAGTTACGAACGGATTGTGATTCTGCGCCGCTGTGGCTGATGGGTCTCTGCCTCGATATGTCAGATGTTTCTCCGCCCCTACCCATGTTCGGCAATGAGGAAAAGCTCTTGCTCTATGGGAGACGGCGACAAGAGCGACAAGAGCGAACCTAGTGGGAAGTGGTTGGATTGTTTTTAAATCTGGCGTAGTCTCTTTGTTCTCAATGGTTTTGGGGCTTTTGCCTTATGGATTTGCTGTGTGTTTTACAGCGACAAGAGCGACAAGAGAGAGCCTAGTGGGAATCGGCCGGGCTGTTTACTGGTTGAGTGAGTAGTACTGTTTCGGATCTTTTGCCGAAGAGCCATGCCAGTCCAGTATGCCTTTATCTACCAATCCATGAAGCATGGCGCTGACGAATTTCGGGTTGCGGTCCAGCTGCGTTACCAGTTCCTTGCGTGTCACCTTTTTCTCTGTATAGGCGAGTTGCACCGCCGCGATCTCGTATTCGTTGAGCGAGTCCAAAACATCTTTGCCGATATGGCTCTCCAGCGTGTCTTGGCTGCGCAGCACACGTGAGGTGCTGCTGTTCTCTAAGGTGAGTTTGACGTACTGGTCGTTCGGCTCCGAATAAATTGGGTCATGTAGGAAGGCGGCTTGCATTTCGTTGTAGATGCGCTGCACGCCTTCGTTCATTTCCCTTACCCAACCGAATGCAACCAGCGTCTTGGCGATGCGTGGGTTACGTGCATATCGAGTGGTGCGCATGTTCTCCAAAGTGACGGTGTTCGGCAGTTTGCCTGGGCTGAGAATCTCCAGACGGTCGTCATACATGGAGATGCGGATGTGCTCGCCTGCATACGAGTAATCACGGTGCGTCACCGCGTTGACCAAGCCCTCGAACCATGCGAATTCCGGATACTCCGGGATGGTTTGGAACTTGGCATGCTCATCCATGTACTGATATTCGCGCAGCATACCTGAGATGAACATGGCTGCGCCTTCCACGGTCTTTGGGATTGGCCCTTCGAAGGTGCGGTCTTTGATGATGTTGAGCGCACGCCCGGTTTCTAGGGCATTGCCTTCGAACCGGAGCACGCGAACCCGGGCCTGCGGCAGGAGATTCGCGGGCTGTTCCGCGAACAGTAGCACGCCGGCTTTGGTCAGCAAGCCATCCTTGGTGAGGAATCTTGCGCTACGCAGAGCTTGTTCATCCGACACCGTGGTGCCGAGCGCTCGCTTAAAACGGTCCACGACCTCATGGTCGATATCGTCGATGGAGGAATCCGGCACTGGTTCGTCCTCGAACACCAGCTGGTGCTTGTCATATTGCAGCTTCAGCGTCTGCTCGTAGTCAAGCTTCATATTTTTGTCGCCGACACGAAGAAACGTTTCGCCGTCATTCTTGCGTTTGACGACGTGGTTGCGCGACGGTTCGATGCTCAGGACGAGCACGAAGTCAGCGCATCCTTTGTTGTTGGTGACTTCGATGCGGGTTGGCGTGATGTCTGGCGCGGGTTCGCAATGCATCAACGCGCACTGTTCGAATTCCTCCGGTGCATATGCTCCGTCTAGACTGAAGCCGGTGACCGTGCCGTCATCCTCGATACCGACGGCGACTTTGCCTCCGGCGGAGTTTGCCATGGCGGTGATGATCTTCGCCAAATCGTTGGGCTTGATCCGCGCGCTTTTGCGGTCGAAGTACTGTCCCTCAGGCACGCAACGCAACGTGTCAATATCGTTCGATAGCACAGGAATCTGCATGGCGCCCTCCTGAATGATTGTGCCAGATTTGCGGCCATATCAACATTGCATGCAGTTATGGAAAGCCCTCAAACCCAAACAGGTTTGAGGGCTACTCGCGGAGGATACGAGATTCGGTCAATTGTGAATGATAATCCTTGAAATGCCTTGATTTCATTGTATTCTCGTTTTTCCTGTCGTCAAACCATACCGATTTCCATACCGATTTTCCGCTCATTTTCGCTGTCGTCCAGAATCGTTGATTTCACAATCTCCCTGGACGTCGTTTTCCCGTGAAAAGGCACAAACTGCTATTTCCGATGGATGACTCACGAATGCCTCTGATTGCCGCTTGATTGATGGTTCCTGTGAGTCATTCCCTTATATGGTTCTGTGTTCATTGTGTTCATGGTTTCATATAATGAAGGTTATGGATTATCCGGTTGAAATGGTTTGTGAGCATGTTTGGTCTGAACTATTAGCCAGCGGTTCTTCATCAGTATGGGACTCGTTGGAAGATGAGGACCGCCATGATGTTATGGACCGTGCCGTTGAATGTAATAAGGTTAAGGACGCCGCCAGTTTCCTTGCTCTTCCATTGTCCATGAAACAACAACTTTTTCATGCTTGGACACGATATATTTGGAAGCATTTCCGTAATGATAATGGCTCTTTTGACGTCCGCCTTGGGATAGCCGATAATGCTGATGGCGCGAACTTGCGCATGTATCTTGATACAGCGGTTGCTCTCAAAAGAAGTGATGAAGATATTGCCGCCATTCATATTATTGAGTCATATTTCCGTGGCTATGACAGCCAGATTGCTGCCGTGAGTTTCGCCAATGATAATCCTAATAACTGGAAGTATGATATAAGCGATTATTATAACAAATAATAACTTATATCTATTATAGATTTTGATTATATGGTTATAACTTCATATTATATGTGTTCATTGTTTTCATGCGGGGGACGCCAGCAGTGAACCTGTTCGCTGCTGGATAGGAACCGAGGAACGCGGTTCCTATATAGTATTACCGTCCCCCGCTGCGCACATGCGCACCCGTCAAAATCCCCCTGTATTTTCAACAAAAAGTGGTGCGCACCAAAATGCGCACTTGCGCAATATTGTGCGCATATTGCGCACTGTTTTCATGCTTTCATCGCATGATATTGAATACTTGATTGATGAAATGAATCCCATGGTTTGAACCTCCTTGCCATGGGATTTTCTTATATGTCCACGCGATATTACCTCATCAAATATTCATCAATCAATCAAATAATGGAGGTATAATATGGCTGTAAAAGGTTCATATATAAGTTCAAATACATATTGGTATAAGAACGGTAATCTTGATAAGAAGAAGCAGATAGAATCCGGTAATAAGTCTGTTCAACTTGATAATCCCGGTAATGTAAGAACGCGTGGTTGGATGTTGACTATTCCAGCGGATAATATGGCGTTTGAAACTCTTGATAATCTGCTGTCATCAATCGCGAATAAGGATTCGACATTCGCCGCGAAGTTCTCGATTGAATGTGGTAAGAATACCGGTTATAAGCACTATCAAATGTTTCTATACTGGCGTGGTATGAAAACTGGTTCTGCTGTGATGAATCTGTTCCCATCTGTCCACATTGAACCATCTATTTCCATCAAGGATTCGATTCAATATGTTTCCAAGGATGACACTCACATTGCCGGACCATTCATCTATGGTATTGCCGACCAAGTGTTCGGTATGATGACCGATAATGATGTATCCAAACGTGATTTGTATGACGCTGCCTATCAAATGATAACCGAACATGGATACAGGTATGATGACTTCATCTCTGACCCTCACTGGCGTCGTTGGTCATTGACGCATAAGCAAGCAATAATGGATATGGATTCATCTTATTCCAAGTCATATTATTCAACTCATATTCGCAATGTGAGTGTTGATTATATCTATGGACCGACGCGGACTGGTAAAACGACGACGACGCTTCAAATGTATGGTGGTTCTAATGTTTTCATTGCTGACATGAGTTCATCATTCCCGTTTGATGGATATGCCGGTGAACCCGTATTGTTATTGGACGATTATCGCAGTGATTTCAAGTTCAGTTATCTGCTACGCATATTACAAGGTCAGCCATTCCGTGTGAATGTGAAAGGTTCAAGCACCTATGCCCGTTGGACCAAGGTTGTTATCACTTCCAACTTATCCCTTGCCGAACAGTATCCGAACTTGGATGAACGCAAGGACCCATTGTATCGTCGGTTCGACCATGGGATTGTGTTCATGAAGATGTCATTTGATGAAGCATTGCCATATGCTTCCCGTGAGGACGCCATGTTTGGAAAACCATGTGGTGGCTATCCCAATGGCGACCCGAACTGGTCATTTGATGAAGCGGTTTCCAAGTATGATGACACTGCTTGGAAACCTGCTGGTTATGTTCCTCATGTTCGCAATGTTCCCGATGACATCACCATCAATGGTGATGATTACTGGAACATTCCTGCTGTTCCTGACCCGAATCCTGCCCCTCGACATGACCTCATTCCCGATAGTCAGATTGACGCCATGTTCACTGCTGACCCCTTTGACACTATGGAGGAATGACGATGATTGCGTTCATTGAATACAGTGATGACCCCCATGATGAGCCCCATGTTGACTATGTTGACATGTCCCTGTCCAAGCGTGCCGCCATTGCTATGAAACGCGGATTACGCCATGTTGCCCCCGGACGGTATTGGAACGCAATGAAGCGTCATGGAAGCCATGATGTCAATGCTGTCCCATCTATCGAATGGATATTTGTATATCCCCCCTGTGTCTCATATCAGTATGATGACCTGTTTCATAGAACCACATTTCACGATGTTGACCTAATCAATATGAAGGATAATATAATGGATAAGAAGTCATTCAATAGTATGGTATCTATATTCCAATCACGCTATCAACTGGATAGCAATGAGCAAGCAATAGGTATGTTGACTATGTTCCCCAATCGCACTATTGCGGACTGGGATAACATCATTTCATCATCTCATTGTTCCAATCCATCCAGTGTTATTGATAGTGAACTATTCAGTAATATTGGATTGATATGTCATCATTGATGTCATATCCAATGTCATTGACTATTGATGTCTAATAAGCCATTCATTTCAGTTTTTGAGTGAATGGCTGTTTTCAATCCGTTTTGAAAGTCAAATCCAAATCAAATCAAATAACTACACTATAATAATGACGATAACAATGTGTTCATGTCCACATGTGTCCATGTCCGCAAGTGTTATCTAATGCTATGAGAATGCAGTGGCGTCCGCCCTTCCAACTCACCGCATATTATTGTTCCGCTGTTGATTGATTGGTCATTTG
Source organism: Bifidobacterium sp. LH_730 (assembly GCF_056355835.1). NCBI lineage: Bacteria > Bacillati > Actinomycetota > Actinomycetes > Bifidobacteriales > Bifidobacteriaceae > Bifidobacterium > Bifidobacterium sp. LH_730. Next base: position 55,476 of record NZ_JBKETB010000015.1, read on the forward strand.
AATGGCGCGTGAATGCTGGCGCGTGGCGTGTCGGTTTTCATTTTTTCATTTTTTCCTCATCAGATGGATGAAGGTTCCAATAGTTCAGGATGTTGTTTCCGTGTTCCATGAGTGTTGGAAGTTCGTTCATGGTTGCCCGGTTGAATCCCGTTGATAGTGATGTGTAATATTGCGTCATTTCCGTTGACATGTGTCCCAGTATTGGTCTCACTTGTTCCAGTGTCGCGCCATTCATGACCAGAACGCTCGCCACCACATGGCGCATGTCATGTATTCTCATTCCCCATGCTATTTCCTCGTTGACGGTTGGATGTTCCCGTATGTATGCCTGTTTCAATCCGTTCCATATATTCTGTTGCCTGTTTTTTGTCAGTGGATTGCCGTCCTCGTCCAAGCATACGAATCCATCGTATCGGTATGGCAAGTGATGAACATCTTCCATGTGTTCATAGAAGTTCAATAGGTTATATGCCCATACCTGTGGAACCGCTATCGTCCTGTATGACATGGCGTTGCTTTTCGTATGCCTCATTATCTTCCATTCGCCGGTTCGTATGTCCCGGTCATATATCTGCTGGACGCTGACCGTCGTTTCGTCCAGCCTGCCGTCCAACAAGTGATTGAAGCATTTCCATTCCATGCCCCTGATTTCACCTGCCCTCATGCCCATGCTCGCCAACAACAACATGCCATATCCGGTGTCCGCCTGTTCCGCCGCATGGGACAATAGCCATCGTCCCATCTCTATCCGCTCGTCGATATGAAGTTCGTTCGTCCTTCTCGCCGCCGATGTGTATTTCGGACGGATGACATATGTCGTCGGTTTCGTCGCTATCATGTTCCGTTGTTGTGCCCATGAGAACAACTGTTCCAACTCGTCATACATGGTTTTCGCTATCTTGCTGTTCTCGCTGTCCTTGCTTGCCCGCCTCGCCTCGCCGATGATGGCCTGGACATCCTCGCTATTCAGTTCCTTGAATGGCTTCCCCATGTATGGTATGAGGTATCGTTCCAGCCTGTCCCGTTTCCTCTCTATGCTGTTCGCCCTGTCGTTGCCCTGCTCGACCCATGCCATGTATTTGTCCAGCACGCCGCGAACCGTCGCGCCGTTCCTCTGCTGTGTTCCGGACAATGCCCTCGCCAATGCCCTGTCCCGGTTCCTCATCGCCTTCTCGCGCGTTTTCCCGTATCCCGCGATGACCTTCCCTGTATTGAAGCGTCCCGCCGGATACCTCGCTATCCAACATCCCTGTGATTCCGCATAGAACACGGTTCCGTCCATGCCATCAACCATACCGAAAACCATACCGATTTTCAAGCATATGAAAAGCCCTGAATCCTTGGATTTCCAACGATTCAGGGCTACTCGCGGAGGATACGAGATTCGAACTCGTGAGGCTGTTACACCAACACGCTTTCCAAGCGTGCGCCATAGACCACTAGGCGAATCCTCCACTGTGCTCCGAAACCCCTGAACAAGCAGGCTCCGCACACAACTTGAATAACATAGCACATCCGCAGGAAAAACCAAATTTCCGCGTGGCGCGGTGTGTAGCGCGTGGTGCAGCGCGTAGCGTGCGGCGCGCGGAACGTTGCATATGATGCGTATGACGCAGTCTGCGGCGCGCCATACGCCATTCATGGAGAAACGGCATAAGCGCGGCACCACGGCGCTCATCTCGCGGTGCGGTCGGCTACCCTCGGGTTTGGATGATCTCGATGCGCCCTTTGCGAACCATGGAATGAGGTTGGTGGTGGCAGGGCGACCATATTAGGAGACAGGAAACAGGTATGAGGATGGGCACTTTCAGAACCATCGCCGTTGCCGCAGTCGTCGGCATGATGCTGCCGACCGCACCGGCCGCGGCTTGGGCGATTCCGGCCGATCAGGCCGTGGGCTATGACGGCACGCCGTCGGTCCGCATGACGAACGACGCATCCGTGGCAGATGAGTCAGCTGGTGCCGACGGATCCGCCTCCGATTCGATTCCGGACAATCCCACCCAGGCCCTGCCCGACAAGGTCGATGAGTCGATCCCGGACAGCGCCACGCTCGTGTCCCCCGATCTGGCCGTGACCAAGTCGGGCGTGGTGAAGGACGTGGCCACCGGCGAGAAGGTGACGGATCCCGAGTTAGTCGGCACCAAGCGTCAGCAGCCCGATCCGCTGGCCAAGACGGACGGCGAGTCGTTCATTCCGGTGTCGGTCGGCGAGACGAAGGATCAGATCGAGAGCAAGTCGGACGATACGCAGAGCTCCGCCGCGTCCTCTGCCGCGCCCACTGCGAAGACCATCGCCTACACCCAATCCGCCCAGACCGCCAAGTCCGCCCGCCTCACCGTCCGCACGGCGGCCTTGGAAAACAATGAATACGGCGCATACTGGGGCACCTACTCCGGCAGCCCTGCGTTCTTCGAGGCCGATGGCACCCTCTTCGCCCAGGACGCGAAGGGCGTGGTCGACGTCTCCGAATGGCAGGGCAATATCGACTGGCAGGCCGCGAAGAACGCCGGCGTGCAGGGCGCGATCATCCGCATCGGCTACGGCTGGGGCAACGGCTTCGACGCCACGGCCCTGCGCAATATCCGCGAATGCCAGCGCGTCGGCATCCCCTTCGGCGTCTACCTGTATTCCTACGCGTATGACAATGCCACCGCCTCCGCCGAAGGCCAGAACGTCGTCAACCTCCTGCACGAGGCCGGCATCAGCCCGGGCGACCTTGGATACCCGGTCTACTACGACCTCGAACGCTGGACCTGGACCGGCTACGCGCCGCCCACCGACCCGGCCGTCTATGACGGCATCGTGAACACCTGGTACTCCCGACTGCAGGACGCCGGCTTCACGAATCTTTCGGTCTACTCCTACACGAGCTACCTCTACGGCCCTCTCAACACCGATGGCATCCATGCCAAGACCCGCTGGGTCGCCAGCTACGGCGCGCGCACAGGCTTCGCCTTCTCGACCAACGACCGCGGCTGGCAGTACACCTCGGGCGGCTCGGTTCCCGGCATCGCGGGGCGCGTCGATCTCAACGCCTTCGGCCGCGCGAACGTCAACACCACCGGCAAGTGGGTGGTGAAGAACGGTGCGAAGTACTGGTATGAGAACGGCAAGATGGCCACGTCCAAGGAAATCTACGACGCCGACAGCGATGCGTGGTATTGGCTGGACGCCGACGGCAAGATGGCCCGCAACAAGGACGTCTACCAGCGTTCGAACGGCGGCAAGTGGGTTCGCTACGACAACAACGGACACATGATCAAGGGCGAGGACTATCGCTACGGCGGCTGGTACTACTTCGACCCGATCACCGGCGCGATGGCGAAGGGCATGCAATACGTCACCTCCAACGGCGGCAAGTGGGTCTATTACGACTGGACCACCGGCAAGATGCGCTATGGGCAGGTCCATGTGAACTATGACAAGGCCCATACGGGCTGGTATCTGTTCGACAAGGTCACGGGCGCGATGTTCCATGGCTTCACCTACATCAAGTCCGATGACAAGTGGGTCTACTATGACGACGTCACCGGCATCATGGCCAAGGGTTATGTCAAGGTGAACGGCGCGTGGTATTACTTCGATAAGAACACCGGCAAGATGGCGCATGGTGTCACTTGGGTGCCGGAGCAGAAGAAATGGCTGTATTTCGACCCGGTCACCGGGCGCCATGGCGGTGCGGGCGAATACGTTTCCTGGCGTTCTGCTTCCGGCCAGAGCCAGCCGACGCTGTCCAAATATCCCGGCCTGAGCCTTGAAGTGCGTCTGTCTGATCAGGTGGTGCTGGTCAACAGCAACGGCAAGACAATCTACGCGATGATTGCCTCGACCGGCACTGGTAACACGACGGCGAAGGGCAGCTTCACGACCAAGGATTCCGGAAAGTCGTTCTATGACAAGTCCCGCAAGCAGGGCGGCAAGTTCTGGATTGGTCTGAACAAGGGGGATGTGCGTTTCCAGAGTGTTCCGACCGACGCGAAGGGCAGCTACATCGAGTCCGAGGCACGCAAGCTCGGTTCTGCCGCCGGCAACGGCAATATTCGTTTGACGGTCGCCGACGCCGAATGGCTGTTCAACCAGCTTCCGAAGGGAACGCCGGTGCGCATCGTCTGACGTTCGCCGGGTGTATCCTCATGCGATGAGGGAATCCTGCCCCCCCCCCCCGATTATCCGCGATTTCCAGGGAGGGGCGGGGCCCGATTCATATTGAATACCCCGGAAAGGTTGGGAATGATGCGTTTCGCACGTCTCCGTAAATCAGTGGCCGCTGTGGCCGCGTCCATGGCCGCACTGGCCTTGGGCGCCGCCGCTGTGGCCCCCGTCGCTCAGGCGGCGGAGGACACCCAGTATCCCGATGTGATGCTGGGTGCGTTCTGGAACGCCGACAATGATCTGGATGATACCGTCTACATGTCGGTGGACGGCGTGAACTTTAAGAAGCTCTCCATCGCGTATGACGCGGAGGGAGCCAATGACCATGTGTCGGGCAAGCCGGACTACGTGCATGCCCTGCATGATCCGGGTATCTCCTATGCCAACGGCACCTTCTGGATGTCAGGCGGCTTCGCACAGGCTCAGGATGGCCTTGGCTGCCGTTTCACCCCGATGCTCGGCTCGTCCAAGGATCTGAAGACCTGGAGCTATCCGAACAGTGGCAGCCCCACCAATCTCGCGCCTGCGCAGGCCCCTGACACCGGCGGCCGCACCCTGAGCCCGTGCTCCTATGACTCCGCCGGCGCCGAGATGTTCATCGACGACAACGGTGATGCCTACGTGGTCACGACGCTCGGATACTTCGCCATGAACCATGGTGACAGCTCCCAGAACGATGTCATGCACCCCTACATCGTCAAGGTCAGTGGTCTCGCCGCCGGTGCTGATCAGGCCGCGGACCCGGGCGCGCAGCCGCAGCTGACCTATGGCTCCCTCGACCTGATCAACCTGCCCCAGCAGTCCAACAACTGGCTGGACCCGTCGCTCTACAAGGAGAACGGCACCTACTACCTGAGCATCAAGAAGAACGGCGTCACCAACCAGATCTACGCCTCTTCCGACCCGATGTCCAATAACTGGCGTCTGGTGAGTGACAATGTGCTCACCGGCTATGAGGGACCGTCCCTGACCAAGTTCAACGGCCGCTACTATATGTTCGCCGATGGCCTCAAGGATTACCCGGGCGTGATGAGCACCGGCGTCGTCTCCGTCTCCTCCACCAGCCTCAATGCCACCAACTGGGGCGGCAAGCAGCGTATCAACACCGTCGCCCCCAATGGCGCGAAGATTCCGAACCGTCACGGCAGCGTCATCACCGTCACCGATCCGGCGGCCAAGAAAGTGATTTGGGATCTTTATGATTCCCAGTATGGTTCTCGTCCGGTTGTCTATCCGTTCACCGATGTGAATGATTCAACTCCGCACGCCGCGGACATCATGTGGACCTATCAGAAGAAGATCTCCGAAGGCTGGGCGCTCGCCAACGGCGCTCGCGAATATCGTCCGGCAGCGAAAGTGACGCGCCAGGACTTCGCCGCCTTCCTCTATCGCTTGGCCGGAAGCCCGTCCTTCGACTCTGCTTCCGCGACCAAGACCTTCTCGGATGTGAACGTCTCCACCCCGCATGCCAAAGAAATCCTGTGGGCCGCCTCAAACGGCATCATCGGTGGTTATACAGACGGCACGTTCCGCGGCATGAACAACATCGCCCGTCAGGATGCGATGCAGATGATCTATCGTCTCGCCGGCACCCCGGCCGTGGCTCCCGGCAGTGCCAACTTCACTGATGCAGCCCAGACTCCGTTCTCCGATGCGCTGGCTTGGGCCAAGGCGAAGAACATCTCCAGCGGATATGGCAACGGTTCCTTCGGTGTGGGCAGGACCATCATCCGTCAGGATATGGCTGCCTTCCTGAAGCGTGCGTCCACCGCGTTGTTTGAGTGAAGTCCAAGTGATATCTAAGCGCATGGCCCGTCGTTCCCATTCGGGAAAGGCGGGCCTTGCGCATTGTCTGCGATATGCGCGAGTATCGTGGGTTGCAGGAGGTGTCAGTCAATGACCAGTGAACCGCAGACGACAGGCCATGCCGAAGCCAGTTCCGCGGGCCGTGCGCCCCGTATTGTCTTCGTGCTCCCGTGTTACAACGAGGAGGCCGCGCTGCAGGTGACTGCTAGTGTGCTCAGAGAGAAATTGGAGGCGCTAATCGGCCGTGGTGCCATCGCCGCCGACAGTTCAGCCCTGTTCGTGGACGACGGCTCTGCCGATGGCACTTGGAATGTAATCGAGGCGTTGCACGCTGCATCTCCGCAAGCCTTCCATGGCGTCAAACTCGCCCACAACAAAGGCCATCAGAACGCATTGTTCGCCGGTCTGATGCATGCGCTGGAGATGAAGGCCGATGCGGCAATCTCCATGGATGCCGATCTGCAGGACGATCCGAATGCCGTCGATGAGATGATCGATCGCTTCCGAGCCGGAGCCGAGATCGTCTATGGCGTGCGCAACAGTCGCGACACCGACACTGCATTCAAACGCGGCACGGCCCATGCTTTCTATTCTGTGATGAAGTGGATGGGAACCGAGACGATTCCCGACCATGCTGATTACCGTTTGATGGGTGAGGCGGCTTTGCGGGCGTTGTCGCAATACGGTGAGGAGAACCTGTTCCTGCGTGGCATTGTTCCATCGCTGGGTTTCAGCAATGACAAGGTCTACTACCAGCGCGGCACACGCGTCGCCGGTGAGTCGAAGTATCCGTTGAAGAAGATGATTGCCTTCGCCATCGAGGGCATCACCTCGTTCTCGGTCAAGCCGTTGGCCATCATCACGGGACTTGGCGTGCTGTCGGTGTTCGTCGGTTTGGTCATGCTGATCTACACGCTGGTTTCGGTGTTCTCCGGTCATTCGGTTGCTGGCTGGGGATCCATGATGTGTTCCCTATGGCTGCTCGGTGGCCTGATTTTGGTGTCGCTTGGCGTGATCGGCGAATACGTCGGCAAGATCTATATGGAGGTCAAACACCGCCCCCGCTACATTGTGGAGCGCGACATTTGATGTCTATCCATTCCCGTTCCGCGCGTATTGCAGTGCGCGCCGTAGCTTTGTGTGCCGTTGCTCTGATAGCGCTGCAGCCTCTGCCCGCTTCAGCGCAGGGGAAGGGCAGCGTCGAGGAGGAGCTGCGTCAGCCGTCGATGTCTCAATCGCCGCATCAGAAAATGGATACCGAGGTCCCCGAAGGTCAGGATTCCTTCTCTCATGCCGACGTTCGCTCGCAGCGTTCCGACGATTCCGCCGCCAGTGAGCCCGATGCTGATGTTGATACTGATGCCGCTCCGAATACGGCTGACGATTCTGGTACCCCAAGCTCGCAAACCCGCGATCATGGTATGACTTCCTCGGCTTCACGCAACGGTTGGATAGTCGAACATGGCGAACGCTACTGGTATGACCACGGTACCATGGCCCGTTCCAAGGAGGTCTACGACCCCGGCTCTCAGGCTTGGTATTGGTTTGACTCGGATGGCACGATGGCCCGCGACAAGGATGTATATCTGCAGGCCGGTCGCAAATGGGTGCGTTATGACCATAGCGGCCATATGATCAAGGGCGAGGACGCCCGTTATGGTGCGTGGTATGACTTCGACCGGACCACCGGTGCGATGAAATACGGATTCGTCTACCACTCCAACGGGCAGAAGTGGGTGTTCTACGACCGCTTCACCGGGCGCATGCTGTACGGCGAACAGCCGATTGATGGCCATTGGTATTACCTTGATCCAGTCACTGGTGCCGTTGCCTACGGATGGCAGCGTCTCGGAAGCAACAGGTCGGCTAAATGGGTGCTGTATGACTGGCCAAGCGGTCATATGCACTACGGCAATGTCACCGATGAAGCCGGAAACCGGTACTATCTCGACCCACTCACCGGTGCCTACAATGCGCGTCGTTCGCAAGACCCCCTGCCGTCATCCCGTCTGACCGGCGTGCGTGTGTCCTCTTTTGGCAGCTGTGTGTCCAACGGCTCCTATCGCTCCGTGCGTTTGCTGGGGGATAGCATCGCGGCGGGCGTGGGCACGGATGGCGGTTTCAGCGTCAACGCCGTGCCGTTGTTCACCCTGGATGGCGTGCTGCATCATGAGCCTGCGCACCAAGTCAAATCCGCGGTCAATCGCTTGCGTTCGACGCTGGAGACCCGTGGGGTGTCCTTGCTGAATGCCAGTGTGCCCGGCAAAGGCAGCATGACCAACTATCGACGTATCGCCCAGTCGACATTGGGCGATGAAGACGCGGCGATTGTGATGCTTGGCACCAATGATCGCATCCATGCGACGGATTTGAAACAGTTCCGTGGAACGGCCGAAGCCTATCTCAAGATGGTTGCCAAGCATTATGACGGCTTGAATTTTCATTGCTAGTGCAACGGGTGTGGATGAGATGGGCCCATGGGTTCCCGGTAGCATGGTGTTTGCTTACGACGACCAGACACCGGGAGG
>NZ_JBKETB010000016.1:0-48028 GCF_056355835.1 Bifidobacterium sp. LH_730
GTCGCGCTGGTGCCATAGGGAAGCGTTTGAGGCGTTGCCTTCGACGCTTTCGCTTGCGGTGTCGCTCTTGTCGGTATGTGTGGCGTTGCTGTCGGCGGCGGAGAAGAACACGGTGCCGTGGGTTTCTTTTCGTCTGACACGCACGCGATCCGGCTAGTGGTGTGGTTGCCTTTCCTTTGATGGTGTTTGGAAAGGAGCCTGATCGTGTCCGGTTCGAAGCGTGGAGGAATAGCCGCGGTGTTTTCGTGTGTGGTTTGTCGGTTAGCAAGCGACGCATGTGTGGCCACACTTGCTCGCCCCACGAGGGTGGGGCGGCTTGCCGGGGGACCCGGTTCCCATGGTCGGCGAAGCCTCCGGACCGCTGGCGCGGCTGATGAAGGACGCCGTTCCGGCTCGCGTTGGGAGGTGTTTTCCGGTGGGTTGGCGTGATAATCGCAGGCGTTGCATCTGCAGGAAGGTCATGTTCTCGCCGGAGGAATGGGAGCAGTCGCAGCGCGTGTACGAGCGTTGGTCGAGGGACATTCCGTTGTACCGGGGGTGGGGTGATTTCGCCCGGCAGACGCTCATGCGGGGCGCGTCGATGAACGTTTCGGTGACCCTGGCGAGCGATCCGGAGGCGTTCAAGGCCGAATTGCATCGCATCGGCGTGAACGTGAACCAGATCGCCCGCATCGCGAACCTGTCCGGCACCGTGGGCCCGGAACGGGTGCAGGAGCTATTGGATCTGCTCGCCTCGATCGACGAAAGAATGGCCGGGATGGAGCGCGCGAAGGCGGAGATAGACGCCGCGCAGGGACTGTACTGATGGCGATACTCAAGCTGGGCGGCAAGGTCAAGACCAACCTCGCGGCCACGATCCGCTATGTCATCAACCCCGTGAAAACCGGTGATGGGAGGCTCGTGTACGCGAGCTACAGCCACGAGCGACACGACGCTGACGTGCTGGCGGAGCCGATGATCCACGACCTGGAACGCTGCGCGAACGGATTGCGCAGGGACGGGGTGCTCGCCCTGCATCTGAAGCATTCGTTCCATCCGGACGAGCATATAAGCGCGGAACAGGTGCATGAATTGGGTGTGATGCTGGCCGAGGCGATCACGGGCGGCGACTACAAGTACGTGGTCTGCACGCACATGGATCGGCATCATTTGCACAACCATATCGTCGTCTGCGCGGCGAACCGCAGGACGGGCAGGAAGATGCGTTTGTCTCGCACGAGCATCGACCGGTGGCGTTCGATCAGCGACGAGATCTGCCGCCGCGAGGGGTTGAGCGTGTTGGAGAACCCCAGTGTGGAGGTTGCTGCGAAACGCGTGGACATGCGCAGTGTGATGCATCGGACGCCCGGCCAGGACGCCGAACGGGAACACGGAACCAGGGAATCGACGGCCGTCCAAACTGCCGTCCACGGTGTGGATATGGGCGAATTGTACGCGGCCGCCAAGGGCAGGGGGATCAAGGAGCGGCTGCGGATCCTGATCGACCTCGACGCCGCCAGGGCATCCAGCATCGGCGAACTTGCCGGGCTGCTCGACTCGCACGGCGTCACCCTGACCCTGCGTGGCGGGAACGTGACGTTCACGGACCAAGCCACCGGTCGCAGATTCCGCGGCACGCGCTTGGGCGAGGCGTACTCGCTCGACGCGATCGGCGTGAGACTTGCCGACGGCGGGAGCATGCTGCACCTGACGTTCAACAACAAACTCGTCGCCGTCGCGAACGGGCGGACGGTGGGTGTGTGGCTGCCCGGCACCAGACGCCGACGCAAGGTCAGCCTGCCCGCGGGCATGCTGCGCCGGGACGGCAGCACATGGCACCTGCTCATGCCGGAGACGTTCACCGGCATGGTCGTGGACCGGGCGAACAGGTACGTGAAACGCTTCGACGCGGGCACGCTGGCGAACGCGTTCGGCAGGCCGGAACAACGGCTCGAACCACTCGCGCGAACCGCGTGCACGGCGTCGATCCGTCATGCGTCGAGCCCGGCGCAGGCCCGCTACTACCGGGTCCAGGCCAGGAGACTCGACGAGCTGAAGACGATGGCGGACGGGTTGAACGCGGCGTGCCGGATCAAACGCGAGAATGGCGGCAGCCTCGCCAAAGGCCTGCACGATCTGAACGCAAGGACGGATTGGGCGCGTGGGGAGCTGAGGGCGGCGATCGTCGCGTTGAACGATGCGATCGACAACCATGACCCCGACCTCGCGGTCGAGGCGCGCGGGGAATTGGAACGCCGCGAACGGACACTGCGCGAATGCAGGGGACAGCTCGACGCGATCGGCCTGCTGGCCCGGCGCTCCGGCATCATGCTGCCGGAATGGACAGACGAGGAGCAACAGCATGGAACCGGAGAACCGGGACAACAACGGCAACAAGGGAACCGATCCGATGGGCAGCATGTTCTCCCAGATGTTCGACCGGATACGGCCGACGGAACCGGCGGACGCGACCGAGGAAACATCCGGGGAAGCGATCCGCTTGGAGGCGGAGAACCGGGAACTCGTTCAAAGAGTCGGGGAGTTGAAGAACGAGAATTCGACGCTCTCATCCAGGAATCAAGAGCTGCGATCGGCGAATCAAACGCTCTTGTCAGTGAATCGGACGCTCAGGAGACAGCTCTCCGATCTCACCGAGACCAGCAGGCTGCTCGAAGACGTCAGGAAGAGGGAACGCGCCTGCGCCGAAAGGGAAGAACGCTGTGACCGTATCCTCCGCCGCGAGGCCATGCTCGAATCCGGCGAAAACAGACTCCGAGACGACCGGGCGAAGCTCGAAAACGAACGGAAGCGGATGCGCGAGAGCGTCACGGAACAGGTCAATAGCGAGACGGACCGTGAGCGCCAGCGCCTCGAGGAAGCCTACGGCAGGCGATGGGAGCAAGGCAAACGCATCCTGTTCGTGCTGTGTTTGGGCGTGTGCTCGTTCGCGATCCCCATGCTCGCCATCGCCATGCAAGGCCGGTGGCGCATCCTCGCGGCCTCGCTGCCCGAATGGGTCGAGACGCGCAGAAGGCAGTTCGCGGCGTTCGGACAATGGGTCGACGGCGTCGGCGCGTGGCTGGGCGAAACCCTTCCCCGAGGATGGTGGAACAAACCGCTCACGTTCATCCCCGCGCTCATCCTCATCGCCGCCGTGTGCATTGTGGTGGTGCTCGTGGTCGGATACGCGGCGATCGTCAAACGGGCGGCCACAGCCTGGATGAACGAGGGAACCCTGGCAATCCACGCCATCCTCTGGACACTGATCACCCTTGCCGGTCTCGCCATAGCCGACCGGCTCGCCACGATCCCCAGCAGCCCGCTGCACTGGCCCGACTGGTGGATCATCCTCATCGCCGCCGCACACTTAGTCTACCTGCTGACAATAGCACCAAAAATCAGCCAATTCATCACAGGCAGCCAGAGCTGAATAGCGAACATGGGGATGCGATGGCATTCGTAGCGTATATCGGAGTGGCGCAAATAGGTGTTCCCAAATTGTTGTCACCATGTTGTCATAAGGGCTGCGATCAGGTGGATAAAGCCGTTAAATCACTGGTATTTAGCGGCTTTTCAGCATCGGTCAGGTAGGGTTCGACTCCCGTCATCCGCTCCATTCAAGCCCGCCTTGTGCGGGCTTTTTCATATTTGCGGTTCCCTCGGGCGTCATCCGCCGTTAGGGCGGTGTTAGGGAACGCATATGGGGGTGTATGTATTCCGTTAGTTTTGATATTGGGGGCGGAAAGCCGGAATAATATCTTCATTTGCAATATGCCCGGGCAATCGCGCGCCCGTCTGTACAAGGCGGCGGTCGATTGGCCCGGGTTTTTCACTGAATGGAGAGAAAAAATGCTGGATGTGGCCTACGTGGTTGGCACCATTGTGTTTTTCGTTCTCGTCGATCTGCTGGGCAAGGCGGTGGACAAGCTATGATGACCGTCTTCACCGTGATCGGCGTGGTCCTGGGGATCTGCGGACTCGGCTATATGCTCTATTCCCTGTGCCGTCCCGAGAAGTTCTGAGAGAACTGAAAGCTTCATAAGGGGTTCCTGATAATGGTTTACCTTTACGCAATTCTGGCGCTCGCGCTTGTCGCCGCCATCCTGGCGGCGCTGTACAAGCCGCTGGGCGACTATATGTACAACGTGTTCACGTCCGACAAGGATCTGTTCTTCGAGAAGTGGATCTACAAGATCATCGGCGTGAATCCGAGGAAGGGCCAGACCTGGAAGGCGTATCTGCGCGGCATCCTGGCCTTCTCCCTGCTGAGCCTGCTCGTGCTCTACGCCCTGCAGCGCCTCCAGAAGTGGCTGCCCTATTCGCTGGGCTTCGAGAACGTCAACCCTGCGTTGGCCTTCAACACCGCCGCTTCCTTCACGACCAACACGAACTGGCAGTCCTATTCGCCTGACGTGACCCTGGGCTACACCGTCCAGCTGGCCGGCCTGTGCGTGCAGAACTTCGTCTCCGCGGCCGTCGGCATCGCGGTGTCCATCGCCCTCGTGCGCGGCTTCGCGTTCCGCAAGTCCGACACCATCGGCAACTTCTGGGTGGACCTGACCCGTGGCACGATGCGCCTGCTCATGCCGCTGGCCATCCTCATGGGCACCATCCTGATCGCCCTCGGCGTGGTCCAGAACTTCGCCGGCTTCGTGGACGTCGACACCATCGCCGGTGGCAGCCAGTCCATCATGCAGGGCCCGGTGGCTTCCCAGGAAGTTATCAAGGAGCTCGGCACCAACGGTGGCGGCTTCTTCAACGCCAACTCCTCGCATCCGTATGAGAACCCGAATATGTGGACCAACCTCATCGAGATCCTGCTCATGCTGTGCATCCCGGTGTCCCTGACCCGCACCTTCGGCCGCATGGTCGGCAACATCAAGCAGGGCTACACGCTGCTCGGCGCGATGGTCGTTCTCTTCTCCATCTCCTTCTTCGCGGTCGTCACCGCCGAGTCCTTCTCCGTGGACCCGATCACCACCCTCACCGGTGGCTCGATGGAAGGCAAGGAGAACCGCTTCGGCATCGTGTGGTCCGGCATGTTCGGCACCACCTCGACCTCGACCTCGACCGGCGCCGTCGACTCCATGCATGATTCCTACACCGCTCTTGGCGGCATGATGTACATGTTCAACATGATGCTCGGCGAGGTTTCGCCGGGTGGCGTGGGCGCCGGCCTCTACGGCATCCTCGTGATGGCCATCGTCGCCGTGTTCATCGCCGGCCTGATGGTCGGCCGCACCCCGGAATACCTCGGCAAGAAGATCGGCCCGCGCGAGATGAAGATGGCTTCGCTCTACTTCCTCGTCATGCCGATCACCGTCGTGGCTGGCTCCTCGCTGAGCTTCCTGATCCCGGGCGTCCGCGACTCCGTGATGAACACCTCGCTGAACAACACCGGCAACCACGGCTTCTCCGAGATCGTGTATGCCTTCACGTCCGCGGCCAACAACAACGGCTCCGCGTTCGCCGGCATCACCGCCGACACTCCGTGGCTCGACACCACGCTGGGCCTGGCCGTGCTGCTCGGACGCTTCCTGCCGATCATGCTGGTCATCGCCCTCGCCGGCTCGCTGGCCAAGCAGGACGCCGTTCCGGTCACCTCCGGCACGATGCGCACCGACAACAAGCTGTTCGTCTTCCTGCTGGTCTTCGTTATCTTCATTATTTCCGCGCTGACGTTCTTCCCGACGCTTGCTCTGGGACCGTTGGCAGAAGGTTTGGTGGCGTGATATGACTGACGCACAAGCACAAGCTACCGACGTCATCAAGGACGTCAAGCAGTCGAAAGACAAGTCCATGGGCAAGATGCTCGTCAAGAGCCTGCCGGACGCGTTCAAGAAGTTCAACCCGGCCGTCATGTGGCACAACCCGGTCATGTTCATCGTGTGGGTGGGCGCCGCGTTCCTGACGCTGCTGGGCATCTTCCAGCTGTTCATGCCGGAGCTCAGCCAGGGCGAGCCGGTCTACTTCACGTGGATCATCGCCGTGTGCCTGTGGGCCACCGTGCTCTTCGCCAACATGGCCGAGGCCGTGGCCGAGGGCCGTGGCAAGGCCCAGGCCGACGCTCTGCGCAAGACCCGCACCACCACGCCGGCCACCATCGTCGACAACTACGACGAGGCCAACGACGTGGACGCCCAGAAGGCCGCGACGCACGAAGTGCCGTCCTCCGACCTCAAGCTCGGCGACATCGTGATCGTCAAGGAAGGCGAGCTGATCCCGGGTGATGGCGACATCATCTCCGGCATCGCCTCCGTCGACGAGTCCGCCATCACCGGCGAGTCCGCCCCGGTCATCCGCGAATCCGGCGGCGACCGCTCGGCCGTCACCGGCGGCACCCGCGTGCTCTCCGACCGCATCGTCGTGCGCATCACCCAGAAGCCCGGCGAGTCCTTCGTCGACAAGATGATCGCCCTGGTCGAAGGCGCCAACCGCCAGAAGACCCCGAACGAGATCGCCCTCGACGTGCTCCTGAGCTCGCTGACCATCATCTTCCTCACCGTGGTGCTCTGCCTCAACGGCCAGGCCAGCTCGGTCAACGCCTCCGTGTCCCTCACGGTGCTGCTCGCCCTGCTCGTCTGCCTGATCCCGACCACCATCGGCGCCCTGCTCTCCGCCATCGGCATCGCCGGCATGGACCGTCTGGTCCAGCGCAACGTGCTCGCCACCTCCGGCCGCGCCATCGAGGCCGCCGGCGACGTGACCACGCTGCTGCTCGACAAGACCGGCACCATCACCTACGGCAACCGTCAGGCTTCCAACTTCCACCCGCTGCCCGGCATCAACCAGGACGACATGATCAAGGCCGCCGCCATGAGCTCGCTGGCCGACTCGACCCCCGAGGGCCAGTCGATCGTCGCCCTCGCCGACAAGATGGGCTATCACTTCGATGAGATCACCGGCGCCCTGCCGGTGGCCTTCACCGCCGAGACCCGTATGTCCGGCCTTGATCTGCCCGACGGCACCCGCATCCGCAAGGGCGCGACCACCGCCGTCGAGGCCTGGGTCGAGAAGGAATCCGGCTCCCCGATGGAGCAGTCCGTCAACGACGCCATGCATGATCGCGTCGAGGCCGTCTCCAACGCCGGCGGCACCCCGCTCGTCGTCGCCCAGCAGGGCGCTGACGGCAAGGTCACCGTCATGGGCGTCGTCCAGCTCAAGGACGTCGTCAAGGAAGGCCTGCGCGAGCGCTTCGAAGACATGCGCAAGATGGGCATCCGCACCGTCATGGTCACCGGCGATAACCCGCTGACCGCTGCCGCCATCGCCAAGGAGGCCGGCGTCGACGACTTCATCGCCGAGGCCAAGCCCGAGGACAAGCTCGCCTACATCAAGGCCGAGCAGGCCAAGGGCCAGCTCGTGGCCATGACCGGCGACGGCACCAACGATGCCCCGGCCCTGGCGCAGTCCGATGTCGGCGTCGCCATGAACTCCGGCACTTCCGCCGCTAAGGAAGCCGGCAACATGGTCGACCTCGACTCCGACCCGACCAAGCTCATCGACATCGTCGAGATCGGCAAGCAGCTGCTCATCACGCGCGGCGCTCTGACGACCTTCTCGATCGCCAACGATATCGCGAAGTACTTCGCGATCATCCCGGCCATGTTCATGCAGCAGTTCCCGGGTCTGGGCGTGCTCAACATCATGGGCCTGCACTCCTCGCTGTCCGCTGTGCTCTCCGCCATCATCTTCAACGCCATCATCATCGTCATGCTGATTCCGTTGGCTCTGAAGGGCGTCAAGTACCGTGCGGAAGCCTCCGAGAAGATCCTCTCCAGGAACCTGTCCGTCTACGGCCTGGGCGGCATCGTCGCTCCGTTCGTCGGCATCTGGATCATCGATCTGTTCGTCCGCCTCATCCCCGGCTTCTGATCCTCTTCCGTCATCCTGAGTGGCCCTTGTCATCCTGAGCGAAGCGAAGGATCTCAACGCAACGAGATTCTTCGGCTTCGCCTCAGAATGACAAGGGAAGCTCTCGGAATGACAGAGTGTCTTAAGGAATTTTGATATGAAGAACTTCTTTTCTTTGAATCTGCGTGCGTACTGGGCTGGGTTCAAGGCCATCATCACCTTCACGGTGATCGTGATCCTGTACACGATTCTGATGACCGGCATCGGCCAGCTCGGCATGCCTGACAAGGCCAACGGCTCGATGGTCACCGACGCCGAAGGCAATATCGTCGGCTCCAGCCTCATCGGCCAGAACTTCACCGACGCCGACGGCAACGCGCTCGACGAGTACTTCCAGTCCCGTCCGTCCGCGGCCGGCGACAACGGCTACGACGCCTCCGCCTCCTCCGGCACCAACAAGGGCCATCAGGACGCCGATCTCATCAAGTCGGTGCGTGAGCGCCGCTCCGAGATCGCCAAGCGCGAGGGCGTGTCCGTCAAGGAAGTCCCGGCTGACGCCACCACCGCTTCCTCCTCCGGTCTCGACCCGCACATCAGCCCCGACTACGCCGCCATCCAGGTCAAGCGTGTCGCCAAGGCCCGCGGCCTGAGCGAGGAGAAGGTCGAGAAGATCGTCAAGGACAACACCACCGGCCGTGGCCTCGGCTTCGTCGGCGAGCCCGTCGTCAATGTGGTGACCCTGAACCTCGACCTCGATAAGCTCGAGAAGTGATTTCGGCCGAGTCATAACACCGTCGCCGGCGCGTGCGCGACACACGCCGGCAAACGGAACCTAAGGGAAATCAGGGGGATTGCGCGTGTTATGCGCGCGTCCCCCTTTTCTTTTCCCATCATCCACTACAGTCGTATAGGAAATAACGTACCGAACGAGGGGCGGTGATCTCATGGCAAAGGCGCGGGGATCGTTGCGGGTGCTGCTGGGCGCGGCGCCGGGCGTTGGCAAGACGTGCGCGATGCTGGAGGAAGGCCAGCGGCTTCAATCCGAGGGCAAGGACGTGGTGATCGCCCTGCTGGAGACCCACGGGCGCAAGGCCACGCAGGCGGCCTCCGAGGGCTTGGAGCAGGTGCCTCGCCAGCGCATCCGATATCGCGGCATGTGGCTTGAGGAGATGGATCTCTTCGCCATCATCGAACGCGCGCCGCAGGTGGCGCTGGTCGATGAGCTCGCGCACACCAACGCGCCCGGTTCGATGCATGAGAAGCGCTGGCAGGACGTCGAGGATCTGCGCGACGCCGGCATCGACGTCATCACCACGATCAATGTGCAGCACATCGAGTCGCTGAACGATGTGGTGCGCGAGATCACCGGCAGCCAGCAGCGCGAAACCGTGCCCGACAAGGTGCTGCGCGCCGCCACGCGAGTCGAACTCGTCGATCTGCCGCCCGAAGGCCTGCGCGAACGCCTTTCCGCCGGCCTCGTCTACAAGCCGGACCGCGTCGACGCGGCCCTGTCCAATTACTTCCGCGTCGGCAACCTGACCGCATTGCGCGAGCTTGCGCTGGTCTGGCTCGCCGGACGCGTCGACGAGACGCTGAAGGAATACCGCGACGCGCACCACATCCAGTCCAAGTGGGAGACGCGAGAGCGCGTCGTCGTGGCGCTTTCCGGCGGTCCCGAGGGCGAACAGCTTTTGCGTCGAGGCGCGCGCGTGGCCGCGGCCTCCGGCGGTGGCGACCTTCTCGCCGTGCACGTCACCAGCGAGGACGCGCTGCAGGCCAGCTCGCATCAGGACCAGCTCAAGGGGCAGCGCGAGCTCGTCGAGAAGCTCGGCGGCACCTATCATCAGATCGTCGGCGAGAACATCTCCGACGCCCTGCTTGCCTTCGCTCGCGCCAACAACGCCACGCAGGTCATCATCGGCGTCTCGCGACGCTCGCCGATGGCCCGCTTGTTCGGGCGCGCCAGCTCGACCGCCGGCATCGTCGAGAAATCCGGCGATATCGACGTGCATGTGGTCACCCACTCCTATGCGGGCAAGCGCGGGATTCGGTTCAAGCGTTTCGGCCGCACCATGAGCGTGCATCGCGTCGTGTTCGGCGTCCTCTTCGAATGCCTCGCCATTCCGGTGTTGGCCGCGCTGTTCATGCAATTCGATGTGAGCGCCACCGCGAGCACGCGCGATGCGTTGATTTTCCAGCTTATCGTCGTCCTCGGCGCGATGCTCGGCGGTCTGGTCCCCGCCATCACCGGCGCCGTGCTGTCCGGTTTGGCGTTGGATTATATGTATATCGAGCCGATCGGAACCTTGCGCATGCCTGAATGGCAGGACTGGGTGACCATGCTCATATATGTGGTCATCGGCGTCATCGTGGCGATGATCGTCGACCGCGGCGAGGAACGCACGCGGCAGGCCCAGCGCGCCTCGGCCGAATCCGAGACCTTGGTCTCGATATCGGATGCCGTGCTGCGCAGCACCGACCCGCTCCGCGCCGTCATCGCGCGCACACGCGAAGCCTTCGGGTTCACCTGCGTGCGCATCATGCGCAAGGGGGAGATCGTCGTATCCGACGGGCCGCTGCCCGACGGCGGCGCGCCCGACACCATCTCGATCAGCAGTGATCTGACGATGGAGATGTATGGACGGACCATCGACGCGGCCGACCAGCGGTTGCTGCGCGCCATCGTCGCGCAGATCCAGACCGTGCTGGAGCACAACAGCCTCGAGGAGAAGGCCAAGGAGGTCGCGCCGCTGGCGGCCGCCGAGAAGATCCGCACCGCGTTGCTCAACGCGGTCAGCCATGATCTGCGCCGGCCCATCGCCTCCGCCACGGCCGCCGTCTCCGGCCTGCAGCGCATGGGCACGAGCATGTCCGACGCCGATCGGCGCGAGCTGCTGTCCGTCGCCAACGAATCGCTTGGCCAGCTGAGCCGCCTGGTCTCCGACCTGCTGGACGTGTCGCGTCTGAGGGAAGGCGCGATGCCGCTGTCGATGGTTGCGTCCGATGTGGGCGAGGCCATCGTGCCCTCTCTCGACGAGCTGCATATCGGGCCGGCGCGCATCGACCTCGACCTTGACACCGAACTGCCGCTGGTGATCGCCGATCCGCCGCTGCTGCGGCGTGCGCTGACCAACGTGCTGCTCAACGCCATGCGTTACACGCCCGCCGACAAGCGCGTGCGCATCTCCGCCTCCGCCTTCAACCATCGCGTCGAGATCCGCATCTCCGATCGTGGCCCGGGTGTGCCCGACGATCGCAAAGCGGATATCTTCGTGCCCTTCCACCGTTTGGGGGACACCGACAACACCACGGGTCTGGGGCTCGGCATGGCGCTGTCCAAGGGATTCGTCGAATCGATGGGCGGCACGATCGAAGCCGAGGACACGCCTGGCGGCGGGCTCACGATGGTGATCATGCTGCTCGAAGCCGATCCGAAGCTTCGCCTCGGCCAGCCGATTCCGAAGAGCGAGATCCCGAATCCGACCGAAGGGCTCGGCGAAAGCACGCTGCGCATGTCCGACGCGGTCTCCGACGTGATCCTGCCGCTGGAAGGCGTCGGCGACTCCGACCAGCGCGGCCTTGACCGCTTCCTGCGGGACGATTCGATGACCGATGGCATCACACCCGCATCCGATACCTCCACCGCCCCCGAGAAGAAAGGGACGCACGAATGAAAATCCTGGTAGCCGACGACGATCCCCAGTTCCTCAAGGCGCTCAAGATCACGCTGCATTCGCAAGGATATGAGATCGTCACCGCCTCCGACGGCGTCGAATGCATCAAGGTCGCGGTCGAAACGCATCCCGACATGTTCGTCCTCGACCTGGGCATGCCCAAGATGGACGGCATGGGCGTGATCCAGGGCGTGCGCGGTTGGACCGACGCGCCGATCCTGGTGGTTTCCGGACGCACCGACGCCCGTGAGAAGGTGGCCGTGCTCGACGCGGGCGCCGACGACTATCTGACCAAGCCGGTCTCCATCGACGAGCTGCTGGCCCGCATCCGCGCGCTGGGCCGTCGCATCCCGCAGGAGACCGAGACCCCGACCGTCACCCTCGGCGACGTGACCGTGGACCTGACCGCGCACGCCGTGTTCCGGGACTTCCACGGCCGGCAGGTGCGCGTGCGCCTGACGCCGACGGAATGGAAGGTGCTCGAGGTGCTGGTGCGCAACGCCGGCAAGCTGGTCACGCGCCAGGACCTGCTCACCGAGATCTGGGGATCCGAGCACATCAACGACTCCGGATACCTGCGCCTCTACATCTCGCAACTGCGCAAGAAGATCGAGACCGATCCCGCCCGCCCGCGGTATCTCAAAACCGAGCCCGGCATGGGCTATCGCCTCGATCTACCCGAGGGGGAGTGAGGCGCGGCCGTCGGCGCGATTGTGATATGACGGATTGCCGGAGTTCGCCCGCATGGCGATAATGGAGCCATGACCATCGCAACCCCTGAACGTTATGCCGAGATGCTGGATGCCGCCCGTCGCGGCGGATATGCCTATCCCGCGATCAATGTGACGAGCACGCAGACGCTGAACGCGGCGCTGCAGGGCTTCGCCGAGGCCGAGTCGGACGGCATCATCCAGGTGTCGGTCGGTGGCGCCGCCTATTTCTCCGGACAGTCCGTGGCCGATCGCGTCACCGGTTCGCTGGCCTTCGCCGCCTTCGCGCGCGAGGTCGCCGCGAAATATCCGAACATCACGATCGCGCTGCACACCGACCACTGCGCCAAGCAATATCTCGACGAATGGGTGCGCCCGCTGCTCGACCATGAGATCGATCAGGTGCGCCACGGCCAGGAGCCGACCTTCCAATCGCATATGTGGGACGGCTCGACCGTGCCGTTGGAGGAGAACCTTGACATCGCCTCCGAACTGCTCGACAAGTCGGTCAAGGCGCATACGGTGCTTGAGATCGAGATCGGCGCGGTCGGCGGCGAGGAGGACGGCCACTCCGCCGAGATCAACGAGAAATTGTATTCCACGCCGGCCGACGGCCTGCGGGTCGCCGAGCGTCTGGGGCTGGGGGAGCATGGGCGTTATATGGCCGCGTTCACCTTCGGCAATGTGCACGGGGCCTATAAGCCGGGCGTCGTCAAGCTGCGCCCCGGTTTGCTGGGGGAGATCCAGCGCGAGGTGTGGGCGGCCACGCAGGACGGACGGTTGACGGATGCCTCCTCGGTGTCGGTGTGCGCGCCGCCCGATGTGGTGGAGGGCAAGCCCTTCGCGCTGGTGTTCCACGGCGGCTCCGGCTCGAGCCCCGAGGAGATCGCCGAGGCGGTCGGCCACGGCGTGGTCAAGATGAATATCGACACCGACACGCAGTATGCCTTCACGCGCGCCGTGGCCGGGCATATGTTCGAGCATTACGACGCCGTGCTCAAGATCGACGGCGAAGTGGGCGAGAAGAAGTATTACGACCCCCGCTCGTGGGGCCGCGCGGCCGAGTCCGCGATGGCCGCCCGCGTGGTCGAGGCCTGCAAGGAGCTCGGCAGCGCCGGAAAG
This sequence comes from Bifidobacterium sp. LH_730, assembly GCF_056355835.1. Classification (NCBI taxonomy): domain Bacteria; kingdom Bacillati; phylum Actinomycetota; class Actinomycetes; order Bifidobacteriales; family Bifidobacteriaceae; genus Bifidobacterium; species Bifidobacterium sp. LH_730. The sequence continues at coordinate 13,340 of NZ_JBKETB010000016.1, forward strand.
GCGTTGCGCTGAGAGCCGGGGTTCTCCAATGCATGGAGTAGCCTGTCAGAGGCTAAAACGCGGAATATGTGGAGGTGCACAATGCCTGGAATCGTTCTGATTGGCGCCCAGTGGGGCGACGAAGGCAAAGGCAAGGCCACCGATCTGATCGGCACGAAGGTCGACTACGTCGCCCGCTTCAACGGCGGCAACAACGCCGGCCATACCGTCGTCGTCGGCGATGAATCCTATGCCCTGCACCTGCTGCCCTCCGGTATCATCAATCCGAACGTCACGCCCGTCATCGGCAACGGCGTGGTCGTGGACCCCGAAGTGCTTTTCGAGGAGATCGACGGCCTTCAGTCGCGCGGCGTGGACTGCTCCCGCCTGCTGGTGAGCGAGGCCGCGCATATCATCGCCCCGTATCACCGCACCATCGACAAGGTGACCGAGCGTTTCCTCGGCAAGCATAAGATCGGCACCACCGGCCGCGGCATCGGCCCGGCCTATGCGGACAAGATCAACCGCGTCGGCATCCGCGTGCACGATCTGTTCAACGCCGAGCACCTGCGCGCCAAGGTCGAGGCCAGCCTGCATCAGAAGAACCAGATGCTCCTCAAGCTTTACAACCGCCGCGCCGTGGATGTGGACGCCACCACCGACGAGCTGCTTGCGCTCGGCGAGCGTCTGCGCCCCTATGTCGCCAACACCGGCCTGATCCTCAACAAAGCCCTCGACGCCGGCAAAACCGTGCTCTTCGAAGGCGGCCAGGCCACGATGCTCGATGTGGACCACGGCACCTATCCCTTCGTCACCTCCTCCAACCCGACCGCCGGCGGCGCCTGCACCGGCACCGGCGTCGGCCCGACCAAGATCACGCGCGTCGTCGGCGTCTCCAAGGCCTATGTGACCCGCGTGGGCGAGGGCCCGTTCCCCACCGAACTCCTCGACGAACAGGGCGAATGGCTGCGCCAGCAGGGCCACGAGTTCGGTGTGACCACCGGCCGCCCACGTCGCTGCGGCTGGTTCGATGCCGTCGTGAACCGTTACGCGGCCCAGGTCAACGGCCTGACTGACATCGTGCTCACCAAGCTCGATGTGTTGACCGGCCTCAAGGAGATTCCGATCTGCGTGGCCTATGACGTGGATGGCGAGCGTCACGACGATATGCCGACCGACCAGGTGTCCTTCACCAACGCCAAGCCGATCTACGAGACGATGCCCGGCTGGAGCGAGGATATCTCCACCTGCCACAGCTTCGACGAGCTGCCGGCCACCTGCCAGGCCTATGTGCGCCGTCTCGAGGAGCTGTCCGGCTGCCGCATCTCCGCGATCGGAACCGGCCCGCAGCGCGACCATATCATCTCCATCCATTCGCTGGTCGACTGAGCGCTCGCGCCGCCGCAGCCCGTCGAGTCAGTCGCGTTCGTCGAAGCCGGAGTGCCGTCGCCCATGAGCCAGCCAGAGCAGTCAGATCAACCGGACCAACCCAGCCAGCCGTTGCGGGCTCCAAGCGTGGAGCCCGATGCCGCGGCTCATATGCCGACGGTGCCGCCGATACCGGCGATGCCGTCGATGACCGAAAGTCCGATGCCGGCGAATTTGGCTCCTGCGCTGATATCGGCGCATGCCGTCTCGCCGATATCAGCGTCTGCCGCTGCGCCGTCGGACGTGGGCCCGGCTGTCGAAGCCGCCGGCCCTGTCTCTCCGTCCGAGCCGCCGTCGACGACGGTGCCTGCCTCCCCGATGGCTCCGGTTCCCGCCGAACCCGCCCCAAGCACGATGGAGCTGTCCGCCGCGGCCATTGCCCGCGACGCCAGGCCCGCGGTGCCCACCGGCGCCGCCGCCGTCGACGCTCCGCCGGAGATTCCGTTGGCGCCGATCAAGCGAGTGCAGGCCCGGTTCAATCTGTTGGCCGACGGCATGCTTTACCTCGTGGTCTTCCTCGGCGGTTTCCTCGGCACCGTGATGCGTTATGGGCTGAGTCTCGCCCTGCCCGCTCCGCTTGCCTCGGATGGGTTCTTCAGCGCCTTCCATACGGCGACATTCCTCGCGAATATGCTTGCCTGCTTCATTTTCGCCGGCCTCACCATGTATGTGTCGCAGGCCTCGTGGATGCCCAAGCGTGTGCGTCAGCTCACCTCGCGCGGCGTGGGCATGGGGGTGTGCGGCGGCTTCTCCACGTTGTCCGCGATGGTGATCGAGGAGCTTGCCTCGATTCGCGAGGGGCAGATCGCCGGATTCCTGTGCTATATGCTTCTCAGTTTCGCCGGCGGTCTGGCCGTGGCGTGGTTCGGTGCGCGGCTGGCGCTGGTGACGACCGCCAAGCGCGAGGCGCGTGTGGTCGCCGATGCGGCGAGTTCCATGCGAGGGGCCTCCGGCGCCGCGCATGCGTTGGCCTCCGGCATGCCCGTAGCGGGCGTCGATATGGTCACCGGTCTGCCGAAATCCGGCATGGTCACGGTGGGTGCGGCCACGCCGCCCGAAGGCGATTACGGGCAGCCATTGCCGTCCTTCGAACCGGCGCCTACCACCGATGAGATTCCGTTGGTCGGCGATCCGATGACCGGGGAGGTGCGCGGATGACCTTCCTCTTCGTATGCCTGTGCGGCGGCTTGGGTGCCGTGATGCGCTTCATCTGCAACACGTCGATCCAGCGCTGGTGGAACCGCGCCTTCCCATTGTCGACCTTTGTGATCAACGTCATCGCCACATTCTGCGCGGGCGTGGCCGCCTGCGCCTATGCCTCCGGCACGGTCGGCCACGGCGATTACCTGCTGTTCGTCACCGGTTTCCTCGGCGGTTTCTCGACCTTCTCCACCGCGATCAACGAGATGGTCTCGCTGGCGCGCACCGAGAAGTTCGGCACGGCGGCGCTGTATCTGCTCTCCACTCTCGTCGTGCCCGTCGTCTGCGTGGCCCTCGGATGGTGGGTCTGCTCCCTCGGCGGGACCTTATAGACAGATAGGGTTGTGTGAATCGATTGACGCGGCCACTATCTCCGAGTTGTGACCGCCTCGGCCGTGTGCCCGACACGCCAAGCTCAACGGCATTGGACAACGTGGGTTGCGCTCATGTATCATCGAACCGGTTCGACACAATGAGGTTCGATATTTGAATGGAGGAGTACCGTATGAAGAACAAGGTCCAGCTGATCACCTACGCCGACCGTCTCGGCGACGGCACGCTCAAGTCGATGACCGATATCCTGCGCACCCGTTTCGACGGCGTCTATGACGGCGTGCATATCCTGCCCTTCTTCACGCCCTTCGACGGCGCCGACGCGGGCTTCGACCCGATCGACCACACCAAGGTCGACCCGCGCCTGGGTGACTGGAACGATGTGGCCGAGCTTTCCCGCACCCACAACATCATGGTCGACGCGATCGTCAACCATATGAGCTGGGAATCCAAGCAATTCCAAGATGTGATGGCCAAGGGCGACGAGAGCGAATACGCCCCGATGTTCCTCACGATGAGCTCCGTCTTCCCCGACGGCGCCACCGAGGAAGACCTCGCCGGCATCTATCGCCCGCGCCCGGGCCTGCCCTTCACCCACTACAATCTCGGCGGCAAGACGCGCCTGGTGTGGGTCAGCTTCACCCCGCAGCAGGTCGACATCGACACCGACTCGGCCAAGGGCTGGGAATACCTGATGTCGATCTTCGACGCGATGGCGAACGCGCATGTGAGCTACATCCGCCTCGACGCCGTCGGATACGGCGCTAAGGAAGCCGGCACCAGCTGCTTCATGACGCCCAAGACCTTCCAGCTGATCTCGCGCCTGCGCGAGGAGGGCGCCAAGCGCGGCTTGGAGATCCTGATCGAAGTCCACTCCTACTACAAGAAGCAGGTCGAGATCGCATCCAAGGTCGACCGCGTCTATGATTTCGCGCTGCCTCCGCTGTTGCTGCACGCCCTCAACACCGGGCACGTCGAGCCGGTCGCGCACTGGACCGAGATCCGCCCGAACAACGCCGTCACCGTGCTCGACACGCACGACGGCATCGGCGTCATCGACATCGGCTCCGACCAGCTCGACCGCTCGCTCAAGGGCCTCGTGCCCGACGAGGACGTCGACGCGCTCGTCGAGACGATCCACGCCAACACCCACGGCGAATCGAAGGCCGCCACCGGCGCCGCCGCGTCCAACCTCGACCTCTACCAGGTCAACAGCACCTATTATTCGGCCCTCGGCTGCAACGACCAGCATTATCTGGCCGCCCGCGCCGTGCAGTTCTTCCTGCCTGGCGTGCCGCAGGTCTATTACGTCGGCGCGCTCGCCGGCGCGAACGACATGGAGCTGCTGCGCCGCACGAACAACGGCCGCGACATCAACCGCCACTATTATTCGACTGCCGAGATCGACGAGAATCTGAAGCGCCCGGTGGTGCGCGCGCTCAATGCGCTTGCCCGTTTGCGCAACACGCTCGACGCCTTCGACGGCGAGTTCTTTTGGGCCCCCGACGGCGACCGCTCGATCACCTTCTCTTGGGAAGGCGCGACGACCTCCGCCACGCTGGTCTTCGAGCCGGGCCGCGGCCTCGGCGTCGACAACGCCGCCCCCGTCGCCACCCTCGGCTGGACCGACGCGGCCGGCGAGCACCGCACCGACGATCTGCTCAACAACCCGCCCGTCGTGGCCTGAGCGGCGTTCTGGACGCGTGGCGTCCCCATATCACCCGAATCACGCGAAAGGAGCGCCGGCATGGGCAGGATCTTCGACCAGAACAACCCGTTCTTCCGCATCATGGGGCTTGTGTGCGATCTGATCGTGCTCAACCTGCTGACCCTGGTGTGCTCGATTCCGATCGTCACCGCCGGCGCCTCGTTCACGGCCATGCACTATGTGCTGTGGCATATGGTGCGCCATGAGGACACTTATGTGGCCCGCCAGTTCCTCGATGCGTTCAAGGCCAACTTCAAGCAGGCGACGGTGGTGTGGCTCGGCGCGCTTGTGCTCATCGCCTTCGGTGTGCTCGACTCCTTCGTGCTTTCCGAGATGCTTGACCAAGGCTTGGCGCGCGCCATGACCATCGTGCTCGTCGTGGTCGGCGTGCTCGCCGCGGCCGTCGCGCAATATTATTTCGTGATGCTTTCGCGATACGAGAACACGGTGGGCGGGCATCTGGCGAACGCCGCGCGCCTCGCCTTCGCGTTCTTCCCGCGCACGCTGGCGATGCTGGTTGTGATCGGTGCCTTCGGATTCGTGGAATTGCGGTATCTGCTGGTCGGGCTGCCGGTGCTGCTGTTGCTCGGCGTGGCATTGCCGCAGTATTGCTGCGCATGGCTGTATGACCCGATCTTCCGCCGTCTGGACGGCGACTACGACGAGAACGGCAAGTTGGTGAAATCGACGTTCCTGTGATGGGGCCCGCGCTCAGCGCGCGAACACCGTCAGCGACCGCGCGGGGACGGTTAGCGTGCCGTCATGCCATGTCGCCGCGCCGCCGCCGATCACATGGCAGGGCGCGCCGGGGTCGCCCGCGTTGGCGTTGGCAAGGGCGCATGTGGCGTCGGATGGCGAGGGATTGATGGCCACGAGCATTGTTTCGCCGGCGTGGGCATCCGTGCGGTCGGCCGCGCCGGCGGACGTGCGCTCGTAGACCAGCGGATACCCATGGTCTGGCACGTGGAGGAACCGCAGTCCGCCCGCCGCCTGCAAGGCGGGATGCGCGCGGCGCAGCGCGATGAGGTCGCGCACGGCGTTCCACAGCGAATCGGGGTCGTCTCGCTGTGCCGCCACGGTCGGCTGGTCATCGGCCCCGTCGATCGGCAGATACAGCTCCCCGCCGGGCGCCGATGAGAAGCCCGCGTTGGTTGTTCCGTCCCACTGCATCGGCGTGCGCGAGCCGGTGCGTTCGTAGCCGCCCTCCTTCGACTTCAGGCCGTGGGCGTAGCGCATGCCGATCTCATCGCCGTAGTAGACGAAGGGGCAGCCGGGCATCGTCATCAGGAATCCGAAGGCGAGTTTCATCTCCTCGGGTTCGAGGGTTTCGCGCATGCGGATCATGTCGTGGTTGCCCGAGGGAATGCAGATGAATCCCTTGCCGCCGGCCGCGCCGGCCATCGCCCGATATGCCTCGACGAAGGCCGAGGCATCGCCGGTGCCATCGGCCGCGGCGCGGGCGGAGAACCAGGGGTGTTCTCGGAACAGGTCGAGGTAGTGCGACGGGCCGAAATGCAGCAGGAAGTCCATGTCGAAACCGGCGTTGAGCGCTTCGGCCGGATTGCCCCATTCCGAGACGAGCACGGCCTCGGGGAATCGTTCGTCGAGGAAGGCGCGCACCTTGCGCCACAGTCGCGAGGTCCACGCATGGTCCGGGTCCTCCTTGACGAGGCTGGCGGCCATGTCGACGCGGAAACCGTCGGCCCCGAGCCCCAGCCAGAAGGCCATGATGTCCTGGATGAGCAGGCGGCCGGCCTCGGCCTCGGGCGAATCGGCGGCGAATTGCCAGTCCTCGGTGACGGTGCCGAAGCCGTAGTTCAGGCAGGCCTGCGTGGAGAAGCAGTTGACGGCCACGCAGCCGGGGCGCTCGCTGATGCCGCCGAGGAATCCCCTGATCGAGGCATAGGGCGAGTTGAGGTCGGGGGATTGGTCCATCGGCTTCCAGATGAAGCGGTCGGTCCATTGGTTGCGTTCGTCGCGGCAGGAGGCGCGGAACCACGGGTTGTCGACGGCGGCGTGCCCGGGCACGAGGTCGAGCAGCACATGCATGCCGCGCCGGTGCGCCTCGTCGAAGAGATGGCGCAGGTCCTCGTTGGTGCCGTATCGCGCGGCCGTGCGGTAGTAGTCGCGCACGTCGTATCCCGCGTCCCAGAAGGAGGAGTCGAAGCAGGGGTTGATCCAGATGGCGTCGCAGCCGAGCTCGCGGATGTAGTCGAGCCGGGCCGTGATGCCGGCGAAGTCGCCGATGCCGTCCGCGTTGGAATCCTGGAAGGACTGGGGGTAGACCTCGTAGAAGACGGCGGTGTCGAGCCAGGCGCTCATGGATGCCTCCTTGCATGGGGTGCCGTATGGTCGCGGCGCGATGGAACGCCCGCCATTGTATCCGCTGGGGTCGAACGATTGACGTGGGTCGCGCAAAGGGTTGCGACACGCCTGAAAACCTTGTCGTTTTGACAATCGAACCGGTTTTATGCAATACTGACTTCTGTCAGACATCGAACCGGTTTGACAGGGAAATCGAACCGATTCGATACAGAGGCCAAGGAAGCTCTCATATGGATCCCTCCACAGGAGCGCTTCGGCACCGTGGGACAAGGAAGCCCGCGGAAGAAAAGAAGGAAAGGGACACACCATGAAGTCATGGAAGAAGATCGGCACCATCGCGCTCGCCTCCCTCGCCGCGGTGGGCATGCTCGCCGGCTGCGGCTCCGGAGGCAACTCCAGCAGCGGCCCGCACATCACCCTGTTCAATTCCAAGGTTGAGATCGAGACCCAGCTCGAGGATATGGCCGAGAAGTACTCCGAGGAGAAGGGCGTCGATCTCGAGGTCATCTATAGCGGCGACGTTGTCGCGGCGCATCTTGCCTCCAAGTACGCCTCCAATGATCCCTACACCATCTCCATGGTCGACGCGAAGGACGTGCTGTCCTTGGCCGAGGAACATGCCGTCGATCTGTCCGATGAGTCTTGGGTCGGGGACACCGACTATGCGATTTCGGTGAACGACAAGGTCTATGGCTTCCCGCTGTCCGTCGAGGGACGCGGCCTGATCTACAACGCCGACGCCATCAAGAAGGCCACTGGCAAGGAGTTCAAGCCCGAGGACTACAAGACCCTCGACGATTTCAAGGGTCTGATCAAGGATCTCAAGGCCGGTGGCATGGAAGCCCCGGTGGGCATCATGAAGGAGGATTGGTCCCTTGCCGCCCACTTCCTGAGCGAGGTCGTCGAGCAGCAGAGCGATCCCGATGCCTTCGTCTCCGAGATGCAGGCCGGCACCGCCGATGTGGCCAACAATGAGAAGTTCAACCAGCTGTTCGACTTCTTCGATGTGCTCAAGGCCAACAACTACGCCAAGGACACCGCGATCTCCGCTGAGCGCGAGGTGACCGAGCAGAAGCTGGCCGAGGGCGAGATTGCCTTCATGTTCGGCGGCAACTGGGATTGGACCGTGCTCAACCAGTATGATTACACCGAGAACATGGGCATCATGCCTGTTCCGCAGAACACCGATGACGGCACCAATGAGAAGCTGCTCGGCGGCGCTGGCAAGTACCTGTTCATCGATTCCTCCGACGCCACCTCCGACGAGCAGCGTCAGGCCGCCAAGGACTTCCTGTCTTGGCTCGCCGAGGATGACGAGGGCAAGAAGTTCCTCGTTGAGGACGCCAGCCTTGTCCCCGCCTTCAAGACCAACACCCTTGAGGTCTCCGATCCGCTCGGCAAGTCCATCAAGCAGTATGCCGATGCCGGCCAGTTGCTGCCGAACTACAACTACAACCCGGATGACTACATCACTGTGATGGGCGCCGAGATGCAGAAGTACCTCGACGGCAAGGAAGACCGTGCCGCCTTCGCCAAGGCCTACCAGGACTGCTGGAAGACCGCTAAGCTCTCGGGCAAGTGACCGAGATGAATTGATCCCACGCAAGTCAAGCGGTGGCGGAGCGCCAAGGAAGGCGCTCCGCCCCTAGACAAGGGGCGAACATCAATGAAAACCGGTAAATTCTCTTATAAAGCCCAGCAGTTCCTCATGTTTGCAGGGCCCGCTGGCATTCTCTTCTGTGCTGTCGTGATCGTGCCGTTCTTCTACGGCCTGTATCTGACCTTCACCAGCTGGGACGGCGTCGCCCTGGAGAAGCCTTTCGTGGGATTGGCGAACTATGCCGAGGCCTTCGCCGACAAGGCGTACTGGACCTCGCTGGGGACTACGGTCATCTACTCGGTGATTGCGGTCATCCTGACGAACATTGTCGCCTTCTTGCTCGCCTATTTGGTGACCAGCGGCATCAAGGGTCAGAACTTCTTCCGCGCGGGTTTCTTCATTCCTAACCTCATCGGCGGCATCGTCCTCGGCTATGTGTGGAAGTTCGTCTTCAACCGTGCCTTTGTGGCGATCGGCGAAGGAGTGACCGGAGCATCCGTCCCGTCCCTGCTTTCGACCACTAACGGCGCGCTGTTCTGCCTGATTCTTGTGTCTGTCTGGCAGTACGCGGGCTACATGATGCTCATCTACGTCGCCGGTTTCATGGCGGTGGACACCAGCCTCAAGGAAGCCGCCCTCATCGACGGCTGCAACTCCTCGCAGGCCATGTGGCATGTGACGATTCCTCTGATGCGCGCCTCCTTCGTGCAGTGCATCTTCCTGAGCACCACGCGCTGCTTCATGGTCTACGATCTCAACCTCTCGTTGACCAATGGCGAACCGTTCAGCTCCTCGGTGCTTGCGGCAATGCACGTCTACAACAAGGCCTTTGTGCACAAGCAATACGGCGTCGGCCAGACCGAGGCATTGATTCTGTTCGTGATCTGCGCGGTTATCGGCGCGCTGCAGGTCTACTTCGGCAAGAAGGGGGAGGTGCAAGCCTGATGAGCAAGAAGCATCAAGTAGCTAAAGCTCCGACCAGCACGGGGACCAAAATCGCCCATGGCGTGACCATGGTCGTGCTCATCCTTCTGTTCCTCGTATTCGTCGCTCCGTTCATTCTTGTGCTGATCAATGTCTTCAAAACGAAGGCAGACATCACCTCCGATCCCATGGCCTTGATCGGCAAGCATGGCTTCACCTTGGAGAACTTCCCCAAGGCGATGGACAAGATGGACTTCTGGACGGTGTTCGGCAACTCTCTGATCGTCACCGTCTCGGCCACGATCCTGACCGTGCTGTTCTCCGCGATGGCCGCCTATGTGATCGTGCGCAACCCGCGCTGGAAGGCCTCGAGCCTCCTGTTCGCGGCAATGGTTGCCTCGATGGTCATCCCCTTCCAGGTCATCATGGTCCCGCTCGTCTCCGTCTATGGCGGCATGCTGGACGTGCTCAACAGCCGCATCACGCTGATCCTCATGCATGTGGGCTTCTCGGTTTCGTTGACCACCTTCATGTTCCACGGTGCGATCAAGACCTCCGTGCCGGTCGAGCTTGAGGAGGCCGCGTCGATCGATGGCTGCGGCAAGTGGCGCACCTTCTGGACCGTCGTGTTCCCGCTGCTCAAGCCGACCACCGCGACCGTCGCGATCATCAACGCGATGGCCTTCTGGAACGACTATCTGCTCCCTTCGTTGGTGCTGGCTCGTCGCAACTTGTACACCATCCCGATCGCCACCCGCGTGTTCTACGGCACCTACTCGAACGACATCGGCCTGATCATGGCCGCCCTGTTGCTCGCGATGCTGCCGATCCTGATCCTCTACATGTTCCTGCAGCGCTATGTCGTCGCCGGCGTGACCTCCGGCGCGGTCAAGGGCTGATCCGGATCCCCCTCGTGGGGAAGGAACGCCATCGGACGCCCGGGCGGGGATATGCTCCCCTCCCGGGCGTTCCCGTACTTCCCTGTTCCCGTGGGCGACGAGGCATGCCCCCTCGTTCGCCCCCCGACCCTCAAGTGTTCGACAGGTGTTCGATATACTGTCACGAGACAAAAAGGAGGTCATATATGGTTGGCATGCGCGATGTGGCGAAGGCCGCGGGCGTGTCCCTGAGCACGGTGTCGCTGGTGGTCAATAACAGCGGATACGTGTCCGCGGACATGCGCGCGAAGGTCGAGGCGGCGATGAAGACGTTGGACTATGTGCCCAACGAACTGGCCCGCAACCTCTCCCGCAACCGCACGAACATCATCGGGCTCATCGTGCCGACCATCCGCCATCCGTTCTTCGCCTCACTGGTCGCCGCGCTGCAGCGACATTTCGCGGAAGCCGGACTGCACACGATGCTGTGCTCCGTCGCCGACGAGGAGCGCAGCGAGGGCCAATACATCGACATGCTGCAGCGGCGCATGATGGACGGCGTCGTCATGGCCGCGCACACCGAATATCCGGAGGACTACTGGGTATCGATCGGTCGGCCGGTCGTTTTCTTCGACCGATACCTGGGCATCGGCATCCCCTCGGTCAGTTCGGACCATGCCCAGGGCGGCCGCCTGATCGCCGAGCATCTGCTGGCCACCGGCGCGCGGCATGTGGTGTCGATCGGCGGCCCGCGCTCGCAGTTCGAAGATCTGGGCGACGAGGACCGCACGAGCTTCCCCACCGTGCGCTTCCATCTGACGATGGAGCGCATCCTGGACGAGCATGGCGTGCGCTGCGACTACATGGAGGCCGGCGCAGTGTCGGATATGGACCGCTACGGCGAGGTCGCCCGCGAGCTGTTCGAACGATATCCGGATATTGACGCCGTCATCGGCTCCGATGCGGTGGCGGCCTACTGCGTGCAGGAGGCCGCACGCCGGGGCATCGCGGTGCCCGACCGGCTGCAGGTCATCGCCTACGACGGCACCTACGCGGCCGACCTGGCGGGCAAGCGCCTGACCTGCGTGCGGCAGGATTTCGATGCGCTCGCCTCCAGAATCGTCGAACGGCTCAAGCAGATCATCGACGAGCGGCCGATCGGCGACGAATCCGATACGACGCCCGTGTACTTCGTTCCAGGCGAGACCACGCGCGCCGCGTGAGTTCGTCGGGGTCGGGATAGGTCATGGCGTAGGCTTGGGGCATTTGTAGTGTCCCATTCTCCAATTTCCGTCTAAGGCTGATGAAACCGATATGCAGCAACCATATGTGCGCCCCGGCATCGACGATCGACCCGACCTTGACAAGGCCCTGAGTCCCGAGGACAAGGCGGCGGTCGCCCGCTTGGCCGTGCGCAGCCGCCGGCGCCCGCCCGAGGCCTCCGCCACACAGGCCGAGACGCAAGCGGCGAGCCTGGCGTCGGCCGGTTCCCCCGCCACTGCGGCGGCTTCCGTGGACGCCGCGGTGCCCGATATGACCTCCTCCTTCCTCGATATGCGCGACCCGATGGTCGCCGCCGACGGCGAGCGTCCGAATGCCGGCCAGGTCCTGCGCCTCAAATGCTCCTTCGCGCTGTCGGCCGTGCTGTCGACGGCGGCCTGGGTGGCGCTGACGATGGTGGCGCTGCCGGCCGCCGTGGCGCGCGCCGCCCGCGGCTTCAGCCAGTTGGTCGACGATGGTTTCACCGGCGCCGCGTTGGAGCGCATCGGCGACATCGCCGTGCCGCTGGCCGTGATCGTTGCGATCGGCGCGCTCGTCTCGGTCGTTGCCAACCTCTTCGTCTCGGCTCTGTCCGACCGCACGCGCGTCGTGCTCGGCCGGCGCACCCCGTGGATTGTGGCCGGCGGCGTGCTGTCGGCCCTGTTCGTGTTGATCCTGGGCGTGGCGAACACCTTCGGCTCGATCGGTGTGATGTGGGCGTTGCTCAACGCCTCCTACGCGATGCTCGTCACTCCCGTCAACGCGGCCTTCTCCGAGCGCGTTCCCGACAAATTCCGCGTCTCGCTGGTCCGCTGGCGCGGCATCGGCCAGATGCTTGGCCAGGCCGTCGGCGCCTGGATCGGCACATTGTGCTTCGCCTTCAGCACGCATTTCACCTATGAGACCTTCGTGGCCTCGGCCATCCTGTTCGTCGCCTGCGGCGTGCTGACTGTGCTGGTCTGGTCTAAGGAGCCTTCGAGCGAGGAGCAGCCCCTCGAGCGTCTGCGCTGGTCGGTCGTGTTCGACCAGCTGCGCCCGCCGCGCAACGCGCCCCGTTTCTGGGCGATGTTCTGGGCTCGGCTCACGATGATGGCCGCCGTCGCGCTGACAGGTGTGTTCCTGTGGTATATCGTGCGTTATTTCGCTGCCTCGAACGGCGTCGGGGTGGAGCTGGCCTATGGTCTGTTCCTCCGCCCATGGTTCGTCATCGCCGCGATGGCGCTCGCCACGCTGATCGGCTCGGCCATCGCCGCGCGCGTGGCCGGTCCGATCGACGAACGCTGCTCGGATATGCGCCGCCCGGTGTGGGCCGCCTGCGCGCTGTATGCCGTGGCGCTGCTGGTGGGATTCCAGTGCCATGCGAATGCGATCGGGCTGATAGTCTTCGCGCTGCTGGCCGGCTTCGCCTTCGGCCTGTTCGATGCGCTGGGCCAGGAGCTGGTCATGGGTGCGCTGCCCGATCCTCGCCGTTCCGGGCATGACCTGGGCGTGTTCAACCTGTCCAACGCCCTCGGCCTTGCCGCAGGCGCTCTGCTCGGCGCCGCCGCGCTGACCGTCGGCGGTCCCGTCGCGACGACGGTGTTCGGCGCGGGCGCCCTGTTCCTCGTGGCCATCGTCTGCGTGGGTGTATCGGCCGTCATGGTGACGCGCGGCGGGCGGTGAGTTCCTGTATCCGCCGCTGGCCATCGCCGCGGCCCGGTCACATAGTGGACGCATCGCGCCATTTCGACGGGTCGCGGGCCTATGGTCTGTCGCAGACTTCGAAACCGAAAGGAGGTGCGCCACGATGAACGGAATGACTGAGCGTCTGCTGGTTCTGGCACGAATTATCATCCCGTCTTCGTTGGCGGACTGATTCGGCATACAAGCTTGAACCCCCGCCGGCGAGGGCAGGGCGACAAGCGTCAACCACGTTGCAAGCCCTGCGTAACCGCGGGGCTTTTTCGTTGCCCGCCCACAAGGCGCCATCGGCGACGAGCCTGAAAATAGAGAAGAATATCCGCGTCGGTGTTTCGGCGCGCAATAACCCAGGAGCAATCCCATGTCCTCAGTCGAACCCACGACTGGCAAAACGGCGACCGGCAAGCTGGAAGCTATGGCCCGTGACTCGGTGAAAACCGTCATCGCGGCCTCCATGGTCGGCACCGCCATCGAATTCTATGATTTCTACGCCTACGGCACCGCCGCGGCGAACTATTTCCCGAAGGTATTCTTCGGCGACACCTCGAACCCGACCGTCGCCCTGCTCGCCTCGCTGCTCACCTTCGCCATCGCCTTCATCGCGCGCCCGCTCGGCTCGCTCGTGTTCGGCCACTTCGGCGACCGCATGGGCCGCAAGACCACGCTGGTGGTCTCGCTGCTCACCATGGGCATCGCCACCTTCCTCATCGGCTGCCTGCCCACCTATGACATGTGGGGCGTGTTCGCCGTCGCCGTGCTGTGCCTCTGCCGCTTCGTGCAGGGCATCGGCCTGGGCGGCGAATGGTCCGGCGCCGCGCTGGTCGCCACCGAGAACGCCCCCGAGGGCAAGCGCGCGCTCTACGGCTCCTTCCCGGAGCTGGGCGCGCCGATCGGCTTCTTCCTGTCCAACGGCACCTACTTCCTGCTGGAATCCTTCAATGACGAGGCCGCGATGATGGCCTGGGGCTGGCGTGTGCCGTTCCTGCTGAGCGCGATCCTCGTGATCGTCGGTCTGGTCGTGCGTGTGCATATGGAGGAGACCCCGATCTTCCGCATGGCCCAGGAGCAGAAGAAGGTCGTCAAGTCCCCGCTCACCGAGGTGTTCAAGAAGTCTTGGCTGCAGGTGCTGCAGGGCACCTTCCTCGTCGCCGTCACCTACACGCTGTTCTACACGCTGGCCACGTGGTCGCTCGCTTGGGGCACCAAGGAAGCCGGCCAGGGCGGCGGTGGCCTCGGCTTCACCAACCAGGAATACCTGCTCATGCTGATGGTCGCCGTCTGCGTGTTCGCCGCGTTCATCGTGATCTCCTGCGTCAACGCCGACAAGCTCGGCCGTCGCCGCGTGATCATCTTCTCCTCCGTGGCGTTGGTGGTGTTCGCCGCGCTGTTCCCGTTCCTGCTCAACGCGGAGGTCGTCGGCCAGCGCAACTTCGCCGCCAACATGGCGTTCCTGTGCATCGGCTTCGCGCTGATGGGCTGCGCCTTCGGCCCGATCGGCGCCATCCTGCCCGAGCTGTTCGACGCGAACGTGCGCTATTCCGGCTCCGGCATCGCCTACAACCTCGCCGCCATCGTCGGCGCGGCCTTCGTGCCGACGATCGCCACCTGGCTGTCCTCCAACTGGGGCGTGCATTCCGTGGGCCTCTACCTCGGCGTGATGGCCGTGTGCGCGCTGATCGCCATCCTGTCTTGCCATGAAACGAAGAACGTCGATTTCACGAAGTGAAATCGCCCTTCATCGTTTCATCGTCGCGGCATAGCCGCTCCCTTCGCCTACGGAGAGCACACCGGGCTCTCCGCCGGGCAGCTCAGCCAAGAACGTCGATTTCACGAAGTGAGGTCGGCTTATAACCGTGGTCAGGCGGAGGGTGACCGAAGCCTGACCAATAAATGGAACGGGACGCGGCTTAGGCCGTGCCTTGGGTAAGATGGTGCTCGGTTTGAGGACAAAATCCTTGAGTACGACACCATCCGCAATCTAGTGGATAAGCGAAAACGAAGAGTTTTCACCAATAAATAAAGGAGTGCCAATAATGGCAGCAACCATCTGGTATGAGAAGGACGCCGACCTGTCCGTGTTCGAGGGCAAGAAGGTCGCCGTCATCGGCTACGGCTCCCAGGGCCACGCCCACGCGCTGAACCTGCGCGACTCCGGCGTCGACGTCGTGGTGGGCCTGCGCCCGTCCTCGAAGTCCGTCGAGTACGCCAAGGAGCAGGGCCTTGAGGTCAAGTCCGTCGCCGAGGCCACCGCCGAGGGCGATGTCGTGATGATCCTTCTGCCGGATCAGTTCCAGGCCAAGGTCTACAACGAGGAGATCGCTCCGAACCTGAAGCCGGGCGCCGCGCTGGCCTTCGCCCACGGCTTCAACATCCACTACGGCTACATCAAGCCGTCCGAGGACCACGGCATCTTCATGGTTGCCCCGAAGGGCCCGGGCCATATCGTGCGTCGTGAGTACGCCGCTGGCCGTGGCGTCCCGGTCGTCGTGGCCGTCGAGCAGGACCCGGATGGCAAGACCTGGGACACCTGCCTTGCCTACGCCAAGGCCCTCGGCGCTCTGCGCGCCGGCGCCATCAAGACCACGTTCAAGGAAGAGACCGAGACCGATCTCTTCGGCGAGCAGGACGTGCTCATGGGTGGCATCAACCACCTGTGCGACCTCGGCTTCGACGTGCTGACCGAGGCTGGCTACCAGCCGGAGATCGCCTACTTCGAGGTGTTCCACGAGCTCAAGATGCTCGTCGACCTGGCCAACGAGGGTGGCCTGAACAAGGCTCGTTGGTCCTGCTCCGACACCGCCCAGTACGGCGACTACACCTCCACGGTCATCACCGAGGAGACCAAGAAGCGTATGCAGTACCAGCTGCAGCGCATCCAGGACGGCTCCTTCGCCAAGGAGTTCATGGATGACCAGGCCGCTGGCGCCCCGAAGTTCAAGGCTCTGCAGGAGGAGTACAGCCACCCGCACCTCGAGACCGTTGGCCCGAAGCTGCGCGCCATGTTCTCCTGGAACAACAACGTGGACGCCGACGCCGATATGGCTCAGTCCTTCAACGGCAAGATCGCCCGCACCCAGGTGCAGTGAGCCGCTGCGGCTATAGCCGCAACCGTTGATGCAAAGGCCGCCAATCCGGTAACCCCGGGTCGGCGGCCTCGCCGTTTTTGCGCGTCATCTCGTTCCACCGTGCCACAATCTCCACGGTGACACAAACCTCACCATGCGGTAAACGTCGTTTTGGCTATATTCCGCCGTTTTGTAGTTTGTGTCACCGTGGGGTTTGTGTCACCGTGGAGGGGTGGATGTCGGACGGCAGCGGTCGCACGACGTTGACCTGTCGATTCGCTGTGATTTGGCTGTCCGTGCCACTGTCGAGCACAATGTTGCCGGTGGCTGTGTCGTCGACGATGACTGCGGTGATGTCAATGGGGCGTGCATTCGCAATAGCGGTCATCGCCCCGACTTGTGCGTCGAAGCATGAGTCGGAATCGCTTTCCGGCGCGGCTTCAGTAGCTGCGAAAATATGGTTGGAGGCAATGTAGTTGCCTGTGCCGGCGCTGATTCGAATGGCTACCGGAACGGCTCCGGCAGGGCGAATATGCTCCGTGTCGATGATGTCGGAAATATGATTGGCGACGATGGTGTTGTTATTGCCCTCCACTGTGATCAGGCCGTGGGTGTCGTCAAGTCCGTTGTCCAAGCCGAACATCGGAGCCCATGGCTCATGGGAGCGGTAGATATGGTTGGAGGACACCAGATTCTCGCAGCATATTCCCTTGAGCTCGATTACTCCCGGATAAAACGCGTGGAATCGATTGGCTGTGATTGAAGATCGTGCCACATCGAGGAAACGAACGGTGTCGGCTCCACGGGGGAAGACGTTGTTGCCCGCTATGAGCAATCCTCCGAAATGCTCGGCGCTGATGGAATGTCCGCGATATCCCGCGCCGATGAGGTTGTCGGTGATTTTGGAGGCTTGGCCGGACCCGAGCAATTCGATGCAGTTGCCGCACTCGGCGATGAAGTTATCGTGGATGCTCAGTGCATCCGCGTGATGCATGACTATGCCGTGCTCCAGATAGACCAGGCCCATGCCGTTGATGCGGAACGAATCATGCGGGCTGACGGCCATGATGCCGGTTTTTCCGTTGAGATAGGTGTTCTCCGGGTCGGTTTCGGTGCCGTCGGCGACGAAGTGAAGGCCGTCGATGCAGAAGTTCTCGAACTCGACGGAGCTGATGCGTGGCTCGCCGTCACGTTCGATGAGGAACGCCACGCCGGACCGTGGGGTGCCGTCGGGTTCGAGATCCACCAGGATGCGGCTGCCTCCGGGCCATAGGTCATGCATGTCGGGCCAGCGGTCGCGTGGCGTATTGAAGCGAATGGAAGAGGACACGAAGCCGTGCCCGGTGCCCATGATTTTGAGATAGCTGATGTCAATGATGACTTGGGTGCGCAGATGGTAGTCGCCGGAGGGAATGAGGATCGCCGCGCCGGGGCGCCCGCCGCCGTCGACGTCGGTGCGATTCTGATGTGCCTTTATGTCGGAGATGATGTCGTTGATCACTTCGCCGATGTCTTGGTGGGCGTCGCCCCGAGGCCATGTGGTCACGTCGTAGAGGTTGTCGATCATGGATGCTCCTTTGCTCCGGTCGCTATGCACGATGTTTAGCCATAGCGTAGTTGTTATACTATATCAAGCGATAAACATATATGAATAATGCTTAAAAATAAAGAAAAATCAAGCATTTGTATTTATCGGTTGACATATTTCTGTTAAGCGGTTATCATAGTGCTTGCCTGATCGAAGGCGTCTCAATGTGGAGAAAGGAAAAACATGCGAACGACGTTGAGGAAAACAATTGCGGCGGGTGCGGTGGTCGCTTCCCTGCTATCCATGGCGGCATGCGGCAGCGGCAATTCCGCCGATGACAAGACGCTGAACCTGCTGGTCGAGGGCGGTGGCCCCGCCGAGAGCGTGGCGCGTGACACTGCGGCGGAATTTGAGAAGAAGACCGGCTATAAGATCAACATCGAGACCTCGCCGTATTCCGGTCTGTATGACAAGCTCAAGGCGGAGACCGATTCCAGCCGTGCCACGCATGACATCGCCGTCATCGATGTGCTGTGGTTCCCCGCGCTGGCCAAGGGACTGTCCGATGTGGGCGATGTCCTGAGCGCCGAGGACAAAGAGGACCTTATGCCGCAGCTTGAGGACGGCGGCAAGGTTGATGGCAAGCAGCTGGGCGTGCCGGTGTGGACGAACTCGAAGGTGCTGCTTTACCGCAAGGACCTCTTCGAGGATCCGAACAACCAGCAGCAGTTCAAGCAGGAATATGGCTATGACCTGAAGGTTCCGACCACGTGGGACGAATATCGAGACGCCGCGAAGTTCTTCACTCGTGACGATATGTATGGCACGGCGATGATCGGTCAGACCGGCGCGGACTCGGTCACCGGGTGGCTTGAGTTCGCCACCCAGGCCGGCGCCGAAAATCTGGTCGTGGATGAGAACAATCAACCCGATCTGGATGATCCGGCCTATGCCGAGGCGCTGGAATACATGCAGAAGCTCGTGGATGACGAATCCATTCCCGCCGATTACCTGTCGCTCGGCACGTCGGAGATCTCCAACCTGTTCAACCAGGGCAAGCTAGCGATGCAGCTGACCTGGGGACACTTCTACCTGTCCTCCGCCAAGGAACTCGGCGACAAGGTCGGCGCAGCCCCGATGATCGGCGGCTCCGCCGGTATCGGCGCCATTCCCGGTCCGTGGTACGAGGTCGTGCTCAAGAATTCCAAGAAGCAGGATGCCGCCAAGGAGTACCTCAAGTTCATGTATGGCAAGAACGAGGGCTACATGACCTCCCTGGGTGTGGCCGCGCGCAAATCCGTGTTCGAGAAGTATGCGGACAATCCCGAGTACGCGCACGTCAAGGCGTTGCAGACGACCCTTGACTCCAAGCAGACGCAGAATCGTCCTGCGATCAAGATGTGGACGCAGATCGAGACGGAGGTGCTGTCTCCGATGGTGCAGAATGCATTGAAGGGCGCGGATGCCAAAGCGGAGCTGGAGAAGGCCCAACAATCGATCAAGGATCTGCTGGGCTGATGAGTTGACGAGGCGGGCGTGGCCGGATGCGCCACGCCCCCTCCTGACAGGGTCGACTTGTGATTTAGGGAGTGATGATGACAAAACGAAACCCGCAGCCGGCATCGGGCCGGACGCGTATGCTGAGCTCGACGTTCAGCCGCAAAACCCTGTGTCTGTTCTTTCTGCCGGCGGGCCTGTTCATGTCGGCGTTCCTGTTGTTCCCACTGCTCAAGCTGGTATACGACAGTTTCTTCGATGTCGGCGATAAATATGATGGAAGAACATTCGTCGGCCTGAAGAATTATCTTAAGGCCTTCGCCTCGCCCCAGTTCCTGAATGATTCATGGAACACCCTGATATATGTGGTGGTTGCGGTCGGTTTCGAGACGGTGCTTGGGTTGGCTCTTGCCATCGTTCTGACGAATAAATACCGAGGCTTCAAAGGCATCCGCACCCTGATTCTCTCGCCGTTGATGATCGCGCCGTTGGTGGCCGGTCTGGTGTGGAAATTCATGCTTTCCGGTCAGTTCGGCATCGTCAATGTGCTGCTTGTCAAACTGGGGGTCCTGCAATCGACTGACAGCATCCTGTGGCTGTCCGACTCGAAATTCGCGCTGACGGCATGCATCATCGCCGATGTGTGGCTGACCACGCCGTTCATGATGCTGATGTTCCTCGCCGGCATCCAGACCATTCCTGAAAGCCTTTACGAATCCGCGACCGTCGAGGGTGCCAACAAATGGCAGCTGATCTGGCATATCATCCTCCCGAACATCCGCGGCGTGCTGTTCAGTGCCCTGGTGATTCGCGTCATCGATGCCGCCCGGACCTTCGACATCATTTGGGCCATGACCCAGGGCGGTCCCCAAGGCTCCTCCGAGTTGCTCAGCATCCATATCTACAAGATGCTTCAGCGTTATGGCGACGTCGGCTATGCCAGTGCCATGGCGGTGATCTTCATTATCGTGCTGGTCGGTCTGACGCTGGTCTCCCAGTTTGTCATGGGCCGGCGTGACAAGGGCAGGTGAATGTCATGTTCCATGAAAAGTTCGGACGGAACCGGCGTGACAACGCTTGGATCATCCTGATGTACGTGCTGGCGATCGTCTGCCTGCTCGGGTTCATCTTCCCATATCTGTACATGCTGTTCTCGTCGTTCAAGCCGTCGGGGGATGTGATTTCGGTCAATCCGACGTTCTTCCCGAAAAGCTGGTCGACCGAAAACTATGAGAAGGTCTTCCTCACTTCCGACATAGGCCGTTACTTCGCCAATAGCTTTGTCGCGGCATTGGTGAGCACTGTGATCTGCCTGTTGCTGGGGGCGTTGGCGTCCTACGCCATTTCGCGTACGGCGATGAGCCGTTTCAGCAATGTACTGCTCATCCTGGTGCTGTGCCTGAAGATGATTCCGATGTCGTCGATTGTGGTCCCGATTTACTCGCTGGTCCAGCAGTTTGGCTTCTATGACTATCTTTTGGTGCTGTGCGTCGTCTATGCCGGCGTGAACATGCCGTTCGTGCTGTGGATGATGATCTCTTTCTTCAAGGAGGTGCCCGCGGATCTTGACGAGGCGGCGGCCGTCGATGGCGCCGGTCCTCTCCGGGCGTTCGTCCGGGTCATCCTTCCTGTGGTCACGCCCAGTTTGATTTCCACGGGTATCTTCACCTTCCTGCTTGGCTGGAACGATTTCCTGGTGGCATTGCTGCTCACCAGTAGCGAGGCGAAGACGGTGCCGGTGGCGCTGTCCGAGTTCCTGACTTCCTACAGCCTTGATCTGGGGCCGATGACCGCGGCCGCGGTGCTGTTCTCCTTCCCTGTCATCATCATTTCCTTCTTCCTGCAGCGTTATCTGGTTTCCGGAATGCTTGCTGGAGCGGTCAAAGGCTGAATTCACACAAAGGAATCCGATGTCTACTTACATGCAGCAGGTCATCGAGCGCGCGCAGGCCCATATCGATCGGGCGTCGGCCGTGGTGTCGGAATCGAATCTACGCCAGAGATTCCACCTCATGGGGCCCTGTGGCTGGATCAATGATCCCAATGGATTGATATTCTTCCGCGGTCAATACCATGCCTTCTATCAGTTCAATCCCTATGACGGTTTCTGGGGGACGATGCACTGGGGGCATGCGGTGAGCGATGATTTGCTGCATTGGGATCATCTGCCGATAGCCTTGGCGCCAAGCGAGCCATATGACGACTATCCCAAGGGCGGCTGTTTCTCCGGGAGCGCCATAGAGAAGGACGGCAAGCTTCTGCTGTTCTACACGGGAAGCGCCTATCACGGTCACGGTGTCGTGCAAACGCAGAACGTGGCGATCAGCGACGACGGCGTGCATTTTCGCAAATACGAGGGCAATCCTGTGATCGAGGCGCCGGAGGGCGTCGATGGCGATTGCTTCCGCGACCCCAAGGTGTGGGAGCATGATGGCGGATACTATATGGTGGTTGGCGCGCGTTTCCACGGCAGGGGAGCGGCGCTGCTATTTCGCTCGCCCGATGCTTTGGCCTGGGAGTACGTCGGAGTGCTGCATGCTTCCCGCGGAGAGTGGGGCCATATGTGGGAGTGCCCGGATTTCTTCCCCTTGGGGGATCGCTGGGTGCTGACTTGTTCGCCCATGGGGGCCGGGGATCATACCGCAGTCTATTGGACCGGTGACTTCGACTACGATACCGGGCGGTTCGTGCCCACGGTGTCGCAGGATATGGACCGAGGCTTCGACTTCTACGCGTCGCAGAGTCTTCTCGATGCGCGCGGGCGCCGCATCGCCATTGGCTGGGCGAACGAATGGGAGTGGATGCCATGGTTCAAGGACTGGGGGCCGACCTATCGCCATGGCTGGTGCGGTTCGTTCAACATCCCAAGACAACTCACGATGATGCCGGACGGCACGGTGGCGTTCGAGCCAATCGATGAGTTGCGGGTGCTGCGCCGCGACGCCGCGGAGCAACGCGGCGTGTTGCTGTTTGACGGCGAAGCGGAGCCGTTGCGGCTTGGAGATGGCGTTCATTTCGACATGCACATGGAATTGAATCTGAAGGCAAGTGACGCTGATTCGGTGGTGCTGACCGTTCGTGCGTCCGAGACAAGAAAGACAACCGTCACCCTTGACCTGTCCAGAGGTCTGTTTCTTGTGGATCGCGGTCAATCCGACGGATGGAGCGAGGGGTGCACCAGTGAGCCGGTGGCGCTATCGGGGCGCGAAATGATCGATATACGCGTGGTGTCGGACACTAGCTCGTTGGAGGTGTTCCTCGATGGCGGTCGCAGCGTGCATTCCCTGAACGTGTTCCCGGACGAGGCGTGCGTCGATGCCTCGATCGAGGCCTTCGGCGGCACTGCCGTGCTCGGACGTCTGTGCACCTATGGGCTGGAGATGTGAGATTAAAATCAGTAGAAAATGTCTCTGATGTGCAGAAGGGGAGGGCTGACGATACATGGTCACGCTTACGGATGTTGCGAGAGTGGCCGGGGTGTCGAAGAACACGGTGTCCCGCTATCTAAACAGCCGCGGATATATGTCGGACAAGACGAAGGCCCTGATCCAGGATGCCATCGACCTACTGCATTACCAGCCCAATCAGATTGCCCGCAGCCTGTCTTTGCAGCGCACCAATCTGATTGGGCTGGTCATCCCCGATGTCGTCCAACCGTTTTTCGCCACCATGGCTTCCTGCATCGAAGATGAGTTGGATCGTAATGGCTACAAGATGATTCTCTGCAACACCATGCATTCCTCCGCGAAAGAGCGGAAATACTTGGATATGCTCGTTGCGAACAAAGTGGATGGCATCATCATCGGCAGCCATTCCGTGGACATCAACTATCACGACATCAAAGCGCCCATTGTGGCGCTTGACCGTAATCTCGATGATCGCATTCCGGTGGTCAGTGCGGATCATGAGCAGGGCGGTTTGATAGCCGCAAAGGCGCTGGTCGATCACGGTTGCCGCAAGGTCGCGCAATTCGTTGGCTTTTCCAAGGTACGCACGCCCTCGGGCAAACGGCATACGGTATTCGCGGAATATATGCGGGACCATGGGGTGTTCTGCTTTGACTATGAGCTGCGGCTCAACCAGTTCGAGTTTTCGACCTACGCGGAGACGGCGAGAGCGTTCTTCGACTGTTACCGGGATGTGGACGGAATCTTCGCCTCCGATCTGGTGGCATTGGCTCTTCAGCGAGAGGCGCTGTCCCGTGGCATCCGTGTGCCGGATGATTTGATGTTGTTCGGCTACGATGGGTCGTTCGTCTATCAGATCGCATACCCATCATTGCCGACCGTGGTCCAGCCATTCGATGGGTTGGCAAAGGCCACCGTCGACTTACTGGTCCGTCAGATCTCCGGTGAGACCTGTGAGGGAATGTCGGTGGTGTTGCCCGTGCATGGCGCGTGGGCGTAGTGGCCTGTTTGCCGCTCACTTCGGCAGCGAGACGGGACGAGCTCTGCTCCACCGTGATGTTTTCTCCACGGTGACACAAACTCCACCATGCGGTAAACGTCGTTTTGGCTATATTCCGCCGTTTTGTGATTTGTGCCACCGTGGGGTTTGTGTCACTGTGGAGATTGCCGCACCGTGGAGGTGACGTCACGGGATAGCGGCCGTCCCGCAACGCCGCGACACGCCGGTATTGTGGATAAATCGATACACGCGGAAAGTTATCCACAATTCTCGATTTGCGGTGGCGACGAGCCGCCCGAATGGCTACTCTGTGCGGCATGAATGCACATACACAAGGGGAAATTCGGAACTATGTCCGTACCGAGTTGAGGTGTCGTCGGGATGTGGCATTGCAACGGTGCAGTGCCCATCTCGATCGCATGCGTGTGAATCGCGAGGTGCATTTCGCCCTATTCACCGCGCTCGATCTGTGCGAAATGGAACATCCGCGGTGTCCAAGACTATCTCCGGCGCCGTTCCATATGGTGACGAGGTCTTCCGGTCGGCGTTCCAAAATAGGCGACACCGTGGTGCATGTCTGGAATCATGACTTTCTTGTCGTCCGATTCGCCGACGGCATCACTTGCACGAGCCCGCTGGACACATGGGCTCAGTTCGCGCAATTCCTTGAAGTGGATGAGTTGGTCGCGCTGCTGGAATCGATGCGGCGGCGATGGAATTACACGGCAGAACAAATCAACGAACGCATCATGCGCCTCGGCCGGTTTCCGGGCAAACGCCGTTGCATAGCTGCGCTGACACTGATGCGGGCATCGGATTCCGTCCAGGAAACACGGTGCCGGCTGACGCTGTTGCGCTCCGGGCTTCCGGAACCGCGGACGCGATACGTGATCGAGGATGCCGACGAACGCCGTTCGTACACGGTTGATATGGCATATCCCGAGCACAAGGTCGCCATTGAATACGATGGCGATCATCACCGGCGCTTCCGCGATCAATACGTCCGCGACCGGACCAAGCGCCGGCGGTTGCGTCAGATGGGATGGTCGGTGATCGAGGTCTTCGCCGACGACTTATGGAAACAGGAATCCCGGCGGCAATTCACCCAAGACGTTGCTTCGGCGCTGCACACGATGTGCAGCGGGGTGCCATTGGCCGAGTATCGGGAAGTACTGAGTCCGAAGCTGGCGGTTGGCTCGCGGAAGAACGAGCGTCAGCGGCTCGCCCTGCAACGCGAGCGGCGCGTATACGAATTGCGTCTGCGTTCGGCGAATTCATAGCGGTTATGCCATGCCGCCATGCGGTGCGGCATCCCACGGTGATGTAATCTCCACGGTGACGTAAACCCCACCGTGTGGTAAATGGCGTTTTGGGCATATTCCGCCATTTTGTGAATTACCGCACCGTGGAGTTTACGTCACCGTGGAGAAAACGTCACGGTGGTGCGGGTGTATGGTGGGGATGATTGCGGTTCGTGGAGCGACGAAGGAGACGATGAAGTGGCGGATACGGCGTTGCGGCTGATACAGGACGCGCTGAACCGCGCGGTGGAGCGTGGCGAGGTCGCGGGCGTTAATGTACTGGTGCTCCACAAAGGCCGTGAACGTTGGTATGCCGAGGCCGGCATGCGCAATATCGCTCAAGGCCAGCCGATGACCCGCGACACCGTATTCCGCATGTATTCGATGACCAAGCCGCTCACCGCAACCGCCGCGATGATGCTGGTCGAACGCGGCATTCTCGACTTGGAAGCGCCGGTGCGCGAGTATCTGCCCGGCTTTGCGAACCAACGCGTCACCCGGCATTACGCCGAGGAAATCGCCGCGGGCATCCCCACGGAAGCGGCCGGTGCGGGTGGCCTCAAGCCGGGCGACGGCGAGGATACGGTGCCTGTCAAACGCGATGTGCGAGTCAAGGATCTGCTGACGATGACCGCCGGCTGCGTGTATCCGAATCAGGCTTACGAGGCCGGTCGTCTCGCAAGTGCGTTCTTCGATGAGGTCGACGCGCGCCTGCGCAATGGCAATCCGATGGGCACGGTCGAGTTCGCGAACCGTGTGGGCCAGCTGCCGTTGGCCTTCCAGCCCGGCGAACACTTCGAATATGGCACCTGCGCCGATATCGTCGGTGCCATTATCGAAATCGCGTCCGGCCGCCGTCTCGGCGATTTTATGCGCGAGGAGATCTTCGAGCCGCTGGGTATGAGCGACACGAGTTTTTATGTGCGTGAGCGGGATCTGCCGCGTCTGGCGGCAGCCTATGACAATCCCGCGGCACCCATGTTCCCCGAACGTGCGTCGTCTGATGGCAACCTGGTCGAAGCCGTCAGCAATCACCTCGGTGTGCCCTATGCCGCCACCGAGGATCCGGCTTTCCAAGCAGGTGGCGCCGGCCTGCGCTCGACCGTCGATGATTACGCGCGCTTCGCCCGCATGCTGATGGGGCGTGGCGAGGCCGATGGCGTGCGGCTGCTGCAACCGCTTACCGTCGACCTGATGACGACGAACGCCTTGTTCGAGGACCAGCGCCGCGATATCCGCGACTGGCTGCCGGGCTGCGGCTATAACTGCTTCATGCGTGTGCTCGAGGAGCCCGGCAAAGCCCGCATGCTCGCGCACCGCGGCGAATATGGCTGGGACGGTTGGCTCGGCACCTATTGGATCAACGATCCGGCCGCCGGCATGTCCTTCCTGTTCGGTGTTCAGATCACCAATGCCGGAACGCTGCCCGTCGTGCGCAAGCTCAAGAACATCGTCGCCACCCATCTCGATTGATGTGGTTCGCGCAGCCGTGCGAACGAATGCCTGCCATGACAGGTGTTATAGGCGTGCTCCCTTTTTGTGCTAACCACATATTGCTATGAGAAAAGGGAGAAAATGAGGCTGGCATTTCTCGTTTTTCTCATAGCAATGTGTGCCAAGCACGAGAAAAGATGCCCGCCGGTCCGTGGATCCGATCCACGGACCGGCGGGCATCTTTCGCTGCGCCGCGACGTCAGCCGCGCATACGCGGGCGCAGGGTCAGATCGAGGCTCAGGTGCGCGCCGTCGAGACGGTATTCCTTGGCGAGCTCGGGGCCGCAGCTATTGGAGCCGATGCCGGCCTGATGGCCGATGAAGATCACCGTCGCGTCGGCGGGGTCGAGTTCGTGCAGGTGCCCCTTGGCCGTCAGTTCTTCGGCGGTGTAGGGCAGTGCCTGGAAGTCGAAGGTCTCCAAGCCGGTTTCCGGGGAGCCGGGGCCGGCGAGGAAGGCCAGCTCCGCGCCCGAGCTGGCGTCGGCGACGCTCGCCCAGTCGCAATCGTGATGGTTGCCGTTCTCCTGCGGCTTGAGATACGGCTCGAACAGCGTCTCGGGCGTGCCCTCGAACACGCCATGCCAGCTGGCGCGGCGCTTGTCCGCGTAGCTTTCGTTCGGGCCTAGGCCGCAGTAGGTCACGTGGTCCATCGACTTCGGCGTGAACAGGCGCAGGCCGAAGCGCGGCAGGGATGGGAAGCGGGTATCGCGTTCCACGGTCATCGCCAGCTCCACCGCGCCCGACGGGTGGATCGTCCATGTCGTGTCGATGCGCGCGATCGGCTGGACAACCGGCGCGACCAGTGCCATCCGGGCGCGGATAACTACCGCTTCACCCGTTGAGTCGGCCATCGAGTCTGCCGACGCGTCAGCCGTTATATTGACGGATTCGGCTGTCATATCGATGTCCGCCGAGCTGTCTGTCGCGTTGGTGTCCAGCGAACCATTCGCCGTGTTGACGGGTTTGCCGGTTGTCGTATCGGAGGCCGTTGAGCCGGCTGGCGTACCGCCTGCTGCGTCGGTGCCCTCGGCGGCCGGCGCAACCGCATACGTCACTTCGTACGCCCGCGCGCCCGCGTGATCGTACCGCCCGCGCAGCCACTCGGCCTTGACGTACTGATCGTTGTCGGTCGGCGCGCGCCATGCCTCGAGTTCCATCGGGCGCGCGAGCAGCGAGCATCCGCCGAAGGTCATCGTCGAGAACAACCCCGTGCGTGTATCGAGCGCATACCGGAAGTCGGCGCCCGTGACGATCAGCGAGGTCCCGCGCTCGGTGACGGTCGGCGTTGGGCGAGCACCCGCCGCCGCAGCCGCGCGAATCGTCTCCTCGCCGAACACCTCGCCCATCCACCCGGCCGTGCGCCCGGCCGCCAGCTCGCGTTCGGCCAGCGTGATGCGGTTGCGCCGGTCGGCCGTCGGCACGGCGATCTCATCGAAACCGAGTTCGAACAGCTCTGGCATCAGCTCGGAACCATCCGCCGGATTGACGACCGCGGACCGTGTCAGATACCGCAGCACCACCGTGACCCGGCCTTGCATATCCCGCGGAATATCAAGCCCCGGCAGCGTCACGCGCCCCTCGCCGTGCGCGGCGATCGCGTCGAGCGAGGCTTGGTCGGACTCGTCGAAAAGATAATACGAATCCAATTCGCCGTCGACATACAGCTCCCACATCAGCGTCACGACGCGCCCCAGCGGCAGGAAATCGAGGTAATTGTGCAGCGTGGCGACGAAGACGTCGGCGTCGTCCCCGTCCGCGGGCATGCGCTGGAAATCGACGACGCGCGCCGGTCGGTTAACGTTGCGCAGCTCGTCGAGTCCGGTGTGCGGCGTGCGGTCGGGGTAGACGAGGCCGTCCATGCAGAAGTTGCCGTCATGCGGATATTCGCCTGAATCGCCGCCGTAGGCATACTGATGTCGCCCGTCGGGCGTCGTTCCGCGGTCGATCGCATGGTCGCACCACTCCCACACGAACCCGCCGACGAAGCCGTCGTTGGCCTCGATGCGGGCGCGATAGGCCTCGAGGTCGCCCGGGCCGTTGCCCATCGCGTGCGAGTATTCGCACATCACATACGGGCGGATCGCGCCGTCGTCCTTCGTGCCGTCTTCGCCGTTCGAATGGTCGCCCGCGGGGCCGGCCTCGGAGAAGTATTCGTCGATCTGCTCGACGGGAGGATACATGCGCGAGTGCAGGTCGAGATTGGTGAAATCGAAGCTGGCGCGGGCGCGGCCGTCGTCGCCGGCGATGCCGGAGGGGGCGGATTGGCTGCCGGCGCGGGGTGCGTCGGCGGTGGTGTCGGCATCGGCGGTGGAAGCCTCGTCGTCCGCTCCCATCCGCGTCGTCGGCACATATCGCGCGGACTCATAATGCGTCAAACGGCTCGGATCGAAGCCCTTCGTCCACTTCAGCGCCTCCTCGAACCCGCAGCCGTAGGCGCATTCGTTGCCCATCGACCAGATGATGATGCCGGCGTGGTTCTTGTCGCGCTCGACGCTGCGCCGCACGCGATCGACATGCGCCTCGACCCACTCGGGATTGTCGGACAGCAGCTCGCCCCAGCGCGTGAGCATTCCCGACTCGCTGGTGTCCGGGTCGATGGCCATGAACGCGCCGTGGCTTTCGATGTCCGCCTCGGCGCACACATAGAGGCCGAGCATGTCGTAGAGATCGTAGAAATGCGGTGCGTTTGGATAATGGCTGGTCCGCAAGGCGTTGACGTTATGCTGCTTCATCAGCTCGAGGTCGGTCATGATCTGCGCCTGCGAGATCACCGGTCCGGTCTTCGGATCGGAATCGTGGCGGTTGACGCCGCGCAGTTTGATCGGGCGACGGTTGACCTCGACGACCTCGTGGCGTCCGTCGGCGCCGAGCGTCACGCGCACCTCGCGCACGCCGACGAGCTGGGTGATGGTCTCGTGCGCGGTTTCCAATACGAGGGTGTAGAGATACGGGTCCTCGGCGTTCCACAGATGCGGGGCGGCGATGGGCAGCGCGATTTCGGTACCCTCAGCCGTTGCGCGCGCGACCTTGCCGCCCTCCGCATCGAACAGCGTGGCCGTCACCGGCAGCGGTTCGTCATCGTAATAGGACAGATCCACGCGCACTTCAGCCGACGCGGCCTGCGCGCCCTCCCAGGCGATCGGCGTATGCACGAAGTAATCACGCACCGCCCGCTCCGGCCGCGCCAACAGATAGACATCGCGGAAGATACCGGTCCAACGGAACTTGTCCTGATCCTCGAGATAGCTGCCATCGCACCACTTGAGCACGAGCGCGGCAAGCGTGTTGCCGCCCTCCTCGAGCACGTCGGTCACGTCGAATTCGGCCGTGGAATGCGAGACCTGCGAATAGCCGACGAACTGCCCGTTGACCCACAGATACAGGCATGAATCCACGCCTTCGAAGTTGAGGAAGGCGCGCGGCGCGGCTGGATCGGCGTGCCATTCGAAATCGGTCAGATAGACGCCGCAGGGGGTGTCCTCGGGCACGAACGGAGGGTCGAGTGGGAAGGGATAGTTGATATTCGTGTATTGCTGGCCGTCGAAGCCGTGGAACTGCCACGCGCCCGGCACCGGCATCGTCGTGAAGCCATCGGCCGGGTCGGATTCGAAGCCGACATCGAAGAAGGCGGGCTCGTGCGCGGCGTGCGCGCGCGTCACCTCGGCGTCGAGGTCGTGGATTGACGCGTAGAAGCGGAAGTCCCAATCACCGTTGATCAGCGTGAGACGGTCGGAATTGGCTCGGCGCTCGCCGATGGTGTCGGTGCGGTGCGAGGCCGGCACGTAATACGCGCGGTTCGGCTCGGTTCCGACGTGCAGCGTGGCGGGGTCTTCGTAATAGCGGGGGATGAACATCGTCGTCGAAGCTCCTTGCTCGGATGGTTGTGTTCTCACCCATGATACCTGTGTTCTGGCATTTTTGTAAACGTTTACGACATGTTTGCGAACATTGTTCAATGCCGTATATCGGCTTCGGCGCTTTGGTTTGCGAGTCCATCTTCGAATTCGCTGCTGGCTATGATCCAGCCAGGAAAAATCGTTTGAAAATAGCGGTTTATGGGTTTGTGGCGTTATTTTCCTCATTACGAATCAAATAAACGGAGGGGTGTTGGCGAGGGATTGTCGTCCGCCGGTATTCGGTCCCATCAGGCGCCGTTGTCGGTGGATGTTCTATGCGCTGATCAGGCGCAGAATAAGAGTCCCTAAACCAGTGGCGCGATAATTATTATCGTAATAATAATTATCGCGCCACTAATCCTGAAGCGGGTAGCCTGCGAACCCTTACTTACGCTTGACCTGCGTGGCCTGATATGCGACGAGCAGCACGGCGAGCCAGATCACGCCGGCGATGACGGCGATGCGGTAGCTGGGGGAGAAGCACATGAGCACGACGACGAGCGCGAGGAAAACGAGCACGACATAAGGCGTCACGTGTGCGAACGGCAGCTTGAAATGGATCTTCTCAAGCGCCGCGGAACCGGTCAGTCCGGCTAGCTCGCCCGGGCCCTTGCCCGAGGCCACGACGCGGCGGAAATGCATCTCGGTGATCATGATGATCGTCCAATTGATGACGCCGGCGATCGTAGCGATCGACATGAGGTAGTTGAACGCGAACTCGGGCCACAGGAACACCACGACGACCGCGAGCACGGTGATCGCGGCGGAGGTGAGCACGCCCGCCACCGGCACGCCGCGCTTATTGAGCCTGCCGAGATATGCGGGGGCATTGCCCTGCTTGGCCAGCGAGTAGAGCATGCGGGAGTTGGAGTAGAGACCGGAGTTGTAGACGCTCATCACGGCGGTCAGACACACGAAATTGAGGATGCCGGCGGCCGCGTGGATGCCGACCGAATCGAAGATCTGCACGAAGGGGCTCGACTGGCCGTCGATCTCGTTCCACGGCACGACCGCCATGATCACGCCGAGCGCGCCGATGTAGAAGACGAGGATGCGCCAGATGATGTCATTGGTGGCGCGCGGAATCGTCGTGCGCGGGTTCTCGGTTTCGCCGGCGGTGATGCCGATGAGTTCGGTGCCGCCGAAGGAGAACATCACGACGACGAGGGCCATGAGCAGGCCGGTCCACGAGCCGTCCTCGGCGCGTCCCATCAGGCCGTGCGGGAAGAAGCCGTCGCCCACGGCGAACCAGTTGGCGAAGGACGCCTTGACGCCCGAATCGGTGGGCAGCGCGAAGATGACGACCGCGATGCCGCCGATGATCATCGCGATCACGGCGACGATTTTGATGATGGCGAACCAGAACTCGAATTCGCCGAATTTGCTCACGCCCAGCAGGTTGGTGGCCGTGATGAGCACGAGGAACACCGCCGCCGACACCCATGTCGGGATGGCGGGGAACCAGTAGTTGACGAAGGAGCCGACGACGGAGAGCTCGACCATCGACACCAGGATGTAGTTGAACCAGTAGTTCCAGCCGGAGACGAAGCCGGCGCGCTTGGACCAATATCGGGTCGCGTAATAGCTGAACGCGCCCGCCTTCGGGTCCTCGACCGACATTTCGGACAGCGCGCGCACGATCATGAAGATCGCGAGTCCGCCGATCAGATAGGCCAGCAGAATCGACGGTCCGGCCAATGAGATCGATTCGCTGGAGCCGTAGAACAGGCCGGTGCCGATGGCGCCGCCCAGCGCAATCAGCTGGATATGGCGGTTCTTCAGCGATTTGCGCAGCGTGCCGGGGACCGGCGCTTCGTGCAGGTCGGTTTGCGCCTGCGCCTGCGCGTGCGTTGGTGCCGCGTCCGTGGCGTTCTGGTTGCTCATCATGTTCCCCTCTCTTCGGGTGTGCAACCCCGCCATTGTAAGCGTGCCGGTCCGGAGACGACCTACCCGCGCCCGCACCTTGGCTGCCAGCGTCACAAACCTGCGATGACACGCCGGGTCTTCGCAGAAACGTGCCACTGAGAGCCCGTCAGCGGCACGTTTCTGCGAACGACACGCTATTGTTCGCAATTTCGTGCCACTGAGTCGCCATCAGTGGTAGGTTTCTGCGAACAACACGCCGGACTTCCGAATATCGTGCCACTGGTGGGCCGTCGTCCGGTTGCCTTTGTGGTCGTCAGTTCATTCGTTCAGCGCCGACAGATCCACGGCGTAGGTGAGTGCGCTTGGGCGCGGTGTTGGCTTGAGGAACATGGACATATAGAGCGGCAGATATGTGACGGGACCGTCCTGCTCGACGTTGCCCTTGCACAGCACGTAGCCGCCAGGCAGGTTCCAGTCCTCGACGCCCAGCAGATTGTCCAGCGCCTTGTGTCGCTTCCAGTCGTTGCCGGATTTCACCTCGACCGGTATGACCCGTTTGCCGTCCTGCACCACGAAATCCACTTCGCCGATGCGCGAGGTGATGAAGTAGTGCAGGGCAAATCCGTGGGCCAGCAGCTCCTGTGCCACGACGTTCTCCGTGATCGACCCCATGTTCACGTCTAGGTCGCCGCTCAGCAGATCGAACTGGATGTTGTCCATCGTTGCCGCGCACAGCAGGCCGGTGTCGTTCATAAATAATTTGAACAAGCTGCGGTTGCCATTGTTCTCCAACGGCGGCATCGGGACCTTGACGTTGTAGCAGGGCAGGGCCACTCCCGCGTCGGACAGCCATAGAAAACTGCTTGAGTATCGGTTTTGCCGTGCGTTCTTGCTCAGATCGGCCAGCACGAATCTGCGGTTTTTGTCGTCCAGTTGCGAGGGAATCGCATCGAAGATGGCGCGAATCTTGGTTCTGTCGTTGCCTTCGGCGTATTTGGCGATGTCTAGGCGGTACAGGGACAACAGGCTCGTCTGCGCCTCGATGACCTGTGCGATATCATGCGTATTCACATAACGTTGCACTACGTCGGGCATGCCGCCAACGACGACATAGAGGCGGAACAGCCGCATCATGGTCTCGTGCACCGCCGCGCTGACCGGTGTCCGTTGCACGAAATGGTCGTGGAGCAGGTCGATGGTCGATTCCTGCACGCCGTTGGCGATGCAGAATTCCTCGAAATCCATCGGGGTCATGCGAAGCGGTTCTTCGAAACCCACGGGATAGGAGGCCACTTCCTTGGTGCGCGCGCCTAGCAGCGAACCGGTTTCGATATAGTCGAAACGACCGTCTTCCACAAGGAATTTGATGGCGGTGCGCGCCGCCGGGCATTCCTGTATCTCGTCGAGCAGCACCAGTGTGTGGCCGGGCTTAAGCGGAGTGCGCAGATATGCCGTGAGATTGGCGATGACCGTATTCGCGTCGAGCGCGCCTTCGAATACGGTCGCAGCCGACGGGTCCCGCAGGAAGTTCAGTTCGGCGAAATGGTCGTAATGCCGTTTGGCGAATTCCCTCACCAGAGTTGTTTTACCGACCTGCCGGGCACCGGTGATGAGCAGGGCCTTGTGCCGGGGATTGGCTTTCCAGGCCTCCAGCCGTTCCGATGCCTTGCGTGTGAGCATTGCGAGCCCTTTCTTCCGGTGTCGATGTGTGACGGTCGTCGGTGACGAATATGTTTGTCACGTTTTTTGTCACGTTTTCAACAGTTAGATTTTAACTCTTGTCACGTTTTTCGTCACGTTATTGGAATTTGTCTACAGTCCCGCCGCCTCTTTGCAGAAACGTGACACTGAGAGTCCGTCAGCGGCATGTTTCTGCGAGCGTCGCGCTACTGTTCGTAATTTTGTGCCGCTGAGTCGCCGTCAGCGGTAGGTTGTTGCGAACAACGCGCCGTACTTCGAAGTGTCGTGACGCCGAGGAGTCAATTGAGAACCCTGAGAACACGGGGCGTCATGTGGTTGCCGTAGTTGTATATCAGTGTTATGATTACTACAACGTTAAAG
Organism: Bifidobacterium sp. LH_730; assembly: GCF_056355835.1. Taxonomy (NCBI): domain Bacteria; kingdom Bacillati; phylum Actinomycetota; class Actinomycetes; order Bifidobacteriales; family Bifidobacteriaceae; genus Bifidobacterium; species Bifidobacterium sp. LH_730. The sequence continues at coordinate 47,769 of NZ_JBKETB010000016.1, forward strand.
AACGGGATGGAGAGACATTGCGTCGTGGATTGTCAACGATGTGATTGATGGCCACTTGTCCTATTTCTTTGACTTATCTATAACGTTGTTGATACAAGGGGGCCAAGGATGGTCAGATCGGGAGCCGCGCCCGTAGCCAAGACGGCGGGGAAGATGAATCGTCATCGTCGTGATTGGCGTGGTTGGAAGTTCATGTGGCCGTTTTCGGTGGTGTTCGTGTTCGTGTTCATCGTGCCGATCGTGTACGCCATCTATATCTC
>NZ_JBKETB010000017.1:0-37067 GCF_056355835.1 Bifidobacterium sp. LH_730
ACCGACCCCGCCTTCCGCGAACTGCTCGCGCGCTGGTGCCAGTTCTCCTGCTTCTCGCCCGTGATGCGCAACCACGGCGACCGCTCCGCCCCGCAGGCCGACGGCACCATGAAGCAGACCATCACCAACAAGGCCGGCGAGCACCGCTCCCCCTCCGGCGCCGACAACGAACCATGGAGCTACGGCGAGACCGTCGAGACGATCATCATCAAGTACATCAAACTGCGCGAGACCCTGCGCCCCTACCTACGCGAACTGTTCGACGAGGCCCACCGCACCGGACACCCCCTCATGCGCGGCCTGTTCTACGAATTTCCCCACGACGAACAAGCCAGCGACATCGCCGACGAATACATGCTCGGCCCCGACCTACTCGTCGCACCCATACTCGAAGCCGGAGCACGCTCACGCCAGGTGTACCTGCCAGGAGACTCCGATACCTCTTGGACGGAGATCCTCACCGGCCGTATCATCCACGGCGGTGCCTTCATTCAAGCGGATGCCCCCATCGATGTCATCCCCCTCTTTGTCCGCGATGGGCGTGACCACGGGCTCATGGACTAATCCGATGGCCATATGGCCACTGTGATTCGTGATGCAAAGGAAGCAATGATGCAAAGGAGCAATATGATGAACGAACGACAGGCCTGCGTGTTCGAGACGTTTCCTCTGTCCGGAGTGACGTTGACGGACGGCGAGTTCCGCCGTCGTCAGCTGTTGGTGCGTGACTATGTGCTGGATTTCGATCTGGATCGGCTGATGCACAACTTCCGCGTGAACGCGGGGGTGGCCGAGCCCGCGGGCGTGAAGCCTCTGGGTGGCTGGGAGGCTCCGGACTGCGGTCTGCGCGGTCATTTCGTCGGGCATTTCCTGTCGGCCGCCGCGAAGTTCCATGCCAACTGCGATGCAAAGGCCGAGCCGGAGACGAAGGCGCGGCTCAAGGCCGTCGTGGATGACGTGGTCGCCGCCCTGGCCGAGTGCGCGCGCGATGACGGCTATCTCTCTGCCTTCCCCGACAGCCAGCTGGACACGCTTGAATCGAAGGAATACCGCAAGATCTGGGCACCGTATTACACGTTGCACAAAATCATGCAGGGGCTCAACGACGCCTATCGATATGCCGGCAATGCCACCGCGCTGGATCTGTCGTTGAGATTGGCCCATTACATCGCCGGTAGGTTCGAGGGACTGGGGCATTGGAAGGTCGACAATATGCTGCGGCCCACCCGTCTGAACCCGATCAACGAGTTCGGCGGCATCGGCGACGCGCTTTATGACCTTTATGACCTGAGCGGCGACAAGACCGCGCTGGAGACGGCGAAGATCTTCGATCGCGACTATTTCCTCGGCCCCGTGTCGCGTGGCGAGGATGTGCTCGAGGACCTGCACGGCAACACGCATCTGCCGCAGATCATCGCCGCCGAGCATCGGTGGGAGGTCACCGGTGAGGACAAATACCGCGACGCTGCCATCAATTTCGCGCGGATGCTCGGCACACGCACCTTCGCCAACGGGTCGAACAGTTCCAAGGCCACGCACTACACGCTCGAATACGGCGTGAGCGACAAGGCCGAGCACTGGGGCACCGCCGGCGATCTGTCGGATGCCCTGACCTTCGGCGAGTCCGAGAGCTGCAACGGGCACAATACCGAGCGCGTCGTCTCCGCCCTGCTGCGGTGGACGGGAGGAAAACAGTACGCGGACTGGCTGGCGCGGCTCAAGTTCGATGCCGTGCTCAACTGCCTGAGCCCACGCACGGGCCTGAGCCAGTACCATCAGCCGATGGGCGTGGGCGCGCACAAGGTGTTCTCCACGGTTGACGACACCTTCTGGTGCTGCACCGCCTCGGGTGTGGAGGCGGCCTCCGACCTGAGCAAGGACCTGTGGTTCCGTGTCGCTGACTCGGCCGGGAACGCCGCCGTGCCGACGCTGCTGCTGACGGCTTTCGTTCCCTCGCGTCTTGACTGGCGCGAACGGGGTCTGCATGTTGAATTGGAGACCGCGTATCCCGAGGATCTCATAGCCAAGCTGACCGTGCGCCTCGATCCTGGGACGGCGGCCGGGTGCGCGCCCATGCGCTTGCTCTTGCGCGGCGATTTGGTCGCGGGCGCGAGCGTGCCACTCGAACGCCTTGCGGACGGATATGTGGCCATCGAACGCGTCTGGCATGATGGCGAGACCGTGGAGATCTCCATCGCCCCGGCTTGGCACACCGAGTCGTTGGCTGGCTCCCCGGAACGCCGCGCTGTGCTCGAAGGCGATGTGCTCATGGCATTGCCCGGCCACGAGGTCAATGTTCCGGATCTTCCGGAAGTCGGTGCTCCGCTTGCGGCCAAGGCCTCCCAGCTGCATATGAAGCCGCTTTATGAGATTGGCGGCGGGGAGGAATACAGCGTCTACCTCAACGTCGACGCCGATCATCCGGTTGAGCCAGTGCCCTTCGAACCCGTTGCCGAAGGCTCCAATGACCCCCGTTGACCCCAACGGCATCGATGATAGGCGAGCTGCCACGCTGACGGCGGAACCGACGGATTGACGCCATTCCTGCTTAGAGTGTGGCAGTTCGCTTATTTGTTGGCCAATGACTTCAGGAGTCCTGCGATGGATGCGCAGGTCGCCTCGACGTTGATCTCGACATCGCGCAACAGGTCCTCAAGCTCGGCTGGGCCGGGTGCGATGGAGAAAGCGGCCTTGATGCCGGCCTGCCGCAGTTGAGCCAAGACATGTGGATCTCGGGTTACCCGGCCGCCGATGGCGATGGCTGGTGTGTCGCATGCGCGGGCGAACCGCGCGATACCGGCCGGCACTTTGCCGTGCGGGGTCTGCGCGTCGATGGAGCCTTCGCCGGTGATGACCAGATCGGCCCATTCGCAGGCCTGACGTCCGTGCACCATGTCGAGCACGAGTTCAATGCCTGGCATGATCTGCGCCTCGAATAGTCCCAGCAATCCCGCGCCCGTGCCTCCGGCTGCGCCGGCACCGGGACGGGCGCGCACTTGCCGTCCATTGAATCGCTCGATGACGTCGGCCAGATGGGCGAGACCGGCGTCAAGCCGTTCGACCTGCATGGGGGTGGCGCCCTTTTGCGGGGCGAATACGTGCGCTGCGCCCGAGGGGCCGGTCAACGGATTGGTGACATCGCTGGCCAGGATGATGGGGATGCGCCGGGTCAACGGGTTCACATGCGCGTCGTCGATGCGTTCGAGCCGGATCAAATCACCGCCGCCGGGAGGAAGCTCACGCCCCTCGTTGTCGAGGAACCGATAGCCCAACGCCCGTGCCAGTCCGGTGCCACCATCGGTGGTGGCGCTGCCGCCGAGCCCTAGGATGATGCGCTCGGCACCGGCTTCGATGGCGGCGGCCATGACCTCGCCGGTGCCGAAGGTCGACGCTTCAAGCGGGCGACGCTCGGCCGGAGGAATGACTTCGAGGCCACTGGCCGCCGCCAGCTCGATCACTGCCGTGCGCGGAGAGGCGTCATATTCGTCGATGGCATCCGTCCGTTGGTCCGCAGTGATGATGTCATCGCCGAGGAAGCCATATCGTGCGATGATCGGTTGGCCGAGCGCATCGTGCGCTGTGACTTCCCGCATCGTGCCACCGGTGGCGTGCGTCAGGGTCACGGTCAGGCCTTCGCCACCGTCCGATAGGGGCATCAGCCGTGTTTCGGCGGTCGGGTCCGCTGCAAGTATGCCACGGCGCATGGCTTGTGCCACTTGCAACGCCGTGGCGGATTCCTTGAACGAATCGGGGGCGAGAAGATAACGCATGGGGACCTTCGATATGGCGGAACGGCGGATGGACTGCCATCCAGAGTGCGAAACGGTGGAATTATGTCATTGGGATGGGTCGGAGCGGTGGATTGGCCTATTGGGCCAGGGCTTCGAGCTCCTTGCGCACCTTATGCAGCTTGGTGAAGATCTCGTTGCGCTGTGCCGGATTCTTGGCCCGCCCATGGTCGCGGGCGAGCTTCGCCTCCTCGGCCTTGAGCGCCTTGACGCGATCGCGCCGCAGCAGTCGGGCGTCGAGATCCGCTGGGTCCGTTTCCCCGAGGATCGCCTGCGAGCACAGCGACTCCCACGCCTCGTCGAGGGACGCGCCCTCGATCTCCAGCAGGATGTCGCGCGGGTCCTGCCATTCGCTCGCATGCACGGCGAACTGGGCGACATGCCCGGCGCGCCCGGGAACGCGGCGGCGCACGGCTAGCGCGCATTGCTCCGATGCCTTGCCAGGCTCGTTAGTGCCGCTGTTGGTCTCGCCGTCGCGCACCGCGACGAACAGCACCCCGGAATTCGGGCGCTGCGCCGCGATATGTTCGATGACATCGGCGGGCACCGTGGCGTCCACGCCGCTCATCCTAAGCCCCAGCACCATGATCTCGTGGATGCGCGCGCCGTCGGCAAGCCCGGTGTTGGCCGGCCTCAACAGCGCGAGCAGATGGATCGAGGCGACGTCGCGCACGAAATGTTGGCGCAGGGTGTTCGAAATCGGTCCCTTTCCGGCGAACATCCCCTTGGGCAGCGTTCCCTTCGCCTCGGGGATGGCGCAGGCGTCGGGCAATCCCAGCGCGGGTGCGGACACGGAACCACAGGAAGCGGCGGCAGTCATCATCGACCTTCTTTCGTCTGTCGTGCATTACCGGCCACTGTAGTCCATCGTATGCGTGCGCGGCGTCGCCGAAATGCCGAGATACCGGAATATTACGTGGTCCTCGTTGCCCGCCGAGATCCAAGAGTGCCCCAGACAGGAATCGAACCTGCGACACCTTCTTTAGGAGAGAAGTGCTCTATCCACTGAGCTACTGAGGCAACAGAGGGATATTGTACACGCTTTGGCGGCGGCACGCATCCGGGCGTCAGGGTTGCGTGAATCGTTCGCCGGTATGAGTGTGCGCGCCATGGCGGCGGGGTAGTCTGGCCTGCGTTCGTCAGGGAGGTAACTATGGTCGGGGCGCGATCAAATAGGGGAGGAGCGCGGGGGAACGCGCGAGGCGCTACTCGTAACGGCGCGCGAACCGCTGCACGGAACGGCAGAAGAGGCGGCGCGCGAACCGCCGCGCAAGAGAGTGCGCGGGGTGGCGCCCGGACCTCTGCGCGGGGAAACATGCGAGGCGGCGCGAAGGCTGCCGCGGTGCAGTCCGCCCGTCCGCGGCGTCGCCATCGTATCCTCGCGGCATTGGCGACCCTATTCGCGTTGGTGGCGCTGGTCGGCGTCGTCTCGCGCGCCCTGCCTGCCGACCTGCAGGAGCTGCCCTATGTGCCGATCGTCGTGTCGGCCGCCCCATGGTTCGCCATTCCCGCGGTGATTGCGCTGGTGCTGGCCTTGGTGTCCCGCCGCTATCTCGTCGCTCTGCTCGCCTTGGCGCTCGCCGGCGTCGAGATCGGCTGGCAATATCCCTTCTTCGTTCCCTCGGCGCCGCTGCCGGATGCCGCGGTCAATGCGGTGGGTGCCGCGTCCCCGATCACCGATGACACCTACGCGCGCGTCATGACCGCCAACGTCTACAAGGGCCAGGCCGACGCGCAGTCCATCGTCGACCTGGTGCGCGACGAGCGCGTCGAGGTGCTGGCGTTGCAGGAGACCACCGACGACTTCGTGGCGGCGCTGAACCAGGCGGGCATCGAGGCATATCTGCCGTATGCGAATGTGTCGAGTTCCGACGGCGTCTATGGCAATGGCATATGGTCGGCGACGCCGCTGGGGGACCCGAGGGACGATGACGTGGATTCCTCGGCATCGTTCATGCCCGGCGGCACCGTGCGCTTCGGTTCCGTCGAGGGCAATGGCGGGGGCGAAGGCTTAGACGTGCGCTTTGTATCCGTGCACACGACCGCGCCGGTGCCGGGATATTGGCGTCAATGGAAGCGTTCGTTGGACGAGCTCGGGCGCATGCGGTCGCATACGGACACGCGATATGTGTTCATGGGCGATTTCAACGCCACCGTCGACCATGCGCCGTTCCGTGATTTCCTCGGCGATCGCTTCGTCGACGCGGCGCGCGCCTCCGGCCATGGCTTCGCGTTCACTTGGCCGACGAACCGGCAATGGCTGCCGCGCTTCGCCGGCATCGACCATGTGGTGCTCGACCAAGGCATGTCCGCCGGCCAGACCGAGGTGCGGAAGATCCCCGGCTCCGATCACGCCGCGTTGCTGGTCACCATCGCCGTCGGCTGATGGAGGGGCTCAATCCAAGTTAGACTGCGTCCCAGCGGTATCGGCCGTGGCGGCCTGCGCGTTCTGCGCGGCGTCGAGCTTGGCGCGCACCTCGTTGAGCAGGCTCTGCGCGCGCTGGGCCAGCGCCTCGCCGATCTCCCACTGGCGCATCGACTGGTCGAGGTCGAGGCCGCCGGCCTCCAGCGCCTGCACGGCCTGGACCAGCTGATCGCGCGCCTGCTCGTAGGGCATCTGTGCGATGGCCTCGCGCTCCTTGTCGGTCAGCGAGGAGGCGGGGGCGTCGTTCTTCTTCTCGGTCATGTTCGTTCCTTATGGATATCGGGATGTGAATATTGAAATATATAGGACTATGTATTACTCGTCACTAGGCGATGCGACGGCATCGGCGGTGGCGGTGACGACGCCGCGGCGCAGGGTGAGCGTCAGCGCGTCGCCGGGGGAGACGGTCGAGGCGTCGGAGAGCACATGTCCGTCGGCGCCTTGGACCACCGCATAGCCGCGGTCAAGCGTCGACTGCGGGCTCAGGGCCGTGAGGGAGGCATGGGCCTTCTCGATCGTCAGAGCCGCATCGTCGACCAGACGGCGCAATCCGATGTCCAGCCGCATGCGCGCATCGTCAAGCACACGCTGGTGCGGCTCCAGCATCGTCAACGGCTGGGTGAGGCTCGGGCGGTTCGCGTAGCCTTCGATCAGCCGGATCTCGCCCTCCACGCGCGCCTCCACGCGCATGCGCATGCGACCGATGGTTTGCTCGATCAGGCGCATCTGCTCGTGCACGTCGGGCACGATGCGCTTGGCCGCGTCGGTTGGCGTCGAAGCCCTCAAATCGGCGGCCAGATCGATCAGCGTCCAGTCGTCCTCGTGGCCGATGGCCGACACCAGGGGAGTCACGCAGGCCGCCGCCGCGCGCACCACGCCCTCGTCGGAGAAGCCGACCAGATCCTCGAAGGCGCCGCCGCCGCGCGCCACGACGATCACGTCGACCTCGGGGTCGGCGTCCAGCCGACGGATCGCCTCGATCACGTCGGGCGGGCACTGCGCGCCCTGCACATGCGTGTGCACGACCTTGAAGCGGACCGCCGGCCATCTCAGGTTCACATTGGTGATGACGTCGCCCTCGGCACGTGCCTGCGGGGCGCAGATCAGGCCGATGCAGGAGGGGAACTCGGGCAACGGCACCTTGTTCTCGGCGTCGAACAGGCCCTCGCCCTTGAGCTTCTTGCGCAGCTCGTCGATCTGCTCCTTCAAGCCACCGGCGCCGATCTTGCGGATATCGTCGCCGATGAAGCTCAGTCGGGTCTGCTTGACCCACACATCGGCCTTGCCGTGGATGACCACGCGGTCGCCCTGGCGGAACTGCGCGGCGGCCGCGGCGAAGGCGCGCCATCCGGACACCGATATCGCGATGTCCTCGAAATCGTCGCGCACGGTCAGATAGGCGGAGCCGGCGCGGCGGGTGTTGATCTCGGTGATCTGTCCGCATATCCATGCGGCGGGCCATTTTTCCACGGCCGTATGGAACTTCTGGCTGAGCACGGACACCGGCCACGGATTCTCGGCGGTGGTCTCGCCGGCCAGGCGCGGCAGTTGGTCGAGGGGGCGCGGGCCGGGCGCCGACATATCGAAGGTCATGGGCTCCACTGTACTCGCGGCACCCGCTCGGGGGCGGACGCGCCCGACACGCCGAGCGTCGTCATCGTATCGGCGTCATTCCGCCGATAAACACTAGGGCTAGTGGTTTTTGGTGCTGCTGGTACTACATCTAGGGGTGGCTTAGCGTATAGTAGCCAAGGCAGAAAAACCTACACGCATGTAATTTGCCCTCATATGCGCGGCTTCATGTGTGCATGGGGAATGTGATTTAACCAACGAGAGGACGGAATATGGACGTTCAGGTGATGGAGACCGTCGGCACTGCACGCTCCACCAGCATGGTGAAGGTCGAGAAGCGCGACGGACGCATCGTGGACTTCGATCCGGTGAACATCATCGTCGCCATCAAGTCCGCCTTCCAGGATTTGGGCAAGCAGATCGGCCCCCAGCAGGAGGACCTGATCCGCGGCATCGCCAACCAGATCGAAGGCGAGGTCAAGGAGCGCTACGCCGGCCCCGCCAAGATCGAGGACATCCAGAACCTCGTCGAGCACGGCCTGATCGAGAACCATCTCTACGACGTGGCCCGCGCCTACACGAGCTACCGCCTCGACCGCGACATCGAGCGCGCCAAGGCCACCGACGTGAACGAGGCCGTCTCCCGTTTCATCAACCACGATCCGACGCTCATCCATGAGAACGCGAACAAGGACTCGAATGTCTACGCCACCCAGCGCGACCTGCTGGCCGGCGCCGTGTCCAAGGCCTCGGCCTTCCAGATGCTCCCCTCCGCCGTCGCCAACGCGCATATGAAGGGCGACATCCACTTCCACGACGCCGACTACTCGCCGTTCACCGCGCAGTCCAACTGCTCGTTGCCCAACTTCTGGGACATGCTGGCCAACGGCTTCACGCTGGGCAACGCGCCGATGGCCTCCCCGAAGTCCATCGCCATCGCCGCCACGCAGATCACGCAGATCATGAAGGATGTGGCGAGCTCGCAGTATGGCGGACAGACCGCCAACCGCGCCGACGAGCACCTGGCCGTCTATGCGAGGAAGGATTACGAGAAGTTCCTCGAGGAGGCCCGCGAGACGATCCCCGACGGCATGCCCGTCGAATTCGCCCGCCGCCAGGTCGAGAACGCCAAGCGCAACGAGCCGGCCAAGCTGCATTTCGGCTCGCGCGAGCCGCTGCCGATGGACACCCCGTTCCATACGGATGTCGACGAACTCGAGCAGGAACGCGAGATCCTCGCCAAGATCCGCACGCGCAAGGCGATCTACGACGCCATGCAGACGATGGAATACCAGATCAATTCCAACCGTGTCTCCAACGGCCAGACCCCGTTCGTCACCGTCGGCTTCGGCCTAGGCACCGATTGGTTCTCCCGCGAGATCCAGCGCGCGATTCTTTTGAACCGCATCCGCGGCCTCGGCAAGGAGCATCACACCGCGATCTTCCCCAAGCTCGTGTTCACCGTCAGGCACGGCGTCAACGCCGACCCGGACGACCCGAACTACGACATGAAGCAGCTGGCGCTCGAATCCGCCACCAAGCGCATGTATCCCGATGTGGTGTTCTATGAGAACATCGTCAAGATCACCGGCTCCTTCAAGGCGCCGATGGGCTGCCGCTCCTTCCTGCAGGGGTGGATCAACCCCGCCACCGGCGAGGACGAGGAAGACGGCCGCATGAACCTCGGCGTCGTCTCCGTCAATGTGCCGCGCATCGCCTTGGAGTCGCGCGGTGACAAAGACCGTTTCTGGAAGCTGTTCGAGGAGCGCATGGAGGTCGCGCACCAGGCGCTGCAATTCCGCATCATGCGTTGCAAGCAGGCCACGCCGGTCAACGCGCCCACACTGTTCCGCTTCGGCGCCTTTGGCCGCCTTGGCGCGAACGACCCCGTGGACACGCTGTTCAAGAACGAGCGAGCCACCGTGTCGCTGGGCTATATCGGCCTGGCCGAGACGGCCGCCGTGTTCTATGGCAAGAACTGGATCCGCGACCATGGTTGGGATCCGGAGGGCAAGGAGTTCGCCCTGTCCATCGTCAAGCGCATGAGCGAGCTGTGCAAGCAGTGGAGCCACGCCGAGGGATACCACTACTCCGTGTATTCCACGCCGGCCGAGTCCCTGACCGATCGCTTCAACCGCATGGACCGCGAGAAGTTCGGCGTCGTCGAGGGCGTCACCGACCACGACTTCTACACCAACTCCTTCCACTACCCGGTCTGGCTGCAGCCCACGCCGATGGAGAAGCTCAACTATGAGAAGGACTTCCCGTATTACGCGTCGGGCGGCTTCATCAACTACTGCGAGTACCCGTGCCTGCAGGACAACCCCAAGGCCCTCGAAACCGTGTGGGACTATGCCTATAACATCGGCATCGGCTACCTCGGCACGAACACGCCGATCGACCACTGCTTCGTGTGCGGCTTCGAAGGCGACTTCGAGCCGACCGACGAGGGCTTCAAGTGCCCCGAATGCGGCAACGCCGACCCCGACAAGTGCAATGTGACCAAGCGCACCTGCGGCTACCTCGGCTCGCCGGTCGCCCGCCCGATGGTCCACGGCCGTCACGAGGAGATCGCCCACCGCGTCAAGCACATGAGCGGTTCCACCGGCCACGTCACCCTCGCCGACGGCAAGACCCGCGAGTGGTTCGAAGAAGCGCGCTAAAACAAATGAACCCTCGGCATGTGCCGGGGGTTCATCGAAGTAGGATGCCGCGGCCTTTCGCCTTGGCGCATATATAAGAATATCTGAGCATAAGGACGTTATGCAAGCAGATGAGGCTTGTTTTGTGGAAGCGCTGTTGAGCCGTCCGCGGCTGAGGCCTTACCTTGATGAGGCTCAGGGAGATCGCACAGGCGCCGTTGATTTGTATCGCTGGAATCAGCGGATGATAGGGGTTGTGCTGAAGCACTGCTCGGATGTTGAGATTGCCGTTCGTAATGCCTGTGATGTCGCATTGGTGCGTGTGTGTCCTTTTCTCTACCATATGGATGATTGGATCGGGGCGGACCAGGGAAGCACTCCTGACGAGATTTACGATGTGTTGCGCAAGAACATTCAGGAGGCCCGGCATCATGCGGTGCGTGAAGCGACGCATCGCGCCCGCGGTCATCCTCGTTTCGGTCAGTCGGTGACAAGAGACGATGTCCTTGCCCAGTTGACCTTCGGGACATGGGACATTCTTCTAGGCTCTGGTCTGCCGAGGAATGCGCGTTGTGAAATTCAACAGCGTCTCTGGGAATCGGGCCTGTCGCAGGCTTTTCCCAATGTAAGGCAAGATGACCAGGGGCGATATGAAACCGCCTCTCGGCTCAAGCGTGTGCGGACGCTAAGAAACCGTGCCGCACACGCCGAGAATTTACTGCATGCGGATCTGAGCAATCGTCTCAAGGACATGTTGTCGATATTGTCCGCAATGGATTCCCGATATGCCGCATGGTCCATGCAAGGCAGCAAATATAGGACGGTGCTGAGGCAGCGTCCGGTGACGAGGAAGGGCACATGATGACCAACCATGATTTTGCCGCCGGCGAGACCGGGCGCGGGCCGTCGGTGCCCTCCGGCGGGCTGTGCAACGATCCGAAGGCCGGGCAGTGGGACGGCCGGCGCATGTCGCGGCGCATGATCGCCGACTACAAGACCTTCGTCGTCACCGATGGAGAGGGCGTGCGCAACTCGCTGTATGTCTCCGGTTGCCCCTTCCACTGCGTCGATTGCTTCAATGCCTCGATATGGGATTTCGGGGCAGGCCATGAATACACGCCCGCTCTTGAGGGGCGCATCATCGACGACCTGCGCCCCGATTATGTGCAGGGCATTACCTTCCTGGGCGGGGAGCCGCTGCTCGCAACGCCGGTGCTGCTGCCGCTCGCGCGCCGTATCCGCGCCGAATTCGGCGATTCCAAGGATATCTGGTCCTGGACCGGATACACTTTCGAGGAACTCATGCGCGAAGGCGAGACGCCCGACAAACGCGAGTTGCTGGAGCTGATCGATGTGTTGGTCGATGGCCGTTATATCAGGACGCTCAAGGACACGCGCCTGCAGTTCCGCGGGTCGTCCAATCAGCGCATCCTCGACATGCCCGCCTCGTTGGCCACCGGCAAGCCGGTGATCTGGGGCAAGCTGCACGACCAGGAACGCGACATCCCCGAGATCTATCTGAAGGACCGGGAGGCGGGGGAGGGGGCCCAGGCCTCCTGAGCCCACGGCGTCGTGCCGATGATCTCAGCGGCCGCCGCGGCTTTCCTCGTCATGGCCGGTGGCGGCGGATGCCTCGGCAAGCGGAATATCGGGAAGCCAGGGCGCGCCGGCCAGTGCGCGGGCGGCGCGGTCGCGGATTACGCCGGGGAGGACGCCCGGTGCGGCGAAGACCAGCACCTCGCCCGACATGCCGAGCGCCGTGGCGCCCGTGAACCGCACGATCGGCGGATTGCCCTCCAATGTCATGCCGGCCGTCGCCCGGACCACGGCGTCGCGGATGGCTGAGGTCACGGCCTCGGCGTCGATGTCGGCGCGCGTGACGAAGGGCACCGTGACGCAGGCTTCGTTGGAGACCGTGAGCTTTTCCAATTGCGCGGTGTTGAGCTGAGAATTCGGGATGACCATCTCGTTGCCGTTGCGCTCGAGGACCACCGTCTGCCGCCAGGTGATGTCCTTGACCATGCCCGTCGTGCCGGCGATGTTCACCAGATCGCCCGGCTGCACGACCTTGCCGAGCATGAGTCCGAAGCCGGAGACCACATTGGCGATGGTGTCTTTCAAGCCCAGAGACAGCGCCACGCCGCCGACGCCGAGCGCCGTGACGATCGTGGTCGGATTGATGCCGAACACCGGCTGCAGCACCAGCGCCGCCGCGGTCGCCCAAACCACCACGCGCATGATATTGATGAAAATCGAGGCGCTGGGCATATTCGACCGGTCGAGCAGTCGGCGCAGCAGCGAACCCAGCGCTCGCGTGACGGCCAGCGTCACGACCAGCACCAACACCAGCCATATGATGCGTCCTGCGTTCGTCTGCAGCCAATTAAGCACGGTATCCATGCGTCCCATCCTAATGCCGTGCGTGTCGGGGCCCATTCCCAATAGTGAGCAACACCACACCGTATTCCGCGCTAAGCATACCTCCCCTAGGTATGTCGTCGGCGAGTGCCGATAATGGCTCCACCGACAGTTCACCACAAGCGAAAGGCATGATATGACCAAGCTCCTCTTCATCGTCGGTTCCCTGCATGACCGCGGCTTCAACCGCCAGCTCGCCGAGAAGGCCGAGGCGCTCGTCGCCGGCCGCGCCGAGGTCGAGTTCCTCGATTACGCCGACGTTCCGTTCTTCGACCAAGGCGCGGAATTCCCGACGCCGGCCTCCGTGGCCGCCGTGCGCAAGGCCGTCGCCGAGGCCGACGGCGTGTGGATCTTCTCCCCGGAGTACAACTATTCCTATCCGGGCGTGCTCAAGAATCTGCTCGACTGGCTGTCCCGCCCCGTCGAGCCCGCGCCGGCCGAATCCGCCGCCGTGATGGCCGGCAAGAAGGTCGCGATCTCCTCGGTGTCGGGCCAGTCCGCCGGCGCCGGTGTGCGTGCCAAGCTCACCGAACTCATGAACTTCGGCAAGGCCGAGCTGCTTGAGGATCAGGTGGGTGTGGTCATCCCGGGCGAAAGCTGGGGCACCGGCGTGCTCACCTTCGATGACGATGCGGAGCAGGCGATTGCCGCCCAGGTCGAGGCTTTCCTCAAGTTCGTCGCCTGAGCCGCTGGAATTCCTTCTGATATTTCGTGATATCGCTGAGCGTCGGATGCGCGGGTTTTTCCCGTTGCGCCCGGCGCTCACTGCTTTGCCGACGTGCGGCGCGCCATCGCCGCGGCCGCGAGGATTTTCAGGGCCGAGCCGATATGGCGGCGTTCGTCGGGCGTGAGCCCCGCCACGGTGCCGATCATCGAGGGAATCGCCATCGGCAAGGCCGACATCAACCCGGAGAAATCGCTGGCCCCGGAGGCGCCGAGCACCGCGAACAGCGCGTCGACCGCGTGCTCGCGCTGTTCCTCGGTCAGTGAAGCCATCCAGTCATTGAGCTCCGCGTTGAAGGTCTGCGAGCTTGAGGCTATTTCGTCGCGCCGCACGAAATGGTCGCCCTCGACCTGCCAGGAGAACGCGAAATGCTGCATCAGGCCGGCGGCGTCGGAGGCGATGACCTCGCAGGGCTCCGGCGTCTCCAGGATCATGCCGATGATCGAGGAGTCGGGCACGATCTTGGTCACGCGCCCGCTGACCGCCGCGTAGGCGCCGCTGTGCACGACGCGATCGGGAAAGCCGGGGCCGTCGAGCGAGAAGACGCGCTCGATGCGCCGGTCCGTGCGCTCGTCGGCGTTCATCGCGGCATACACCGCCAGATTGCCGCCCTTCGAATGGCCCACCAGAATCAGTGGGTTATTGCGGCGCAGCGCGGCCAGGCGGCGCACATAGTCGGCCGCCGAACGTTGCGCCGGCACCGGATATTGGAAGGACATATTGAAGTCCTCCTTCCAACCGATTAGCGAATCGTCGGTGCCGCGGAAGGCCACGACCATCGTTCCCGCCTCGTCGTCGAGCAGGTAGGTGACGGCCGCGAACTGCGTCTGCCGGTCCTCGTCGAAGCTGTGTCCGAAGGCGCCGACGAGCACATCGGAGAAGCGGGGGCTTGAGGCGACGGCGCGATGGAAGTCGTGGATGACCTTCGGATCGACGAAATGCACCATATGCGCTTCGTGATGGGCTTCATGACGCGCCTCGCGATGGGAGAGACGATGCGTTTCGCGCTGCGCTTCAGGTCGATCGTCGTCATCCTCGGGGTGGGCGTCGGGGTCGGTTGATTCATCGCCGTGCAGCAGGCGGTCGAGTTCGGCTATCGTCACCTCGGAGAACGTCGGTCGGGCGACTTGGCGTAGGGAGGAGAACGGGTGGCGCGGGGAGAAAGCGCGCAGGCGTCGGCGCAGGGTCCCCTGACTCTCTTCGAGGCCGTCGAGCGTCGGCACCGCGTCGGGCACGTCCTCGTAGGCGAGTTGGGCGAACACCAGCGCGTCGACCTCATTGAACGGCAGCTCGGCGAAGGTGCGCGTCTCGCCGGCGACATAATCGAGGATATTGCCCACTCGCACCCCTTTCCTTGGACTCCATTCTACGGCGCGTGGGGTGGGCGTCGTCGCGTTGCGCCGCAGACGGAAATGAAAGGGGAACCCCTATTCGATAGGGGGTGTTACGATGGGCGCGCCACGCTCATGCGAACAGGAGGCGGACGAAAGGACGGTGCCCATGCCCCGGACAGTGCCTTGGACAGCGCCCCGGAATGGGCGGCGTTCCGCCGCGCCTCCACCGTTCCGCGGGCGGCATGCCAAGCCGCGCGCCGGCGGCGGAGGACCCGGTTCCGCGGGCCCGACCAACTCGGCTAACTCGACCAACTCGGTCAAACAAGGCGTTCTGCCGCTGATCGGCATGACCCTCGTGCTGGTCCTGGGGCTGGGGATTCTCCTCTATCCGGCCGTCGCCTCGTATATCAACTCCCATTTCTTCGGCGAGGCCGCCGCCGCGTACACCAAGGAAATCAGCATCCTCAGCAAGGCCGAGCGACAGGCGATGCTCAAAGCCGCGCATGAATACAACGAAAGCCTGCGGGGAGATCCGGTCAAGGATCCCTTCGTGCCCGGCTCCGGATATGCGATTCCCTCGAACTACGAGGATGTGCTCAACGTCGACGGAAAGGGGTTGATCGGCACCATCGATATCCCCTCGATCGACGTGGATCTGCCGATCCGACACGGCACCTCGGAACAGGTGCTGCTCGAAGGCGTCGGACATATCCCGGAGACCTCGCTGCCGGTCGGCGGCGCGGGCACGCACAGCGTGCTCACCAGCCACACCGGCATCCCCGACCGGCTGTTGTTCACCAACCTGAGCCGCATGAAGAAGGGCGATGTGTTCATCATCGATGTGGTCGGACAGCGGCTCGCCTATAAGGTCGATCAGATCAGCGTGGTCAAACCCGACGACCTGAGCAAGATCAAGATCGTCTCCGGCAAGGACTACGTCACGCTGCTGACCTGCACGCCCTATGGCATCAATTCGCACCGGTTGCTCGTGCGCGGCGTGCCCACGGAGCTGCCCGACGATGATCAGCTCGACCGGATGTGCCGTCCGATGCCGTGGTGGCTGCTCGGCGTGCTCGTCGGCTGCCTGGTCGTGTGTTCGGTGACGCTGATGGTCGTCGGCTTGCGCAAACAGGACTATCGACGGATGTTGGCGCGGCTGCGGCGCGAGGCCGGTGGGGCAGGCGCGCCCTCCCCGGGGCCCTCCGAGGAAGGAGGGCGGCGATGAGCGCTATGAGATCCGCTGGTGCCAAACGGCGCAAAGGCTCGCGCACACTCGGCAACCTCGTGTTCGCGCTGGTGATCCTCATCGGCTCCGGCATGATCGGATATCCGCTGCTGGCGAACTGGCTCTATCTGCGCACCGTCGAGGATGCGACGGCCTCCTACACGCGTTCGGTGAGCGGATTGGACGACAAACAGCTCAAGGCCATGTGGGACGAGGCCTACGCCTATAACCACGAGCTTGGCAATCCGCGCGTGCGCGACCCGTTCTCCGAGGTCGAGATCACCTCGCCGCTCGACCGATACAATAAGGTCCTCAATCCCGATGGTTCCGGCATGATGGGATATGTGGAGATGCCGCGCGCCGGCATCGATCTGCCGATCTACCACGGCACCTCCGACCGGGTGCTGCAGATCGGCGCCGGGCATATCGCCACCACGGCGCTGCCCATCGACGGCACCTCGATCCATCCGATTCTGACCGGGCATACGGCGTTGCCTGACAGGATGCTGTTCACGAATCTGACGCGTGTGCGCAAAGGCGACTATTTCAGCATGCGCATCCTCGATAAAACCTTCTGGTATCGGGTTGCGTCAATCGATGTGATTCTGCCGAGCGACACCAGCAAATTGCAGCCGAAGCAAGGCGACAATCGTTTGACGCTGCTGACCTGCACGCCCTACGGCATCAACTCGCACCGTCTGCTCGTCACCGGCGTGCCCTCCGACCCTCCGCCTGAGGATGAGCGGCCGGGCTATCCGCCGCTGTGGTGGGCGTGGGTGTGCTTCGCCGCGTTCCTGTTGTTGGTGCTTGCCGAGGTGTTGATCGGCAGGGCGAGGCGGCGGTATCGGCGTCGGTTGCGGATGGTTCGTGCGGGGAGTGTCGATATCTCTGATTCCTTTCCGTCTAGTGAGGAGTGATAGTGGACGATTCGATGAATATGCGTGATGTTGATGTCGCTGGTGGCGCTGATGCCGCTGCAAACACTGCCGATACCGCCGCCAGCCCCAGCCAGCCCGAGCGGCCCGTTGCCTCCGCTGACGCCGCCCGCCCATCTCGCGGCCGTCGCTCGCCTGTGCGCGGACTGACCGAGCGTCAGCTGCGGTGCCGCATCGTCATATGCCGCGTGATCCAATGGGTGCTGCTACCGGTGATGCTGGCGCTCGTCTGGGTGGTCGTGGGCCTTGCCATGCGCGCCGGCATCGCCCCGTTCTTCGACTTGGGATACCTCTGGTTCGACCAACATGTCTTTCCACTGTTCGGGTTGCTCTGATTCATCGTCTGGTTGTCGCCGCTGATGTTCCCGGGGACCCCGTGGATGCGGACGCGCTGAATGTCAGGTGTCGTGCTTAGTATGCAAGGCCGAGGATGAGGCAGGACACAACCAGCAGCATCAGCGCCGCGCAGATCAGCCAGGTTGCGGGGCGGGCCAAATTCAGGGTGTATCCGACTCCGATGCGCTTGGGAACCACGATGGCCGGATTCTCGCGCGAGAAATAGAACGCGCCCAGCAGCCATTCGGCATCGTCGTCATCGGACATGGCGTCGTCGCCTGTGTCTCCGTTTTCGGCTGTGTCGTCCGGCTGCCATATCAGCGAGCCGCTTTGGCCGAAGGTCACGGCGAGCACCAGCGCCGCGATAAGCATGGCCAATGCGATCACCATCATCAGCATGCCCCATTCGCCAAGGCTCCACCAATTCGCGTAGGTGGGCACCAGCCCCGCGAAGCCGAGGCTGAGCGCCAATCCGACGACCAGCGCATAGATGCTCCACGCGCGTGCGAACCGTCCGTATGCATAGCCGGAGACGGACGGATGCTCCGGGTCGAGCTGACGCGGCGAATGGATGATGGCCGCGTGCGTGGCCGTCATCGCGGCGGCCATGATGAGCTGCACCGCCAGCGGCATGCCCAGCACTGTCGGCCATGACTTGTCCGACCAGCCGTCGATATGCCCGGCGATGTTCGCGTGCGTGGCCAGACGGTCGGGCATGGCGCCGTAAAGCGCGATCGCGGCGATTATGGTTGCGGCGATCGGCATGAGATGCAGCAGCTCCCACCGCAGGTTCAGCGGGTCCGGGCCGGCGTTCTCGGCAAGGAACGCGGCGCGCTTGAACTTGGTCGCCTTCCAGCCGCGCTCCTGCTTGATGCGCATCGTGCGCTTGCGATACGCCAGAATCAGCGCGAACGATGCGATGATCAGCAATATCGAGACGGCGGATATCGCGATGGTCACGCCTGTGGCGCCCCGGAATATGGCGCAGGCAATGCAGGCAAGCACTGCGATGGCGCTCGCCGAACCGGTCCAGAGGGTATATCCGATTTTGAGACGGCGGATCTCAGGATCCCGCTGCGCTGAGGCGGGAACGCTCACGCCGAAGCATACCGTATGCCGCGTCACCCATGGTGTGACCGCCACGCACGTGCCTTCCAATGCCACTATCGCAACCAATGCTGCTGTCAGCCAACTCATCATTTGTGATACTCCCTTCCCTGTGTTTTCGCCGTGGCGGCCGTCATTATGGCGGTCGTCGGTCTTGCCGTCGCCGTGGTTTGCGTTCATGGCATGGTGACGGCGGTTGTTGTAATTCATGTGGTTGTTGTGTTTTTGCGGCCGGGCGTCATGGCCGTGGCCGTCATCGTGACTGTGACTGCGTGCCGTCGCGCCTTTGGTGGACGTTCCGTCTATTCGTCGTGGAATGCCTGCGCGGCGTGACGCTCCGCCTCGGCCATGAACTCGTCGAACGAGCCGCCTCGCGCCCGGTATTCCATTGCGATTCGATACAGCTCGTCGCGCATGAGCTGCGTCTCGCGCTCCTGCTGTTGCGAAAGGGAACCGGTGTCTCTGGGCGCAATCATCGCCCCCGAACCACGCCGCATCACCACGTGCCCCTCGTCGCGCAGCATGGCGTAGGCCTTGTTCACAGTGTGCAGATTGATGCCGAGGTCCTGCGCCAATGTGCGCACGGAGGGCAGCGCGTCTCCCGGCGCCAGCTCCCCACGGGCCACGCCCGCGATGATCTGCCGCCGCAACTGCTCATACAGCGGCAGCGCATCGCCCCGGTCCACGGTAATAATCATGTGATTCGCCCCCATCCCTGCTCGCAATAGTGTTCTATCTGATATAGAACACTATAACACTTATTTGTGATGTCGTGGCGTGCTGCCGCGCGGTCGGGAATAAAAATCTTGGCGCAGGGTTGGAGATATGGGAGGCATTCCGTTGGACAAGAATCTGAAATATGCGTTGACCAGCACGGGGTTGTTCGTCGTTTTGTTTATGACTGCCAAGTGCGTGGCGGATGGCGTTGATGCTGCGTTTGGCATGCGGAACATTATCGGCGTTGCCGTCACAGGCCTGATTTATTTCGCGCTGATGTTCATGTGGGGCGCCCATCCTAGGCGGTAGGTGGTCGGCTTCGGAGGACGTGTGCTGCGGCGGATTCATGGGATGAGTGACATGAGCGAACTTGAGCCACGCGTAGCTGGTGAATAGCTGGTGAATATTGCGGCTGGTGAGGGACTATCTGCTGATGAAGTTCTCCACCAGAGCGGTCATCACGTCTTTCTCCTTGGGGTCCGAAAGAGCGATCATCAGGGTCATGGCGGCCAAGGCGTTGCCCTCCACGAGTCGCCTTCCTTCGGCGTCGGTCAGCAGATTGTTGCGGTCGAGGAAGTGGATGAAAAGCGCCGCGGCACAGCGTTTGTTTCCGTCGGAGAACGGATGGTCTTTGACGACCTGATACAGCAGATTCGAAGCCTTTGCCTGCGCCGAAGGATACAGTTCCTGCCCGGCGAAGGTTTGGTAGAGACCATTGATGATGCCTTCGAACGAACCGTTGCGTTCGTGTCCGAACAGGTCGGTCTGGCCGTAATAGGGCAGCGAGCGGATGAATGCCGTCGCATCCTCGTGGGTCAGGGTCCATTGTGGGGCGTCTCCCTTGGGTTTGCCCACCGTGCCTTCATCGTAGGCGTTCAACAAGCCAAGACTCGGCAGATAGGCATTGATGATCTCGGCTGCGCCGGCGATCTCAGGGTCGGAAGAACGCTGCAGCACCTTGACGATGGAATTGAGCGTCTCCAGTCGCCGCTGGTTGACGGTGTAGCCCTGCACCAGATGCTGCTTGAGCACGGTATTCGCCCAGCGGCGGAAATACACGCCTTCCTTGGATTTGACGCGGTATCCGACGGAAAGGATCATGTCGAGGTTGTAGTGCTCGACTTGATAGGTCTTGCCATCTGCGGCAGTTGTCGCAAATTTTGCGACAACTGGGATTCCGTCCAGTTCCTCGCGCTTCGCATTACCGATATGCTTGCCAATGGTTTTGACATCACGGCCGAACAGTATTGCCAACTGCTGCCGTGTGAGCCACACGGTGTCCTCGTCTACGCGCACATCCAGATGCACGGTGCGGTCGTGGCTCTCATACAGCATCACTTGTCGGTCATCGGTTGCGGAAAGATTGGTCTTCGTGGTGCTCATCGTCGTCCCCTGTCGTCGGCTATCGCACATCACAAAATAATGGTGTTACACCATTATTTTGTGGATAAGTCCGATATCGTGGCCCGTTCCTCTGGCAGCGGAATCGGAGGGCGCAAGTCGGTGTGACAGATTATGCCGTCAGCCCCGCGTCGGATCCTTCTGCAGCGCGAGGAATGCAAACGCGGCGACGAGCAGAATCGCGATGGACAGCACGCCGATGTTGGCGTTGCCGGTCAGCGTCGTGGTGGTGGCGACGAGGAACGTGCCGAGCACCGAGGCCGTCTTGCCGAAGATATCGTAGAAGCCGTAGTACTCGTTGGCGTGGTCCTTGGGGATCAGACGGCCGTAATAGGAGCGGGAGAGCGCCTGGATGCCGCCCTGGAACATGCCCACGAGGATCGCCAGAATCCAGAACTGGATCTCCGAGCGCAGGAAGAACGCGGCGAAGAAGACGATGCACATATATGCCGCGACGGCCACGAGGATCATGCGCTTGGCGCCGAAGCGGCCGGCCAAACGGCCATACGCAATCGCGCAGGGGAAGGCGACGAACTGCGTGACCAACAATGCGATGACCAATTGCGTGGAGTCCAGACCCAGTTGCGTGCCGTAGGAGGTCGACATCGTGATGACCGTGTTCACTGCGTCGATATAGAAGAAGAACGCGATCATGAACATCCACAGCGGCTTGTTGCCGCGGATCGCGCGGAAGGTCGAGCCCAGCTCTCGGAAGGTGCCGCGCACGGCGGCGCCGAGCTGCGCGCGGCGAGCACGGTAATGCTCCTGACGGTAGCTGGTGACCAGCGGCACCGTGAACGCGACCCACCAGGCGGCCGTGATGAGGAAGCTCAGGCGCGTGCATAGCGCCGTGTCGAGCCCCAGCAGCGCGGGGCCGCCGAAGATCAACGCGATGCACACGAGGAACGGCACAGTCGAGCCGACATATCCCCAGGCGTAGCCATGCGAGGAAACCTTGTCCATCCGTTCGTTCGAGGTGGTGTCGATCAACATCGAATCGTAGAAGGTCAGCGAGCCGTTGAGGCCTATCGTCGCCAGCACATAGACGACGAGGAACGCCAGCCATCCGAGCGGCAGCGCCATCGCGCAGCACATCACGGCGCCGGTGAGGAAAAAGCCGAGGAAGAACTTGATCTTCATGCCCTGCACGTCGGCGATGGATCCGAGGATCGGCATAAGCACGGCGATCACGAGGCTGGCGATGGTCTGCGCATAGCCCCAGGTGGACACGATGTTGTCCTGTCCGGCGGCCTCGAGCAGCGAGTTCGCATAGATCGGCACCACGGCGGTGCTCAGCAGCACGAAGGCCGAGTTGCCGACATCGTAGACGATCCACTTCTTCTCGCGCGGGGTGAGGCGCGCTCGCGCGTCGCGGGTGCCATCTACTGCGGTTCCGGCCATCGATACTCCTGCCTTGATGTGTGCCAGTGAACATCGTAATGACCATGCCGCCGACTTGGCGCAGCCGCGCATGAATTCCGGATGAATTTTCGTGCGGACAGTGCTGGAGTATGCCTGTTTGGGTGAGATTGCGGTTGGGGAAACGGAACAGTTGGCGGTTTGGTCCAACAGTTGGCGGTCTTCGTGGGAGCCGTGTTGGGGAATCGGCTTGATTTCAAGCCAATCCGACGGTTGCATTCCCGAAGAGCCGCCAACTGTTGGGCCAAACCGCCAACTGTTCCGTTAAGACCAGTCGTGGAATCGATTTCAGTCGGTTTCGGTACCGGCGTTGGCGAAGGCCAGCACTTCCTCATAGCCGGGGCACATGGGAATGCCGTTGACATTGTGCTGGATGGCCAGCGAGGCCGCGGCGTTCGCGATCTGCACGGCGTCGGGCAGCGACCAGCCCTTCGTGAGCATCGCGCAGGTGACGCCGGTGTGGCAGGATCCGGCCGAACGCGTATGCGTGGCCTTGGTCGGATATCCCTCCACATGCGCGGTGGTGCCGCCCGGTTCGCGCACCCATGCGCCGCGGGATCCCGCGCGCACCACCAATGGCGCGCGCAGCGCCTCGCCAAGCGCCTCGCACAGGGCCATCATCGACTGATCGAACCCGCCGTTGACGGTCATCGAAGCCGAATCGTCGACGTAGACGCCGAGCCGCTCCGCCAGCGTCGCCGCCTCCTGGCGGTTGCAGGACCAGGTGGGGCGGGCCAGCACCATGTCCTCGAGCATATGGTCGTTGACCAAGGCCAGCGTCTTCGTCGGATTGATGAGCAGCCGCCAGTCGCGCTCCGCGGGATTGGCGCCCGCGCGACGAATGAATTCGTCGATGCCGGCGGCTGTGTGGTCGAGCATCGTGTTGCCGCTGATATGCACCACGTCGCCCGGGTCCGGCTCCAGTGCCGCGAAGGTGGCCTCGTTGCCCTGGGCCTCGGCGCCATAGCGCGCCACGAAGGTCTTCTTGCCGGCGTCGTCGTGGAAGACCAGGCGGAAACCGGAGTCCGTGTCGAGCCGGTCCGGCCCGATGTGCTTGATGTCGTTCTCCGCGAAGGCCTCGCGCACCATCGTGGCCCAGGATCCGGTGCCGATGATGCCGGCGTGCTCGGCCGGC
The DNA here is from genome assembly GCF_056355835.1 of Bifidobacterium sp. LH_730. NCBI lineage: Bacteria > Bacillati > Actinomycetota > Actinomycetes > Bifidobacteriales > Bifidobacteriaceae > Bifidobacterium > Bifidobacterium sp. LH_730. The sequence continues at coordinate 23,179 of NZ_JBKETB010000017.1, forward strand.
ACTCCCACCGCGCCCACGGCCTCGAGCACTCGGTAGCTGCCGCCGACCGCCGGATTCGCGCGCTTGGTGACGGCGAACCCGCCTGAGGTGGGCAGCGCGTCCACGTCCATCATGATGTCGACCCACACCTGTCCGAGCGAAATCACCGCCGGCGTGGGGTCGATATGCCGCTCGCGGCGCTTCGCCAGCAGTTTGCCGAGCATCGTGTTCTCGTTGACATTCAATCCGAGCATATCGTCCTCCTTGATCGCAAGCCCTTCTGTTGCCTATCGTAGTACCATCATCGCATGGGAGTCCGCTGGGAGCTGACTGTGAGCGGTGTCCCATCCATGTGTCGGCTGCGCCGGCATGATACACGCTGCCCTTGCGATTGTCGGGCATTTGCGCTATATTCGGGAAGTTGTGTGTTCAAGACATACGCTTGAACACGAGGAAGACTTGAAAACAAAGGTAAAAGGGAGTCTATCATGGCAGCTCGCTGCGCAGTGTGCGGCAAGGGTCCGCAGACCGGTTACACCGTTTCTCATTCGCATCGTCGCACCAAGCGCACCTTCCGCCCGAACCTGCAGGCCGTGCGCACCACCGTTGAGGGCGAGAACACCCGCATCCGCGTGTGCGTCAAGTGCCTCAAGGCCGGCAAGGTGCAGCGCGTCGTCGCCTGAGACGAACGCATCTGACGCTTTCGGAACCCCGTTCGGACCTCGTCCGACGGGGTTTCTGCTATCTAGACGCGGGTTCGGTTTCGGCAATGTCATGTCCGGAGCATGGGCAACCGCCGCCCGCTAGAATGAGGCGATATGAGCATCACCATGGACACCGCGCTTTCGTCGCTGCTAACCAATAAGCGTCGTGTGTCCGCGCTCAAGTCGCTGGGCGTGACCAGCGTCGGCGAGGCTTTGACCTATTATCCGTTCCGCGTCACCGATCCCGTGCCGTTGCGTTGCCTGCGCGAGGCGAGGATCGGCGCGCCGATGGCCTTCGCCGCCGAGGTGCGTGACCTGCGGGTGGTGCCGATGAACGCGCGCCGGGGATACCGGCTGGAGGCCGTCGTCGAGGACGGCGAATTCGCGCGCTCCCGCGGTATGGCGGGCGCGGTTTCGCGCTTGGTGTTCTTCTCCTACCGCAAATCCTATGTGGATTGGGTGAGCATGCGTCTGCGCGCCGGTTCCCGGCTTGTCGTCAGCGGCGTTCCCACTGAATTCAACGGTCAGCTGCAATTCACGCACCCCGAGATCGTGACGGTCGCGCCGGCCGAGCCGTCGGACGTGGCGGGTGCCGGATTGAAATACGATGCCGAGACGCAGCAAGAGGCGTTGGCGCGTGTGTCGCGTCCGCGGCCGGTGTATCACGCCAGCTCGCGCATATCATCCGAGCATATTCACGAGACGATATTGCAGTTGATGTGGATGCTGGGCGGGCGAGACGTCGCCGCCGATGCTTCCGGTGCGTCCGCGGCCGCACCCGGCGTGGACGATATCGCGGTGCAGCCGGGGGAGGAGTTCACCGCCGAACTGGCCGAGGCGATTCCCGATGTGCTGCCGGAGGCGGCGCGCGAGGCGCGCGGCCTGATGCATCGGGCCGAGGCCTTCCGAGCCATCCATGACCCGGATACGGTGGCGGATTTCAAGCGCGGCATCGACACTCTGAGATACGAAGAGGCCTTCGTCTCGCAGGTCTCGCTGCTTCGTTCGCGTCGGGACGCGCGGCAGGATAACGCCTACCCATGCCCGGTGGCCGCGGTTCATAAGGCGTCGGATCCGGCGGCTGATTCCGTGGCGGAAGTTGCGGGAAGTGTTGTGGACGATTCCTCGACCGCTGCGGTCGGCTCGTCGTCCGATTCGGCTGGCTCTCCTGCGCATGTCGATTCGGCCGATCCCACGCTGCGTGACCGGTTCATCGAGTCCCTGCCCTTCGATCTGACCTCGGGACAACGTGAGGTCATCGATGCCATCGCCGAGGACATGGCATGCGATCATCCGATGCAGCGTCTGCTGCAGGGCGAGGTCGGCTCCGGCAAAACCGTGGTGGCGCTCGCTGCGATGCTGCAGGCTGTCGGCGCGGGCCATCAGGCCGTGCTCGTCGCTCCCACGCAGGTGCTCGCCGAACAACACCACGAGACGATATCGCGTATGATCTCTTCGATTCCGGCGGCCGATGGCGGAGCGGAAAATCCCGATATCCCCGTGATCCTGCTGACCGGCGGCATGAAACTCGCCGCGCGGCGCAAGGCGCTGGGCACAGCGGCCAGTGGCGCCCCCTGCATCATCGTCGCCACGCACGCCGCTTTCTCCAAGACCTTCCAAGCGACCAACCTCGCGCTCGTCGTCATCGACGAACAGCATCGGTTCGGCGTCGAGCAGCGCGAAAGTCTGCGCGCGCGTAGCGAGATGGCGCCTCATCTGCTGGTGATGACCGCCACGCCGATTCCGCGCACCGCCGCGATGACCTGGTTCGGCGATCTTGACATCTCGTGGCTGACCGAATTGCCTGGTGGTCGCAAACCGATTCGCACCGTCGTCGTCAACGAGGCGGACGGGGCGACGATGGGGCGCATGTTCGCGCATATCCGCGCTCGTCTGGATGCGGGGGAGCGGGCGTATGTGGTCTGCGCGCGCATCGACGACGAGGCGGAGGACGCCGGCGAGAGCGGCGGCGCAGGCCGTGGTGGTGCGAAGGCGCCGGCCGGCGCCACTCGCGACGAGGCCATGGGAGGCATCGAGCTTGACCCCTATGCGGCCTCCGAGGGCGATGGCAGTGAAACGCTGACCCAGCGTCCGCCGCTGCACACCGTGGCCGAGATCGCCGTTCGTCTCGCCAAACTGCCGCAATTCGACGGCATTCCGTTCGCCACGTTGACCGGGCGGGACAAGGACGAGACCAAGCAGCGGGTCATGGCCGATTTCGCCGACGGCAAAACTCCGATGCTCGTGGCCACCACCGTCATCGAGGTGGGCGTCGATGTGCCGCAGGCGAGCTGCATCGTGATCTTCGACGCCGATCGATACGGCCTGTCCCAGCTGCATCAGCTGCGCGGACGCGTCGGCCGAGGAGGCACCAACTCGTGGGCCTTCCTCGTCTCGTGCGCCGAAGCCGGGTCTCCCGCCGAGGCGCGGCTCGAGGTCATCCACGGCACGCTTGACGGCGCCGAGATCGCCCAGGCCGATCTTGAGTTCCGCGGTGCCGGCGATGTGCTCGGCGACGCGCAGTCCGGCGGCAAATCAAGCCTCAAGCTGCTGCGCGTCGTCAAGGACGCCGATCTCATTGCCGACGCGCGCTCGCGGGCCGAGGCGCTGCTTGCCGACGACCCCGATCTGTCCGGCGAGGTGCAGCTTGCGGGAGCGGTGCTTGACTTCATCCGCGGCAATGAGTCCTTCCTCACCAGTTCGTGAGTTCGAGGCGGCTGATTTCGGCAGGCATTGGCCTAGATTAGAGGGTTATGCGCGTTATCTCGGGACGATTCAAGGGCATGGCGTTGGCCACGCCGAAAACCGGCACGCGGCCGACGACCGACCGCACCAAGGAGGCCATCTTCTCGCATCTCGATTCGTGGGGTGTGCTCGAAGACGCGCGCGTGCTCGACCTATTCGCCGGCACCGGCGCGCTCGGCATCGAGGCGCTGAGCCGTGGCGCGCGCGAATTGGTCGCGGTCGAGGCTTCGAAGCCGGCCGCTGCGTTGATTGTCAAAACCATCGCCCAGCTGAAACGCAACAAGGCCTGGGAGCCGGATATGCGCGCTCAAGTGCTCGTGCGCAAGGCCGAGCAGTTCGCGGCTTCGGCGGCGGCCGGCGATGTTGCCTTCGATGTGATCTTCATCGACCCGCCGTATGCCTTTGAAACGGCCGATTGCGAACGATTGCTGGCCGATCTGACGGTTGGCGGCATGGCGGGGGAGGCGACCATGATCGTGTTCGAGCGCTCCGCCCGCTCCGATGATCTGGTCCCGCCCGAGGGTTGGGAGATCACCCAGCGGCGCGACTACGGCGAAACCGCCGTGTTCTATATCGAGCAGATGGCGGAACGGGCTGATTGACGCGAATTCCTGCCGTACGTTTATGAGCAGGCTGACGGTATGGCTGCTTACAAACGTACGCTGAGCTGCTTCATCCGTACGATTCTGCGCAGCCCGACGATATGACTGCACAGGAACGTACTCTTGGCGATGCTCAGCATACGTTTATGCGCAGGGTGTTCGTTGGACTGCTCATAAACGTACGCAGATATGGGGCCGGCCATGTCGGGTGTTGGGTAGGCGCGGTCCTGCTATATGGGTGGCTTCGCAGGCGCGGGACTTACCGGGCTCTGTGGAGGTCGGCTCGCGCGTCAGGCCTTGTGCGCCCGTTTCACGGGGCGCGGGCCTGACGCCTCCCACCCCAATGCCATCAGGGTCTTGCGATCGGCTTTGCTGAGCGCCTTGCAATCGAGCCGTTCGATCAGATCGGGACGGATTGCGTTCGTGCGTTCCAAGGCTTCGTCGCGGCGGAATCGGTCGACCTTCGCGTGGTCGCCCGACAGCAACACGTCCGGCACGCCCATGCCGCGCCACTGCGCCGGTTTCGTGTATTGCCGATGCTCCAGCAGCGCACCTTCGCCGGTATAGGATTCCTCGACGATGGAGTCGGGATTGCCCATGAACCCCGGTATCAGACGCGTGATCGCTTCCAGCATCACCGAGGTCGCCACCTCGCCGCCGTTGAGCACGTAGTCGCCGATCGAATATTCGCGCACATCCACGCCCTGCGCGCGGTAATAGTCGGGGATGCGCGCGTCATACCCTTCGTATCGCCCGCAGCCGAAGATCAGCCGGCCGGCGTGGCTCAGTTCGGTCGCGTCGCGCTGCGTGAACAGTGGGGCCGAGGGGTTCGGGAAGATGAGCATGGGGGAAGCGGGGGAGTTCCCGGAGCTGGGAACGATTGTTTCATCAACCATGGCGGTTGCCGGAATGGACGGCTCCGGCTCCGTGGGGATGCGGTTTTCCTCCGTGATGTCGTTCTCGGTGGGACACGCCATGGAGGGACGTTCATCATCGCGGCGGTCATCGCCAGACCGCTCGTCGGTTGTCTCGGTCGGTTCCTCGTCGTCGGCGCCGCTCCCCATGTCCCGAGGCTTCAGTCCCAGCAAGTCGTCAAGGCATTCGGCCCACACTGCCGGCTTCATCACCATGCCCGCGCCGCCGCCGACTGGCGTGTCATCGACCGAATGATGCACGTCATGCGTCCAGTCGCGAAGATTATGCGCATGCACCTCGACCAGGCCCTTGGCCTGCGCCTTGCCGAACAGCGACAGATTCAGCACCTCGAAGTATTCCGGGAACACGCTGACGATATCGATCCTCATGCCTCCCAGCCTACCAATGCCGTCCGTCGTATGGTCGTCGCCTCGGAAAACCTTGTATCCGGCTGTCGCGACCGCATCCAGGGATGGTTCGGTTGGATGGGAGATTCGTTCACGGCAACGCTACGACGGAATCACACCCGGGTCCGTGGATGTTTCCGCGGCCACGCTCCGCGGCTCGGCCACGCTGTCGCGCCGCACCAGCTTGGTCGTCAGCTCGACGTGCGTGGGCAGCGAGGAGGTCCCCTCGATCATCGACATCAGCGATGCGGCGCCGAACTGCGCCATCTCGCGCACGGCGTGGTGCACGGTCGTCAGCGGCGGGATGAGCAGCGCGCTGGTGGGCAGGTCGTCGAAGCCGACGACGGACAGCTCGGAGGGGATGCGCACCCCAAGCTCCCATGCGGCGCGGTAGACGCCCGCGGCCTGCATATCGCTGGCGGCGAGGATCGCGGTCGGCGGCTCGGAAAGTCCCAGCAGGCGCCGGGCGTTGGCTTCGCCGTCGTCGAAGCGGAATTCGCCGGCCGTGACCAGCGCGTCGTCGATGGGGATCTTCGCCTGTCTCATGGCGCTGCGGAAGCCGTCGAGCCGTGCGACCGCGGTGCGTAGATAGGCCGGTCCGCCGAGATAGGCGATGCGTCGGTGCCCCATCGCCAGCAGATGCTGCGTGGCCTCACGCATTCCCGCGTAGTCGTTGGAGCCTATGGCAGGCACGCCCTCCGGCACATCGCCGGCGGGGTCGATGAGCACGCAGGGGATGCCGGACTGCCGCAGGCGTTCCATGGCATGCGACGGCAGGTCGAACAACGGTACGAGCACGCCCGCCGGGCGCCGTGCGATCACGCCCTCCAACCATGCGTTGAGATCCCATTCGTCGCTGGTCCGGGCGCTGACCATGGGCAGATAGTCGCTCGACAGTCCCTCGATGACGCCGGAAAGGATCTCCTCCGACCATGGCGTGTGCAGGTCGTCGAGCAGCAGTTCCACGGCGCGCGATGAGGTTGCCGCCGTGCGTCTGCGCCGCCGATATCCGTTGGCGTACAGCGCCTGTTCCACCCGTGCGCGCGTGTCGTCGGCGACCCCGGGGCGGTTGTTGAGCACTTTGGAAGCCACGGGCAGCGATACGCCCGCCTGACGCGCGATGTCGACGAGCCGGGCGGAAGGATTTCGTGGTGCCATGCATGACACGATATCAGTAAGTCGGAAAAGAAACTTTCTTAGAAAGTTATATTGATGAGGAAGGGGTCAAAAACCTTGATATTTCAATGAAATACATGCGACACGCCCGACGAAAGAACTATTTCTTGATGGCAATAGTCTTCATGGTAACGAAAACATGGTGTATGGAGAGAAAGTTTCCATACACTCCCGCGAAGCGGAGCGTGCCGCCGCGCGGGGCAAGGCGAAAGGCAACGATGTCCACGATCCACAACCCCATCATGCCGGGCTTCACCCCGGACCCCGCCATCCTCGGCGTCGGTGACAAGTACTATCTGGCCACCTCCACCTTCAACTGGTTCCCCGGCATCCAGATCTACGAATCCGCCGACCTCGCGCACTGGAAGCTGCGCTCCTATGTGGTCAACGACCCGAACTTCCTCCAGCTCAAGGGCACCTCCACCCCCGCCGGCGTGTGGGCCCCGGACCTGAGCTATGACCCGGCCACCGGGCGCTATTGGGTGGTCATGTGCCAGATGCACAACATGAACGGCAACCTGTTCGACCAGGACAACTACGCGATGTGGGCCGAGTCCATCGACGGCCCGTGGAGCGAGCCGATCTACCTCAACTCCATCGGTTTCGATGCCTCCCTGTTCCATGATGACGACGGCCGCCACTGGCTCGTCACCCTCGAATGGGACACCCGTCGCGGCTACCAGCACCCGGGCGCCATCGTGCTCGAGGAGTTCGATCCCGAGGCCGGCAGGCTCGTCGGCGAAACCAAGCGTATCTCGCGCGGCGGCACCGACCGCGGCTGCCTCGAAGCGCCGCATATCTACAAGCACAACGGCTGGTATTACCTCATGACCGCCGAGGGCGGCACCGGCTACGGCCATGGCGTCGTCGTGCAGCGTTCTCGCACCATCGACGGACCCTACGAGTCCGATCCGCGCAACCCGATCATCACCTCCACGCCCTACACCTACTTCCGCCGCAACGACCCCGATTCGCTGCGCATGGACCTCTACAATCCCAAGGCCCCGCTGCAGAAGTGCGGCCACGGCTCCCTCGTGCACACGCACACCGACGAATGGTTCGTCGCGCACCTGTCGGCCCGCCCGCTGCCCGGCACGCAGGACTGCATCCTGGGCCGCGAGACCTCGCTGCAGAAGGTCGAGTGGACCGAGGACGGCTGGCTGAAGATGGCCGCCGGCGGCACGCTCGCCCAGCCGACCACCGAGGGCATGACCGGCGTCGAGGTCTCGGACGAGCCGCAGACCGTCTCCGTCGTCGAGGACTTCGACGGCGCGGACATCGACCCCAACATCATGTCGATCTACGGCCCGCGCACCGCCGACTGGTTCGACCTCGCGTCCAACCCCGGCCACGCGCGCATCCACGGCCGCCAGTCCTTCTTCTCCCGCTTCGACGTGTCGCTGCTGGCCACCCGCATCCAGTCCTTCCACACCACCGTCGAGACCGCGCTCGAGTTCCATCCGGACCATTACTCCGAGTCCGCCGGCCTGACGCTCTACTACGACGACAGCAACTGGCTGTTCGCCCGCCTCTACCATTCCGAGACCCTTGGCTGCACCGCGCTGGCCGTCATGAAGGGAGAGAAGGGCACGAAGGACGAATACATCCTCGACCGCGTGGCCGTGCCCGAGGGCAAGGTCGCGCTGCGCGCCGAGCTGGACTACGACACGGTGCGCTTCTTCTGGCGCGAGGCCGACGCCGCGGACGCCCAGGACGCCGAGTGGAAGCAGCTCGGCGATCCGATCGCGGTCAACTTCATGTCCGACGAGCAGACGCTTGGATTCACCGGCCTGATGGCTGCCATCGGCGCGTGGGACGCCTACCGCCGCGAATCCTACGCCGATTTCGACTACTTCCACGTGCTGCCGCGCGGCGACGCCAAGCCGGCGCAGGCGTGAGCCCGGCGATAGCCGACCGAAATATATCTGTTGCGCCGCGCCAACGGTGGCGGCGCAAAACCCAAAGGAAAGAGAAACCATGACCAACAATGAAAGCGCTGCGGTGACGTTGGGCGTCACCGACGAGCAGCAGCCGAAGAGCCCCACCCGCCTCGGCATCGCACTGATCATCGGACCGGCCTGCTGGCTCGGCCCCTACGTCGGCGTGTCCGCCACGCTGCTGCCGGCCAAGATCGCCGAGCTTGACGCCGCCAACAAGGTCGCGCTGATCCCGCTGTTCTCCGCGGTCGCCATGATCGTCGCCACCATCGCGAACATCATCGCCGGCGCCCTGTCCGACGTGACCCGCACCCGCTGGGGCAAGCGCACGCCGTGGATCGTCATCTGCTCCATCCTGTCCGCGACCCTGCTGGTCGCGCTGTCCTTCGCGCCGAACATCCCGGTGCTGCTTGGCGTGTGGGCCGTCTATCAGGCGGTGCTCAACGCCGTCGTGGCCCCGATGGTCGCGCAGCTCTCCGATCGCGTCGCCCCGCGTTGGCGCGGCACCATCTCCTCCTTCTATGGCATCGGCATGGCCTTCGGCAACTACGGCAGCTCCGTGATCGCCTCCCGCTTCCTGGGCAATGTGGGCGCCGGCATCCAGGTGCTCGCCGTCTTCGCCATCGTCGGCGGCATCGTCTCCGCAATCATCGCCAAGGAGCCGAGCAACCTCGACGAGCCGAAGAAGAAGTTCGACGCCTCCACCTTCAAGCAGAACTTCATGTTCCCGACCAAGAACTGCCGCGACTACTATCTGGCGCTCGCCGGCAAGATCCTCATGGTCACCGGCCAGTATGTGATCGTCGGCTACCAGCTCTACATCTTCTCCGACTACATGCAGCTCGGCGAGGACGCGCAGGCCGCCGCCATCGCCGCCATGTCCATGATCCTCATGATCACCGGCATCGTGTTCTGCGCCGTGGCCGGCCCGCTAGCCGACAAGTTCAAGCGCCTCAAGGCCCCCGTGGCCGTCACCACGATCCTGCTGGGCGTGGGTGCGTTCTTCCCGTTCTTCGACGCCCATCCGTGGACGATGATCGCCTACGCCGTCGTCGCCGGCATCGGCATGGGCGCCTACAACGCGGTCGACAACGCGCTGAACGTCGCCGTGCTGCCCGATCCGAACACCGCCGCCAAGGACCTCGGCATCATCAACATGGCCAACACCCTCGGCCAGGTCTTCGGCCCGATGATTGCCGGTGCCGTGATCACCGTCGCCGGCTACCGCGCGATCTTCCCGGTCGAGACCGTGATCTGCGTGATCGGCGGCCTGCTCATCATGGCCATCAAGCGCGTCAAGTAATCGTCGCTGCCACAACGCCTGAACGGCGGCGGCCGTCAACCTTCTTTTTTGGAGTTGGCGGCCACCGCCGTTTTGTGTTTGATTTCCTCCACGGCATCATAGACCGCGTCGAGGTCGATATCGGCGGGGAGGAAATACATCTGGGCGCCAAGCGCGTCCGCCACGCGCAGAATGGTGTCGAACGATGGATGTGCGTTGGGGCGCAGTGCTTTGTATAGCGACTCGCGGCCGAGGCCGGAGCCGCGGGCGATGCGGCTCATGCCGCGTGCCCGGGCGACGATGCCTAAGGCGTCTTGGACCGTCGCGGAGTCGCGTTCTTCCAAAGCGGTGTTAAGGAATCCGATGGCGTCTTCGTCGGAATGGATGTAATCCTCGGCGTGCCATGGGGCGAACTCCGGCGTCGCGTCGGCGGCTCCCTCGGGAATGGGATATACGGATTCACTGCTCATGATGATGTTCCTTCCATTGTTTCAACAGCCATTTGGACAAGATGACATCTCTGTTCTGGCTGGCTTTGTCTCCGCCTGCCAACAGAAGCAGCAGATTCCCCTGCGTTGGGTGTATGTACACCCGGTATCCCGGTCCAAAATCGAACCGTATCTCCAGTACGCCGTCTCCGACTGATTTCCAGTCACCGAGCAGGTGTCCTTCGCGCTCGATCCGCGTTGTTCGGGCGATGATTCGGTTCCGTGCCCTCGAATCCTTGAGCTGATCCAACCATTCGTCATATTCCTTGGTACGTATCGTTTTCCAAGGCTTACTGTATCCAGTTGGATACGAAAAGTCAATCCTCATCGTGTCTCCCGGTCGTCGGCCGCGTTGCTGCATTCGACGGTATGGGGGCGGTGGGTGGCTGTGCAAGCTCTTCCGGGCATTGTGGTCGGAGGCTGGGGCCTCGGCGTGTTGTGGATAACTTCAAAACCTCGAAGAAAGCGATCGCCGCCCTCGGCGCGGTCGCCATGATGGCCGGCATAGCCGCCTGCGGCTCGTCCGGCGACAAGGATGCCGGTGCCACCACCGGCGTGGACTTCGGCCTGGCCGTGAACAAGGACTCCAAGAAGAAGGAGGCCGCGATGAAGTTCGTTGAGTTCATGACCACCGGCGAAGGCCAGCAGGAGTGGGTCAATACGCTGCAGGGCGCCCCGGTCGCCAAGTCCATCACCGCCAAGCTGCCTGATGACGCCTCCGAGACCGCCAAGGAGTCCGTCGACCTGGTGACCAAGAGCCAGTCCGAATCCAAGCTCGAGCGCAAGCTCACCTCGCAGGAGCTCAACGATGAAATCGGCGTGCAGATGCAGAACATCTACACCGGCGATGCCACCGTCGAATCCGCGCTCAAAGCCATCCAGGAGGTGAGCGAGGGCCTCGATCGTGAGTGAGGCTGCTGACTGACTAAATCGTTTTCTTCTTCACTCCTCCTTGGGCCGCCGGATCCTCCTTCCGGCGGCCCTTTTCTATGTATTGGAGCCGTACTGATTGCATAAGGAATGATGTGAATCCCACTATGTGGGATGACTGAATCTTGGTTTGATTTCGCCGCGTGCGGACGCTGGCGAACGCGCTGGCTTCTGACTTCCTTAACCCCGCTGTGCCCAACTTTGGCTCGATGTCCCATATATAGGGACAATCATCGGCGCGCCGGTATAGTGGGGGAATCAACCGCAGGCAGTCGAGCAAGGAAGCACCATGACCGCAAATTCATATGATTTCGCAGGCAAAGTCGTCATCGTCACCGGCGGCGGCACCGGCATCGGGCGCGCCATCACGCGCGGGTTCCTCGACAACGGCGCCACCGTCGTGGCCGTCGGACAGCGTATCGAACCTCTTGAGGAAACCGTCGCCGGATATGAGCGCGGCCATGTCCACCAGACCGATGTGTCGGACCATGCGCAGGTCGCCGAACTCGTCAAATCCGTCGCCGACGAATTCGGGCATATCGACGTCGTCGTCTCCAACGCCGGCATCTTCGAGGGCGGCGAGATCGAGCATGTCTCCGACGAGGTGTGGCATAAGCTCTTCTCCGTCAATATGGACGGCCTGTTCTATCTGACCAAGGAGGCGCTGCCCTACCTGAAGGAATCCAAGGGCAACATCGTCGTCGACACCTCCGTCTCCGGCCTGTTCGGCGACTGGGGCCAGACCGCCTACAACTCCACCAAGCATGCGATGAACGGCTTCGTGCGCTGCGTCGCGCTCGACTACGGCCAGTATGGCGTGCGCATCAACGCCTTCGCCCCCGCCTTCATCGAAACCGACATCAACAAAGAGGTCTGGAGCGATTCGGAACGTCTCAAGCCCTACGTCGAGCGCGTCGCGCTTGGACGCACCGGCAAGCCCGAAGACTGCGCCGACCTCGCGCTCTTCCTTGCCTCCGACGGCGCGAAATATCTGACCGGCCTCATCGTCCCCGTCGACGGCGGCACCACCGCCGCGACCGGCCAAGGGCGCAACAATTACGAGGGCGACACCCGCTCGGTGCTGTGATTGGCGGGGCGGCGCGGGTTGAGCGCTCGCCGCTCGTCATCCCGGCAGTCGTTGCGAATAACGCTGTCATCCTGAGCGAGCGTAGTGAGTCGAAGGATCTTATCCCTAGAGATTCCTCGGCTTCGCCCTGCGGTGACAGGCTACGCCTGTCCGTCGCGGCCTGATGGCCGCTCCCTTCGCCTACGGACAGTCCACTGGGCTGTCCGCTAACGGCTCAGTGCTCAGGATGACAATCTAGGCCGCAATCAACTGAAACCCAAACCAAAAGGAGTTCATATGACGCTGGGGGAGGAGTACCAAGCGGCGGTCCCCGGCCGCCTCTACACGATCATCCCGGAGAGCGATGAGCGCGTGGAGCGCCCCCGTCCCTTCATCGACACACATGTGCATCTCATGAGGACGGCCCTGTATTCCTGGTTCAATCCCTCGAAGCCGCCCACATTCGAGGGGCCCTGGGATCCGCTGTTCCTCGCCGGCGACTACACGGCCGATTCGTTGGTCGCCGAGCTGTCCGGCTCGAAGGCGAGCATCGTCGGCGCGGTGCATATCCAGGCCAATGCCGACGATCCCGTGGCCGAGGTCGCCGAGGTCGAGCGCATGTGCCGGGACAGCAGCCTGCCGGTGGCGATCGTGGGCGGCGGCGATCTGTCCGATCCCGGCATCGAGGCGACGCTTGAGGCGGAGGCGGCGCACCCCGCCGTGCGCGGCTTCCGGCAGAATCTCAACATCCACTCGCATCCGCTCTACCATTACGTCGACAAGGCCTATATGGACGATCCCGCCTGGCTCGCCGGCCTGGGGTTGCTGGAACGATACGGCATGAGCTTCGATATGCAGCTCTATCCGCCGCAGATGGCGCGTGCCTGCGAAGTCATCGACGCGCATCCGCGGACGCTGTTCGTCATCAACCACGCCGGCATGCTCGCCGACCGCAACCTTGACGGGTGGCGGTTGTGGCGCGACGGCTTGGCCGCGCTGGCCAAGCGCGACAATTGCGTGATCAAGATCTCCGGCCTGCCGTCGATGGATCATTATTGGACCATCGAGTCGATCAAGCCCGCCATCTACACCGTGCTCGACGCCTTCGGCATGGATCGGGTGATGTTCGCCTCGAACTTCCCGGTCGACAAGCTGCATTGCTCGTTGGTCGATTTAGTCCATGCCTACGTGCGCTGCATCGAGGATCTGACGCAGGGCGAACAGGATGCGCTGTTCGTCGACAACGCCCGGCGTTGGTATCGTTTCTGAGTGCTTCCGTGCGTTTTCCCACCCCGTTTGATGGTCTGCTGGGCCGTTGGGCGGGGTGGTTGCGTTAACGGGCGGTGCGTTTTCGAGCAGCAAATCGATATCACGTAGCAAAAAGCAACACGTCGTGTCGCTTTTTGTTTGATAAAGTGATATTGTGTTATTGGTGGTTCACCTGTGTACCAATCCGATGTGGGAATGGTACGGATTCGAAGGAGAGTGAATATGGCTGCTGCAAACGCAGGAGCGGTGCCATCGGCACCGGCGCATTCGGCACGGGCTCGTGTGAATAGGCATAAGCGTGATTGGCGTGGTTGGAAGTTCATGTGGCCGTTTTCGGTGGTGTTCGTGTTCGTGTTCATCGTGCCGATCGTGTACGCCATCTATATCTC
>NZ_JBKETB010000018.1:0-35232 GCF_056355835.1 Bifidobacterium sp. LH_730
GGTGGTGGTTTGAGAACTCAAGAGTGTGTTTGTACTACTTCTTTATAGTCAATGATTGCCAGTTCACTGGCCGCCCGCCTTTGGGTGGGTAACCGAGAGGTTTTAATGGTTGGTGGGGTTTTTGTGAGTGGCGTCCTTCCTTATAGGACGTGCTCGTCATATTTCTTTTTGGAAATGATTTTTGAGAGTCATTCAATGGTTCTCTTCATAATGTTTTTTTGTGGAGGGTTCGATTCTGGCTCAGGATGAACGCTGGCGGCGTGCTTAACACATGCAAGTCGAACGGGATCCAACGGTGCTTGCACTGTTGGTGAGAGTGGCGAACGGGTGAGTAATGCGTGACCAACCTGCCCCATACGCCGGAATAGCTCCTGGAAACGGGTGGTAATGCCGGATGTTCCAACTGATCGCATGAGATGTTGGGAAAGATTTTATCGGTGTGGGATGGGGTCGCGTCCTATCAGCTTGTTGGCGGGGTAACGGCCCACCAAGGCTTCGACGGGTAGCCGGCCTGAGAGGGCGACCGGCCACATTGGGACTGAGATACGGCCCAGACTCCTACGGGAGGCAGCAGTGGGGAATATTGCGCAATGGGCGAAAGCCTGACGCAGCGACGCCGCGTGCGGGATGACGGCCTTCGGGTTGTAAACCGCTTTTATCAGGGAGCAAGCGTGAGTGAGTGTACCTGGTGAATAAGCGCCGGCTAACTACGTGCCAGCAGCCGCGGTAATACGTAGGGCGCAAGCGTTATCCGGAATTATTGGGCGTAAAGGGCTCGTAGGCGGTTCGTCGCGTCTGGTGTGAAAGTCCATCGCTTAACGGTGGATCTGCGCCGGGTACGGGCGGGCTGGAGTGCGGTAGGGGAGACTGGAATTCCCGGTGTAACGGTGGAATGTGTAGATATCGGGAGGAACACCAATGGCGAAGGCAGGTCTCTGGGCCGTTACTGACGCTGAGGAGCGAAAGCGTGGGGAGCGAACAGGATTAGATACCCTGGTAGTCCACGCCGTAAACGGTGGATGCTGGATGTGGGGCACGTTCCACGTGTTCCGTGTCGGAGCCAACGCGTTAAGCATCCCGCCTGGGGAGTACGGCCGCAAGGCTAAAACTCAAAGAAATTGACGGGGGCCCGCACAAGCGGCGGAGCATGCGGATTAATTCGATGCAACGCGAAGAACCTTACCTGGGCTTGACATGTTCCCGACCGCTCCAGAGATGGGGCTTCCCTTCGGGGCGGGTTCACAGGTGGTGCATGGTCGTCGTCAGCTCGTGTCGTGAGATGTTGGGTTAAGTCCCGCAACGAGCGCAACCCTCGCCCCGTGTTGCCAGCGGATTATGCCGGGAACTCACGGGGGACCGCCGGGGTTAACTCGGAGGAAGGTGGGGATGACGTCAGATCATCATGCCCCTTACGTCCAGGGCTTCACGCATGCTACAATGGCCGGTACAACGGGATGCGACAAGGCGACTTGGAGCGGATCCCTGAAAACCGGTCTCAGTTCGGATTGGAGTCTGCAACCCGACTCCATGAAGGCGGAGTCGCTAGTAATCGCGAATCAGCAACGTCGCGGTGAATGCGTTCCCGGGCCTTGTACACACCGCCCGTCAAGTCATGAAAGTGGGCAGCACCCGAAGCCGGTGGCCTAACCCCTTGTGGGAGGGAGCCGTCTAAGGTGAGGCTCGTGATTGGGACTAAGTCGTAACAAGGTAGCCGTACCGGAAGGTGCGGCTGGATCACCTCCTTTCTACGGAGAATACAGCCCATGGTCGTGGGCAGTGCGAACCCCGCGTCCGGGATGGTCCCGGTTCGTCGGGGATGCTGGTGTGGAAACAACCATTGATGATGTGGTATGGGCATGCTTTTGGGTTCCCGGACCGCCACCCCACGCTTGTCGTGGTGCGGTCCTGCCCTTCCGCCGGGCCTCGGGTCTTGTTCCCGTTGGTTTCCGTGCGGTTGGCGCGTGGTGGTTTGAGAACTGGATAGTGGACGCGAGCAATTCCCACATGTTTGTGGGTTTTGTTTTGCATGTTTCGTTAGAACTCTATTTTTTATAGTTGTTCGATCGTTTTGTGATCGTTTCTAGTGTGATGATTTGTCGTCCGGGAATTTGCTGGATGGGCCTGCTGGCGCCACGCCTTGTTGTGGGTGTGTGTTGCTTGCAAGGGCGCAGTGGTGGATGCCTTGGCAGACAGGACCGATGAAGGACGTTTGAGGCTGCGATAAGCCACGGGGAGCCGCCAACAGGGCTTTGATCCGTGGATGTCCGAATGGGGAAACCCGCCGGCCGTCATGGGCCGGCACCGCCTTGGTGCGGGGGGTACGCAGGGAAGTGAAACATCTCAGTACCTGCAGGAAAGGATACTCCGTGAGTAGTGGCGAGCGAAAGCGGATCAGGCCAAACCGGCCGCGCGCGATACCCGTCGGGGGTTGCGCGGCCGGTGTTGCGGGAAGGCGTGTCACGTCGCCGACGCGGCGTGCGGCAGTCACAAAACCATGCGCCAGGGGAACCGGATTGGATGCCGGGCCACAGAGGGTGATGGCCCCGTACCCGGACGCGCATGGTCTGCCGATCGTCTCTCCCAAGTAGCACGGGTCCCGTGGAACCCCGTGCGAATCGGCCCCGACCGTGGGGTAAGCCTAAGTATATCTGTCTGACCGATAGCGAACTAGTACCGTGAGGGAAAGGTGAAAAGCACCCCGGGAGGGGAGTGAAACAGTCCCTGAAACCGTGCGCCTACGAACCGTCGGAGCCTTTAGGGGTGACGGCGTGCCTATCGAAAAATGAGTCTGCGAGTCAGTGGTGCGTGGCGAGCATAAGCCGTGTGGCGGATGCGTAGCGAAGGCGAGTCTCAAAAGGCGTTTGAGTCGCGTGCCCTGGACCCGAAGCGGGATGATCTAGCCCTGAGCAGGTTGAAGCGCGGGTAAGACCGCGTGGAGGACCGAACCCACTTAGGTTGAAAACTGAGGGGATGACTTGGGGTTAGGGGTGAAAGGCCAATCAAATTCCGTGATAGCTGGTTCTCTCCGAAATGCATTTAGGTGCAGCGTCGCGTCATTGCTTGCAGGGGGTAGAGCTACTGGATGCTCGCGGGCCCACATCGGGTACCAATAGCAACCAAACTCCGAATACCTGTCAAGTGTATCGCGGCAGTGACTCAGCGGGGGATAAGCTTCGTTGTGAAAAGGGAAACAGCCCAGATCGTCGTCTAAGGTCCCGAAGCGCGTGCTAAGTGGGAAAGGATGTGGAGTCGCATAGACAGCCAGGAGGTTGGCTCAGAAGCAGCCATCCTTGAAAGAGTGCGTAACAGCTCACTGGTCTAGTGGTTCCGCGCCGACAATGTAGCGGGGCTCAAGCACGCCACCGAAGACGCGGCAGTGACTTTATGTCACTGGGTAGGAGAGCGTCCCGCGCGGGGCGAAGCGGCGGTGTGAACCGGCCGTGGACTGCGTGGGAGTGAGAATGCAGACATGAGTAGCGAGAGACGGGGGAGGATCCCGTCCGCTGGATGACCAAGGGTTCCGGGGCCACGCTCGTCGTCCCCGGGTGAGTCGGGTCCTAAGGCGAGGCCGACAGGCGTAGTCGAATGGACGAACGGGTCGATATTCCCGTACCGGCTTGGAACCGACAAAACCGAGGCAGAGGGTACTAACCTCCCCTTGCCGGCTTACCTCTCCTTCGGGAGGGGGATGCCGTCCTGGGTTGGGACCGACCTTTGTAGTAGGTCAGCGCAGGAGTGACACGGGCAGGGAGCCGGCCGCGGAGGTGGTTTTCCGTGGTCAAGCACGCAACCCGTCCCCCAGGCAAATCCGGGGGACACATAGGGCGAGGTGCGATGATGGGCGCCGTTGGGCGCGAATCCGGTGGTCCTGGCCGTCGAGAAAAGCTTCGGCGTGAGGCGCCAAGCCGCCCGTACCCCAAACCGACACTGGTGGTCAGGCAGAGAATGCCAAAGCGATCGAGCGAATCCTGGTCAAGGAACTCGGCAAATTGCACCCGTGCCTTCGGCATAAGGGTGACCCCCGCTGGTGAAGGGCCTCGCGCCCGGAGCTGGTGGGGGTGGCACAGACCAGGGGGTAGCGACTGTTTACCAAAAACACAGGAGCGTGCGAAGGCGCAAGCCGCTGTATACGCTCTGACGCCTGCCCGGTGCCGGAAGGTTAAGAGGATCCGTCAGCCTTTTTGGCGAAGCGGTGAATTCAAGCCCCGGTAAACGGCGGTGGTAACTATAACCATCCTAAGGTAGCGAAATTCCTTGTCGGGTAAGTTCCGACCTGCACGAATGGCGTAACGACTTCCCCACTGTCTCGACCAGGAGCTCGGCGAAATTGCAGTACGAGTAAAGATGCTCGTTAAGCGCAGAAGGACGAAAAGACCCCGGGACCTTTACTATACCTTGGTATTGGCATCCGGTGCGGATTGTGTAGCATAGGCGGCAGGCTTCGAAGCGCGGACGCCAGTTCGTGTGGAGCCGAAAGGTGAAATACCGCTCTGTTCGCATTGGCTGTCTAACGTCGAGCAGTCATCCTGCTCACGGACAGTGCCTGGCGGGTAGTTTAACTGGGGCGGTTGCCTCCCAAAGAGTAACGGAGGCGCCCAAAGGTTCCCTCAGCCCGGTTGGCAATCGGGTGGCGAGTGTAAGTGCACAAGGGAGCTTGACTGCGAGAGCGACGGCTCGAGCAGGGACGAAAGTCGGGACTAGTGATCCGGTGCCGGTGTACGGACGCGGCATCGCTCAACGGATAAAAGGTACCCCGGGGATAACAGGCTGATCATTCCCAAGAGTCCATATCGACGGGATGGTTTGGCACCTCGATGTCGGCTCGTCGCATCCTGGGGCTGGAGCAGGTCCCAAGGGTTCGGCTGTTCGCCGATTAAAGCGGCACGCGAGCTGGGTTCAGAACGTCGTGAGACAGTTTGGTCTCTATCCTCTGCGCTCGTCGGAATGTTGAGGAGGCCTGCCCATAGTACGAGAGGACCTGGGTGGACGAACCTCTGGTATGCCGGTCGTCACGCCAGTGGCGCGGCCGGTTGGCTACGTTCGGAAGGGATAACCGCTGAAAGCATCTAAGCGGGAAGCCTGCTCCAAGATAAGCATTCCATGCGGCCTCGGGCCGCTGAACCCCCCATGTAGAACACGTGGTCGATAGGCCGGACGTGGAAGCCCCGCGAGGGGTGGAGCCGACCGGTACTAACGGGGGAACGGCAACCACAATCCCAACCCATCCTGGTTGGGACACCACAGGACCCACCGGCAAGGCTCCCGACGACAAGGAGCACGGGAAGGGTCACAAAACGTCAGAAACATGCGCGAAGCGTCCGCCATCCGGTCCCCGAACCGCCACGAATGCCGGCGGATATAAGGGAGACCTTTTCCGACCGAACAATCGAAGATTTGCGGCGGCCATGGCCCAGGGGAGACGCCCGGCTCCATTCCGAACCCGGAAGCTAAGACCTGGCACGGCGATGGTACTGCACCCGGAAGAGTGTGGGAGAGTAGCACGCCGCCGCTACACACGTAAGAAAAGCCTCAGAAGGACAACCTTCTGAGGCTTTTCGCATATCCAAAGCTTTAAAGTCCCCAACGGACACTGTCCGCTGGGGACTTCGCATATCGGCGCAAGTATCAAACAAACCAACTCAACACACGCGCGCACTGGGACGCAACACCATCCTGAATGCGCGCAACCAGCTTCTGACGGTTCTCTTGTGTCTCTTCATCAGTGTGCAGCATATCGGCAGACAAACGCAGCGCGTCGTCCGAAGCCGAGGCAAAGGCATCCGGCAGCAACGTCGCATACCGTGCTAAGAACACCTCCAAAATCTCTGCGTAGGCTGGATCCGTTGCGGCTGCGAACCGTTGCCAATGTCGCAGTTCGATGCGCTCCCAGTTGTATTCTCCGCCGATGCTCATGGCGAGCTTGCGCTGCTTGCACAATGTGTCGTAGGCGAACATCGAAGCGATGTCATAGAGCGGAGCGAGCTTCGGCTGCCCTCCGGCTGGTTCCAGAATCGCATAGTTCTTGGCATGCGCATCGGTTCCTGCCATGAGGAAGTTCAGGATCAAAGCGATATGGAATCGCGCGATGCTGGTCGCATCCAGATGGTTCGTTTGCAAGCATTTGACGATCTCAACTGCTCCGGGGCCACCGTAGCTTTGGTATTTTTCGTCTGTGGCATGTCCGGTTGCCTGGCACATGTCTTCCTGATGGATGCGGATAACCGAGGTGTGTCCGTCCTGGGTCACGCACTGCCTATCCCAGCGTGTGCTGACAATCGCTGGTAGGTCGTCGAAAAGACGGAATTCAGTGGTCGACACCGGCATGTTCAACGTTTCGATGGCCTTCAGACATACATATTCGTTGAAGGCTTGCTCTCGCAATTTGAGGATGCCAGGTTTGAGAATATGCGTGGTGGCAGCCGATCCCAGTGCCTCGTACCAATGTCCATTTTGGAATCGCAAAGCGATTTTGTCTTGAGCGCCGTTGAGGGACCAGTGTTCGTCGACTCCCTGCCAAGTTGTCTGACGGTCATCAGATATGGCCAATAGTCGTTCTTTGATATCCGTCTCCGAGACAGGGCGCAATGAAGCGCTTTCTTGGAGCATCGGTGCTTGTTCGGGCAAAACGAACTGCGCGCCGCCTGCACAATCAAGACCGATGACCGTGAGCAGGGCAAAAGGATTGTTGGCGTTGACATCATGCAGACGCCCGATGCGTTGGCGCATGGCTCGATCATCCGGCAGCACGCCGTCGATGAATGATTCGACAGGTTTCCCCGTCCAAGGAGCAATTCGGCGCGGCATGGACAGCGACAGCGGCGTCGTGATAGGGGAATCCATGTCATAGGTGAAGGCATGTTTTCCAGTGCCGTCCTCGGTCAGCGTGCCGATGCGCTGTCCTTCGAGGAATACGATGAGTTCCTTGGGTTTCATGGCTTTTGTCTTTCTTTTAGGGCTTGCTGGGTGATGGCTTCGATCAGCGAGGCGGCGTCAAGCACCGTCCGGGGTTGGATATGCGCGGAACTATCCGCCGAGGGCTGCGCGGAGTTGCCCTTGCGTCCCTGCCTGGGGCTGTTGCCATGGGGAAGGGAGCGGGTCCCGGGCTGGTAGCTTGCCACTATCTCGATGTCGAGCGCGGAGCAGATGGTCAGAAGCTTGGCAAAGCCGGGATCGGGGATCCGTCCCCGTTCGAATCGGTTGATCCACGCGCGGGAGACGCCGGTCAGTTGGGCCAGTTCCTCTTGCGTCCAGCCTCGTGTGTTACGCGCGTCTTGCACGGCAACAGTTAATTGGGGAATGCTGGATATGCGTGAGGTGAGCTGCGGCATGGTGTCCCTCCCGAAAGTAATGGAACCATCACTTTTAGTAGATGTAATAATATTATTACATATTGTATTTGTCTAAGATTTGTGACATATTTCGTCGCGGGTGAAACTTGGTGCCGCCATCGAGAACGGGGTGCGCTTCTTTCAGCGGTCCTCGAGGCCGGTGAGCCACCCGGTGCCGCGGACCGGGGTGCGGCGGGTGGGGTCGCTGGATTCGCGGATCACCATCGGGCATTCGATCATGGTGGTGCCATGATGCTCGCGGCCATGGATGGCGTCGAGCAGCAGCTGCGCGGCTGTTTTGCCGAGCAGGGGAATGTTGTTATCAAAAGTCGTCAGGGTAGGGTGCACATTCGTGGCGAACACGTCCCAATTATCGTGTCCGACCACGGCCACATCCCGTGGCACGTTGCGTCCCGCCGCAGCCAGCCCGCGTGCCATGCCTCGGGCGATTTCATCGCTCAGACAATACACGGCATCCAACTCCGGGTGGCGTCTGGCCAGCAATGTCGCTGCCTGTTCGCCCCATTCCTCGCTCCATCGATCGGACCACAGCTCGGCCGGGGCAAGGCCATACAGCCGAAAGGATTCCAACGCGCCGCTGGAACGATCGCGGGAGGCCTGAAAGGTGTCGGCGCCGCCGACCACGGCGATATGCTTGCGTCCAATACCAATCAGATACTCAATGGCCTGTCTGCCGGCGCCGAGATTATCGCAGATCACATTGCAATCGGCTGGGTCGGTGGAGGGGTCGTAGGCATAGACGACTGGCAGTCCCATGGTTGAGGAGGAGGGGAGCGGAGGGCGTGGGTTCGTCATGTCGCCCACGACGATCAGTCCGTCGACACCTCTCGCGGCGAGTTGATCGATGTGGCTGCGCTCTAGGGTGGGCTTGCCGTGTGAATTCATAAGCAGCGCCGCATGGTGTGAGGCGCCGAGCGTCTTCTCTGCGCCCATCAGCAGTGGTAGTGCGAAGCGTCCGTTGTAATCCGAGGTGATGAGTCCGACGAGTCCCGAGTGGGAACGGCGTGTGGCACCTTCTCGGGGTGTGCGGTATCCGAGACGATCAGCTGCGGCCCGCACTGCACGCTGCGTTTCTGCAGAGACGCGATCGGTGTCATTGAGCGCTTTCGAGGCGGTTGATATGGAGACATGGGCTGCGCGGGCGACGTCGGTGAGTCTGGGATGGGAAGGCATGGGTCCCATAGTATGCGAAATTTTTCGCAACAACAAAACAGTGCTCCGATATGCCGCGTGACTTCGTATCATGCTGATGAAGGCGCTGAACGGGACCGGCAACCGGATGAGGCGGTCCGGCGCTCATCGCAGAGCACCAATACGAAAGGCAGCATATGGCACAGGTCACGGTCACCTCGCCGTTCTGGAGGCAATATCGCGAAAATGTCGTGAAGGAAGTCATCCCCTATCAATGGGCCGTCATCAACGACGAACAGCGCATCGATATCCCCGAGGACCCCTCGGGAGTCGAGGTCGAGGCGCTTTCCCATGAGTGGAGCCATGCCGTGCGCAACCTCAAGGTCGTCGCCGGAGACGAGCAGGCCGATTTCAACGGCATGGTTTTCCAGGATTCCGATGTCTACAAATGGCTTGAGGAAGCCGCCTATGCGCTGGCCTACGACAACGATCCCGAGCTCAGGGCCCTGTGCGACAAGGTCGTGGACCTCATCGCCCGTGCTCAGGACGAGGATGGATACCTCGACACTCCGTTTCAGATCAAGTCCGGCTCCTATGCGAAACGTCCGCGTTTCTCCCAGCTTCAGCAGAGCCATGAGATGTATGTGATGGGGCACTATATTGAGGCTGGCGTCGCCTACTGGGAAGTCACTGGCAGCGAGCGTGCCCTCGAAGTCGCCAGGAAGATGGCCGACTGTCTTGACGCCAATTTTGGTGAAACCGACGGCAAGATTCCCGGTGCCGACGGACACCCGGAGATCGAGCTGGCGCTGTGCCGCCTCTATGAGGCGACCCATGAGGAGCGTTATCTCAACCTCGCCAAGTTCTTCATCGACGTGCGTGGCAAGGACCCGAATTTTTATGACAAGCAGAACAAAGCAGCCCATGAGGCAGGCGTCGCGCCGATTTTCCCGCAGATGCTTGCCTGGAGCCACGAATACACGCAGACCGCCCGCACGATCCGCAGGCAGCAGACCGCCGAAGGTCACGCTGTGCGCGTCGCCTATATGTTGACCGGCGTTGCCCACGCCGCCCGCCTGACCGGTGACCAGGAACTGCGCGGCACCGCCGAGCGCCTGTGGAAGGATATCGTGCGCCGCCGCATGTACGTCACCGGTGGCATTGGCTCCACCCATGTCGGCGAGGCCTTCACCTATGACTACGATCTGCCGAACGACACGATGTACGGCGAATCCTGTGCCTCCGTGGGTATGAGCTTCTTCGCCCGCCAGATGCTCGAGATCGAGATCAAGGGCGAATACGCCGACGTGCTCGAGAAGGAGATCTTCAACGGCGACATCGCCGGCATCGCGCTCGACGGCAAGCATTTCTACTATGTCAACGCGCTGGAGGCCGATCCCGAGGCCTCCGAGCACAACCCCGACCGCGCGCATGTGCTTATGCACCGCGCCGAATGGTTCGGCTGCGCCTGCTGTCCGGCCAACATCGCCCGCTTCATCGCCTCCGTGGACCGTTACCTCTACACGGTGCGCGAGGACGAGCGCGTGATCGCCGCCCACCAGTTCATCGCCAACGATGCGACGTTCTTCGATGGCGTGACCGTGAGCCAGGAATCGAACTTTCCGTGGAACGGTGATGTGAAGTTCATCGTGAAGGTGCCCGCCGGCGCCGAGTCCGTGAGGTTCATGGTGCGCATCCCCGGCTGGTCCGCCAAGCGGTACGCGCTCAAGGTCAACGGCGTGGATGTCACTTCCTCCGCCGCTATGAGCGATGGTTTCGTGACCATCGAAGCGGCCGAGGGCGAGACCGTCGTGGAGCTTGCGCTCGACATGTCCGTCAAGTTCGTGCGCGCCAAGTCCGCCGTGCGCCATGACGCCGGCAAGATTGCCGTCATGCGTGGTCCGGTCGTTTACTGCGCCGAGGAATCCGACAATCCCCGCCCACTATGGAATTACAGGATCCGTCATATGGACGCAGGGCGGGTCACGACCGAATATCATGCCGACGAACTGAACGGCGTCGAGGTCGTCACCGTCCCCGCCTTCAAGCGCGCCGAGGACAATGCCGATGCCCCGCTGTATGCGGATGCCGCCGACGTGACGGCCGACCTGCCCGTCACGATGAAGATGGTCCCGTATTACGCGTGGGCCAACCGCGAGATCGGCCAGATGCAGGTTTGGTTCGACTCCGACTTCTGATTATTTGTTGGCCCTGCGATAGCAGGGTTGGCATTGTCGCGCCCCCAGTGTTTCGGCACTGGGGGCGCGTTGTCGTTGGCATGGCATCGCCAGAGCGGCCGACATGGAATGCGAAATTTTTCGCAACCACGGCCCTCGCCAACGAGGCGTGCGCGAAATACCTATCGTAATAATTACCAGCTTTCGTAAAGGTGCCGCAGCTATCGCAGTGGAAGATGCGCAACCAACGGAAGTGAAGGGGCGGATGGTCCGCCTCCGCCTCTCACAGATGAGCGGACAACCAAGAGAAAGAAGCGAACAATGGTGTCATTCCGCAAGTTCACCCGTGCATTCGCCGGCATCGCCGCAGCGGCGCTCCTCGTCCCGCTGGCCGCATGCGGTGGCGGCGGCAACGGTGCCGCAGACACGTCGAATATCCCGGCCGAGGGCACGGACGACGGCACCGAGATCACCCTGTGGACCCGCTCCCCGCTGGAGCGCCAGGCCAAGGGCGTCGTCGAGGCCTACAACAAGAGCCATAAGAACCAGGTCAAGCTGGAGATCATCCCGAACGACGATATGGAGGGCAAGGTCGGCGGCGCCTCGCAGACCGATTCCCTGCCCGACATCCTTGCCGGCGACGTGGTGCGTATTCCCTACTGGGCTTCCGAGGGTATCTTTGCTGACATCACCGAACAGATCGACGGTCTGCAGAACAAGGACGAGCTGCAGCAGGGCCACATCGAGGCCGGCACCGTGGACGGTGCGAAGTACACGTTGCCGTTCATCACCGATGTCTCCGTGATGGTGTGGAACAAGAACCTCTACAAGGAAGCCGGGCTCGATCCGGAGCAGGGCCCGAAGACCATCGATGAATTCACCGAGCAGGCCAAGGCCGTCGCCGGTCTCAACAAGGATGGTGTCGCAGGCTCCTACCTCGCCGGCCAGTCCGGCGGCGCGCTGGTGTTCGACCTCTTCCCGTCCGTGTGGGCCGATGGTGAGTCCGTCATGAACGAGGATGGCACCGAAGCCACGCTTGACAACGATTCCATGAAGGCCATCATCGATTCCTATCATGAGCTGGCCAACACGAAGAACGGTCTTGGCGCGGGCTCCAAGGAAGAGACCGGTGCGACCTGGACCGCGCCGTTCGCCAACGGCAAGATCGGCGTCATGCCCTATCCGAACACCTCCCTCAACGACATCTTCGATGCTGAGAAGTCCGGCGGCTTCGAGGTCGGCGTGACCCCGATCCCGGGCACCAAGGAAGGCAAGACCTCCACGTTCCTCGGCGGCGACGCCATGGGTATCTCCAAGGACTCCAAGAACGTGGCCCAGGCTTGGAACTTCCTGCACTGGCTGATGCAGTCCGACACCCAGAAGGAAGTCTTCGCCGACAACGGCTACACCGCCTCCAACATCGAGACCCTGAAGACCGCCTACGACGACGCCGATCCGCGCATCCAGACGATCAACTCCACGATCATCGACGGCAACGGGCAGACCCCGAAGTCCGCGGCCTTCAACGAGGCCTTCAACGCCGCCGGCTCCCCGTGGCAGCTGCTCATCCAGAACGGCGTGTGGGGCGACGGCGACCTCAAGGCCGACAACCAAGCCATCACCGACGTGCTCGCCCAGTAGCGGGTTTGATCAGATGATCGCAGTTCCGGCGGGTCCGGACCATTCCCAGTGACCCGCCGGACCGAGCGGACCGATCCGCCGCTCATCCTCTCCTTCCTCATCCTCCTTCCTCATCCTCCTTCCTCCTTCTCGGACCACATCTGTGGTCCGTCATAGGGGCCTCACTTGCAATAATTCGCCGGTGGGCCTTGATGACGGATTGCATATCATCCGGAACTCTGTATCGTCATCCTCTGAAATCCATTTCCCTATCCCCAAAAGGAGAAGAAGCATGTCTAGCGTGAGCAAGGGCGCTGCGTCGGTGCCGACGCATCGCTCGAAGGCGAAGGCGGCGGAGGCGCGGCGCGGTTGGCTGTATGCGGCTCCGGATTGGCTCATGATCCTGCTGCTGTTCGTGGTGCCGATCGTGCTGCTGGTCATCATGTCGTTCTCGCGGTGGAGTCTGATGGGCGGCAACCGCGGCGTGAACTTCCCGGACAACTTCATCAAGGTGTTCGAGAACCCGCTGTTCGTCCAGTCGGTGTGGTTCACGCTCGAATACACGGTGATCGCCACGGTGATTCTACTTGCGTTGGGCCTGGGACTGGCGTTGCTGGTGCAGGAGAGCTCGAAGTGGAGCAATGTGCTGCGCACCTGCTTCCTGATGCCGACCGCCACGGGCTTGGCCTCCGCCTCATTGCTGTTCTACGCGCTGTATTCGCCGCAGGTCGGACCGGTCACCAAGATCCTGAGCTTCTTCGGGCTGATGGATGAGGGCGGTTCGGTGCTGGCCACCGGCCAGTCCGCGTTGTGGGCCACGGTGATTGTGATCGTCTGGCGTTTCTCGGGCTATTACATGCTGCTCATGATGATCGGCCTGCAGGCCATTCCCGGTGATTTGTATGAGGCCGCCCGCATGGACGGCGCCGGCACATGGCGCATCTTCCGCTCGGTCACGTTGCCGCTGATGAAGCCGACCATCGTGATGTGCCTGGTGTATTGCGTCACCGGCTCCATCCTGGCCTTCGACCAGTTCTTCATCCTGACCAAGGGAGGCCCGAACAACTCCACGATGACCGTGGTGCAGCTCATCTACAACTTCGCCTTCGACTCGAAGAAGGACCTGGGCATGGCGGCCGCCCTGTCGCTGGTCGTGCTGATCGCCCTCGTAATCATCAACTCCATCCAGATGCGCGGCATGCGCGACAACACCAAGTGAGAAAGGCGTAGGTTCGAAAATGACTACCCCATTGTGGAAGCGTGTCATCGCGCGCATTCTCGAGGCGCTGCTCGCGCTGGTGTTCCTCGCCCCGCTGATCTGGGTCATCATCAGCTCGTTCAGCCCGCAACCCGGCTCCGCCCAGTCCGATGGTTGGGGCGTGGGCAACTACCTGACCCTATTCGGATATCAGGAAGGCCTGCCCACCTACCTGCTCAACTCGCTGATCGTATCGGCCGTGTCCGTGGTGTTCTCCGTGGTGGTGTGCACGCTGGCCGGCTTCTCCTTCTCCCGTTTTGAGTACCGCGGCCGCAACCTTGGCTTCACGGTCACCCTGTCGATTCTGATGGTGCCGTATGCCTCGCTGCTCATCCCGCTGATGGTGTGGTACAAGAACATCGGCCTGAACGACACGCTGGTGGGCGTGGGCTTGGTGATCACGCTGTTCCAGCTGCCGATGTCGACGTTCATCATGCGCAACGCCTTCGACGCCATCCCCAAGGACATGGAGGAGGCTGCGATGGTCGATGGCTGCAACTCCTTCCAGGCACTGCTCAAGATCCTCGTGCCGGTCGTCAAGCCCTCGATGGTCACCGTTGGCCTGCTGGCCTTCCTCGAGGCATGGAACAACTTCATGATCCCGCTGTATCTGTCCTCCTCGGGCAAGGCCACCCTGCCGCTGGCGCTGGTGAACATGCGCCAGCAGACCATGGGCGTCATCGACTACGGTGCCACCGAGGCCGGCGTCGTCGTGCTCATGATTCCCTGCGCCATCCTCTTCCTGGTCCTCCAGAAGTACTACGTCAAGGGCTTCATGGCCGGTGCTGTGAAGGGCTGATAAAACGGCCTTTCGCAGGGGATTTCGACGGGCTGCTTCGATGATTTCGGGCAGTCCGTCGAATTTTAATGGAATATGGACTTTCGCTTGTCCGGTGTGGGCGGCATCAGTCAAATGATGGTCTCGGTCGGGTAGTTTGAGTGGTGCGGATACCACGATGTTGTTCACCGCCTCTTTGCGACGAAGGGCAACTGGCCGTGGATCATCCTGGTGAGCGCGTTCGTGATCTACTGGATCGCGCAGTCCACGCGCAACGGTATCGCCGTCTACTGCGCGAAGTACAACCTCGGCAACAAGAACTTGACCTCGCTGTTCAACGGCGTGCAGATCTTCGGCATCCACGCCGCCGGCTTCCTGACGGCCGTGGGCTCCGCGTTCTGCATCCAGGTCGGCTCCGGGTTCGGCGCGTTCCTGCCCTTGAAGATCATGAACGCGAACGGCTACGTGGCCAACGCGGAGCAGACCCCGCAGGCCCTGGGCGCGATCGGCTTCTGCTTCATCTGGCTGCCCGTCATCGTCTACGCGGTCGTCGCCGCGATCATGTGCCTCTACCGCAGGTTCGAGAAGATGGAGCCCCGGATCAAGGCCGAGCTCGCCGACCGCCACGCCGCCGCCCTGGCCGCCGAAGCCTGAGTCGCATAGCCGAGTGCGGTCGGGGCAGTTCCCAACCCGCCGCACTGGTTTCCTCTCCTGAATGGGCCGCCAGCCTTCGCCGCTGGTGGCCCACTTGTTTTGTGTGCCCCTTTAACGCGTTGGTCTGATGATGTGCTGGTGGGTCACCCTTGCGTAGGGAAGCTTGGTGGGCTGTTCCGGTGGTTTCGGATAACTCATTGATTTTTGGTGAAATATATTGCACATAGTGTTTATATGTGATATATTTTGCACATGATTATCGCGGGTGTGGCTGGTTTCGGCGCATTGGTGCGCGACCAACGCAAACAGCAGGGGGTCAGTCAAGCGCGCATGGCCGAAGACCTAGGGGTTTCGCGCCGCTGGCTGATTCAATTCGAGAACGGTGATGTTCCCAACCCGGGGTTCGCGACCATACTGGCCATGATGCGCTATCTGGGATTGGCGCTCGATGTCCGTCAAGTGATGGACCCAAGTCGTGCCCCCATCGCTCTGTCTGCCAATTCCATTCCAGTTCGGCAGGAGTGGTGAAATGGGCGAACGCGGCGATGCTTTGTATGCGTTTCTCGGCGAAACCTTGGTCGGGGTTTTCCGTCGTGATGCACAGGGGACAATCTCTTTTACCTATGATGAAACGTATCGTTGGGGCAGGGGAGGCGCATCGTCGCCGGAGGTAACGCCATTATCTCCTTCGCTGCCATTGGAACAGGGGGCCATCATCGGTCAGCGCCCCGAGGCGTTCCTGGAAGCGCTGGTTCCTGAATCGGTTTCCGCTCGCGAGCAGGCTCGACGTGTGCATGGAGCTGCTTCGTCCGCGGCCTTTGACCTGCTTGCGGCCATTGGACTGGATGCTTCCGGCGCGTTGCGGTTATCCTTGTCGGACACTTTGTCTCCCGTTCCGGACGAACTCGTTGCCATATCGGATGAGGAGATTGAGAGACGACTGCGCGAAGCGGCTCCCGTCGGCGGGCAGCCCGCTGGCGCTAATGAGCATTGGTCGGTGGCGGGCCAGCAAGGCAAGATCGCATTATGCAAGCAGCCGGACGGATGGTTCGTCTCCTCTGGCATCGCCCGCACCACGCATATTCTCAAGCCAGGTGTTCCCAATCTGCCGGATCAAGCCTTCGATGAGCATTTCACCATGTCGATCGCGCGACATATGGGGCTCAATGTCGCACAGACCGATTTCAGCGTGTTCGGGGAGACTCCGGCCGTGGTCGTTACCCGTTTTGACCGACGCATCATGTCCGATGGCTCGGTGCAAGCCTTCCATCAGGTCGACTTCACACAGGCTCTGGGTGTGCGGGCCGAGCAGAAATACGAGGAATATGGCGGACCGTTGGCTGAACAGTACGCGCTTATGCTGCGTGAGCATGATGTCTACGGGGAGAGCGAACGCAATGTCCGTGGTTTCGCCGATGGAATCATGGCCAGCTATCTTCTTGGCGCGACGGATAGCCATGCCAAGAATTATTCTCTGCTGCTGAACGGTTCGCATGTCACGCTGGCGCCGCTGTACGATTTCGCGTCGGTGTTCCCATATCTCGCTTCTGGCCTGCGGGGAGTTTCCTCGACTTTGGCGATGACCATCGGCGGACAGCGCAAGTTGCTGCAACTGCGGTCCAAGCATCTGCATCGATTCGTGGACCGCATGAAACTTGACCGATCGGCGGTCGTGAACAGATTCGCCGCGTTGGCTGCAGCCCTGCCTGATGCATTTGACGAGGCTGTGGAAGACAACCGCGACAAGTTGGGGTTGCTTGCCGCGCCTCATTTCGTGGATGATTTTCGTACTCGTCTGGAGCTTACTCTCGCCGACGCCGCCACTTGGCTGCGGTGAGCGAGATGGTTCCCGTCTGAATGTCGTGGGCGCTCTTTGCGACGTTCCTTGGATTCATAAGGTGATGATGATCTGATGATGGGCTAGGCTGGAACGCGGATATGGATGCCGTCATTCGGGCAAAGGAGATCGCCATGGGATTCGGGAAGAAACTGGCCATCGCATCCGTCGCGGCTGCTGGCGCCGCGCTGTGGGCCATCAAGCCGCGTTCGTTCGGGGACAAGCGCAAGCACTATGTGCCCGCCATCGCCGACGTATGGTATGCCCACCGCGGCCTGCATGACGCTGGCTCGGGGCTGAGCCCGCAATATGCGGCCGGCAGCGGGGAATATGTCGCACTCGCCCGCCGCATGGCGATGAAGGCGGGATATGGCACCCCGGACGTGACCGGTCCCATCGCCCCCGAGAACTCGCTCGCCTCCTTCGCCGCCGCCTGCGAGGCCGGATATGGCATCGAACTCGACCTGCAACTCACGCTCGACGGGCAGGTCGTCGTCGTGCATGACCCCGACCTCATGCGCGTCGCCGGCGATCCGCGCCGCATCGAGGATCTGACCTATGACGAGCTCACCCGCATCCCGCTGTTCCCGGGCGGGCATCCCGGCGACGAAACCGCCGCGCCCCTGCCTGGCGCCAGCGAGCAACCGCCGTTGGTCGTCACCCCGCCCACCGCTCCCGCCGGCTACTACCAGCATGTGCCGCTGTTCTCCGACGTGCTCAAGGTCGTCGCCGGGCGCGCGCCGCTGATCGTCGAATACAAATTCGACGACAACGGGCATTGGGACGAGCGCGACGCCGAACTCATGGAAAAGGGCGCGGAACTGCTGGGCGCGTATGACGGCCAGTATGTCGTCGAATCCTTCAACCCGTATGCGATGCGCTGGTATCGTGAGCACCATCCCGAGGTCTGCCGCGGGCAGCTGTCCTGGGGCGCCGACCTTGCCAAGGACGGCGTGATGGAGTGGGCCGCCGGCCTGCTGGCCTTCGACTGGATGAGCCGCCCCGATTTCGTGGCCTACGACTGGCGTGGCGGCGTCTCCCCGCAGGTTCGCATCGCCCGCATGATGGGCGCCGTCCCCGTCTCGTGGACCGTGCGCAGCGCCGACGAACTCGCCGAATGCGACGCCTACTTCGACCACCATATCTTCGAGGCCTTCGTGGCCGGGGAGTGATTCCTGCGGAATCGCATAAGCCCGGCCGCACGAGCCGGCCTTGGGCATGTGCCTTATGCCGTGACCATGCGAGCTGGCCATAGAGGAAGCCCAGTGGGTTTCCGTGCCAACGGACATCCTTATGGCGAGGCGCGCTCTGGCATGCGTTCATGGGCGTATGAACTGATTGCGATGTCTTGCCGTGACTTTCTCTTGCGTACGTTTGTGAGCAGCCCGACGAGGCCCCTGCTCACAAACGTACGCTGAGCGTGGCTAAGGGTACGTTTCTGCGCATATGCACCGTCGGGCTGCTCATAAACGTACGGGTGGAATGCGGCAGCGTACGTTTGTGAGCAGCCATATCGTTACTCTGCTCATAAACGTACGGATAAGGCGCGCGCCTTGCTGCGCTGGCATACGTTTTTCCGCACGCCGACGATGGTATGCGGAAAACCGTATTTCTAGGGGTTGCTTCGCGTACGTTTTTCCGCAGGGTCTTCGTTGCCGTGCGGAAAAACGTACGTGGGGAGCCTGAAGACACGTCCGGCGGGGTGCCGTGGCGGAGCGGGCCTGCCGCCTGGCGGGCCTACTTGTGATACGGCTCGCCCGCGTTGATCTTGTACGCGCGGTAGATCTGTTCGAGCAGGATCACGCGCATCAGCTGGTGCGGGAAGGTCATCTTGGAGAAGCTGAGCTTGTAATCGGCGCGCTTGAGGATCGCATCGTCCAAGCCGATCGAACCGCCGATGACAAGCTGGATATGGCTGGTGCCGCCCAAGCCGAGCTGGGAGATCTTCGAGGCAAGCCCCTCGGAGGAGAGCATCTGCCCGTCGATGGCCAGCGCGATGACGAACGCACCGGGGCGGATATGCTTGGCGAGGCGTTCGCCCTCCTTGGCCTTGATCTGCCGCTCAACGCCCTCCGAAGCGTGCTCAGGCGTTTTCTCGTCTGCCACTTCGATGATCGAGAGCTTGCAATATCGGCCAAGGCGCTTCGAGTATTCGTCAATGGCGTCGCGCAGGTAGCGCTCCTTGACCTTGCCCACGCACAGGATGTCGATGTTCATAGTGCTCCCATATGGTCATCTTGATTCAAGATGCCCCGGTATTGTCATCCTGAGCGAGGCGACAGCCGAGTCGAAGGATCCCCACGTCGATGAGATCCTTCGACTGCGCGCTTCGCGCTTCGCTCAGGATGACAGGGAAACGCGCCTCGCTCAGGACGACAGAGAAAGCGGATGGCAAGTGGAGTCAGTCGACGACTCCGTAGAGACGATCGCCCGCGTCGCCCAAGCCGGGCACGATATAGGCCTTCTCGTTGAGCTTTTCGTCCACCGCGCACACGACGAGTTTGAAGTCGATGGACGGGTCGAGCTGCTTCTTGACGAACTCGATGCCTTCGGGGGCGGCGAGGATGTTGATCGCCGTGATGTCCTTGGCGCCGCGCTCGGCCAGATAGTGCGTGGCGGCGACCAGCGTGCCGCCGGTGGCCAGCATCGGGTCGATGAGGAAGCACTGGCGGCCGGTCAGGTCGTCGGGCAGACGGTTCGCATAGGTGATCTGCTGGGTGGGATGCTCCTCGTCGCGCTTCATGCCGAGGAAACCGACTTCGGCGCTGGGAATCATCTTGGTCATGCCGTCGAGCATGCCCAGTCCCGCGCGCAGCACGGGCACGATGATCGGACGGGGCTCGGCGATGTGCTTGCCGATCATCGGGGCGACCGGGGTTTCGATGGGTTTGTCGACGACCTCGAGGCCGCGGGTGGCCTCATAGGCCTCGAGCATGACGAGTTCGGTGACGAGCTCACGGAAGGTGGCGGAAGAGGTGTTCTTGTCGCGCAGCACGGTCAGTTTGTGCTCCACGAGCGGGTGATTCAGCACATGAATATCCATACCCACCACTCTAGGCCATGTCGGCGGGTGCTTGCGTCCACGCCGCGAGATGCCGTGGGATGCGTGGTGCGCGCAAGTGTCGCCCTGAGCAACGATTTGTCCTCATTTGGTCTGTGCAGGATGTCTTATGGTATCCGTGAAGCCGGCTTTTATGGCAAGGACGCATACGCGAATAGGAGCATACGATATGTCCACTTCCGTCCATAGCGCACCGCTCGCGCTGAAGGATGTCACCGTCACCGATGCCTTCTGGGGCGCCGAACAGGAGCTTGTGCGCACCGCCGTCATCCCCTATCAGTGGCGCGCGCTCAACGACGAGGTGCCGGGGGCGGACCCGAGCTACTGCATGCATAACTTCAAGGCCGCCGCCCGCCTGAACGAGCGCCATGCCGCCGAGGGCCGCGCGTTTGTGCCTCCGACCTACACGGACCGCGGTTTCAACGCGCTTCCCGATGACCCGGCGCATCCGGATCCCGACACATTCTATGGATTTCTGTTCCAAGACACCGACTTCTCCAAATGGATCGAGGCGGTCGGATACAGCCTCGCCCATCATCCCGACGCCGAGCTCGAGCGCACCGCGGACCAGGCCATCGACATCGTGTGCGCGGCTCAGCTCGACAACGGATATCTCGATACGTATTACATTCTCGGCGGCATGGACCGCCACTTCACCAATCTGAGGGACCATCACGAGCTCTACTGCCTCGGGCACCTCATCGAGGGCGCCGTCGCCTATTGGCAGGGCGCCGGCAAAGACAAGCTGCTCAAGGCGGCATGCCGCTTCGCCGATTATGCGGCGAGCCGTTTCGGCACCGAGCCCGGCAAGCTCGACGGATATCCCGGCCATGAGATCGCCGAGATGGCGCTGGTGCGCCTTGCCGAAGCCACGGGGGAGCGGCGGTATGCGGAACTCGCCGAGTATTTCGTGCGCCAGCGTGGCGTCGCGCCACTGTATTTCGAGCGCGAGGACAGGGCGCGAGCCGCCCATGACGGCACGCCCTACGTGCCCAATCCGAACCGTCCCAAGCCCTATGCCTACTATCAGGCCCACGAGCCCGTCCTCGAGCAGAAGGAGGCGGTCGGCCACGCCGTGCGCGCCACCTATCTCTATTCCGGCGTCGCCGATGTCGCGCGGCTCACCGGCGACCGCGGGCTGACCGATGCGGTCCGCCGCCTGTGGCGCAATATCGTCGATCGCAAGCTCTACATCACCGGCGGCATCGGCGGCACGCGCCATGGCGAATCCTTCGCGGCCGAATACGAGCTGCCCAATGACCTGGCCTATTCCGAGACCTGCGCGGCCATCGCGCTCGCCTTCTTCGCCCGTCGCATGCTGGAGATCGAGCCGAAATCCGAATACGCCGACGTCATGGAGCTGGCGCTCTACAACACCGTGCTCGCCGGCATCGCGCTCGATGGCAAGAGCTTCTTCTACGTCAATCCGCTCGAGGTGCGCCCCGATGCCGTCCATTACGGCGACGACAACTGGGACCACGTCAAAACTGTGCGCCAGAAGTGGTTCGGTTGCGCCTGCTGCCCGCCGAACATCGCCCGCATCGTCGCGTCGATCCAGCAATATGCCTACACGCTGGCGGAGGATACGGCCACGCTGTTCACGCATCTTTATATCGGCGGCAAGGCCGACGTCGAGCTGAATGGCGCGCGGCTGACGCTTGCGATGGATGCCGGTCTGCCTTGGTCGGGCAAGGCCCGCGCCGCGGTGTCCGTCGACGGGCCGGTGCGTGCCTCGCTGTCCTTCCGGCTTCCCGCCTGGGCCGGCGGCGAGCGGGCGGCGGAGTTCGTCATGTGCTCGGCCGAGCGGGACGGCCGCGTCACCCGTGCGGTGCGCGACGGTTACCTGACCCTGACCGGCGAATGGCGCGATGGAGACGCCGTCGATTTCGACTACCCGATGCCCGTCCATATGGTCGCCGCCGATCCGCGCGTCGCCGCTGATGCGGGCAAGGCCGCTTTTGTGCGTGGGCCGCTGGTGTTCGCCGCCGAGGGGCGCGACAATGGCGGTTCGCTGCGCGGTTTGGAGATCGACGCGGCTTCCGTGGGCGAGGATTGCGCCGGCGTCAATGTGCTCCCCTTCGACTTCCATGCGGGCGCGCCCGCCATGGATGAGCGTGGCACCGGCGAGGTCGATGACGTTGTGCGCCCCATGGTTCGCCTGGAGGTTCCCGCCTTCCGCACGCCGTCTTCCGCGGAAAGCACGTCGCTGTACGGATCATGGGGGAAGCCGCGCCGCGAGCCCATCACGGTGACGATGATCCCCTATTTCGCGTGGGCGAATAGGGGCGAGAACGATATG
Organism: Bifidobacterium sp. LH_730; assembly: GCF_056355835.1. Taxonomy (NCBI): domain Bacteria; kingdom Bacillati; phylum Actinomycetota; class Actinomycetes; order Bifidobacteriales; family Bifidobacteriaceae; genus Bifidobacterium; species Bifidobacterium sp. LH_730. Next base: position 22,165 of record NZ_JBKETB010000018.1, read on the forward strand.
AGCGTCTGGTTGAACGCGCGCTGATGGAGCGTCCGGCCGCATCGTTCCTCGGACGACGTGCCTGGGCACGCTTTCCCTCGGTGCGCTTTGCGGGCGCACGCATCATCGCGCGTTCAATTGGATATGCGCGCTGATGGAGCGTCCGCACTAGACTGGTCGGCATGACGATGACGGTGGGCCGGCTCGACGGGCCGGTGCGCTTTGGCGCGACCGGGCGCTTCGTGTCGGGGCCCGGATGGCGGCATATGCGTCGCAGCATCGACGATTTCGAACTCGTCTTTGTGCGTCGCGGCGTGCTGCCGGTCGCCGTCGGCGGTGTTTCCCGGGATATCCTCGCCGGACAGGTGTCCCTATGGCCACCGCATGTCGAGCATGTCGGGACCCGTGACATCGACGAGTATCTGGAATACTATTGGCTGCATTTCTCCCTCGATGGATGCGGCATATTGGATGACGGCGCGTCGCTTCCCGAGGACGAACGGTGCCTGGTGTTGCCGGAGCTGTTCGCGCTCGCCGATCCCGACCGTCTGGTCGTGCTCCTCAACCAACTGCTCGACCTGTATGTGTCGCATGGGCCGAATCCCAATGTCTACTGCGACTATTCCGCGACCGTGGCCCTGCTTGAGATTTCGGCTCAGGTCAGGGCCATGGCCGCGGGGCATGTTCCCGAGCCGGCCCACAATGTCGGGGCTATTGCCGCCGACACCTTCCGCAAGCCTGGGGGCGGCGGATCGGGGGACGGCGCCCATGGCATCGCGGCCATGCAGGCCGTGCGCTCGTGGATCCAGGCCAATGCCTTCGAACCGTTGACCGTTGCCGGCGTGGCCGAGCATTTCCATTATTCGCCCAGCTATCTGACCGCGTCATACCGCCGCGCCTACGGCATGGGCGTGGTCGAGCAGATCGCCGAATACCGCATCGATCGCGCCCGCGATCTTTTGGGATCCACCCTGCTGCCGGTGTCCACCGTCGCCTCCCAGGTGGGATATGCCGATCCAAAGTATTTCGCCCGCGTGTTCAAGCGTCGCACCGGGCTGACCCCAACCCAATACCGCGCCAGCTTCCCGGGCAAGCTCTTCAACTCCGCGTGAATGCGCGGGGCTCGGTCGATGTCGTCCGTTTCCGCTGACCTGCATGCAACAGGCTACGGTTCATTGGCAATCCCTAGAAAATGTTTTGAAAAAGCCAAAACTTCCTCATAAAATGTGCCCAATAGTTGTATTTTGCCTTAGAAAACGTAGCTAAAGGAGCGGGCGATGAAGCGGCGGATGATGGAGCGATTGGTGGCTTGGCGCGACGATCCGAGCCGTAAGCCGTTGATTCTAGACGGTGCGCGTCAGGTGGGCAAGAGTTGGTTGGTTAAGGAGTTCGGGCGCACCCATTTTCAATCGATGGCCTATGTGTCGTTGGAGGGCGATGCATCGCTGCGCCGCCTTTTCGAAGGTAATCCGCGGCCGGAACGTTTGATATCCGGTTTGTCGTTGGCGTCAGGCGTGCCGATTGCGCCTCATGACACGCTGATTGTGCTCGATGAGGTTCAATCTTCGCCAAAAGCAGTGGAGTCGTTGAAATATTTTTCGGAGGAGGCTCCTGAGTATCCGCTGGTGGCAACTGGTTCGTCGCTGGGCATCACCATCCATCCGGGGGTGTCGTATCCCGTGGGCAAAGTGGATCGGCTGCGCTTGCTGCCGATGGATTTTGTTGAGTTCCTGAATGCCTGCGGTCAAGAGCCCATGGCGGCCCTGGTTGAAGGCGGGGACACGGCGATGATGGCGGTGTTTCACGAACAGTTGATGGAATGGCTGCGGTATTACATGGTTGTGGGCGGCATGCCTGAAGCCGTGACGGTCTTTGCATCGACCTATCCCGGCGTTGATTACGAGGCTGTCCGACGTGCACAGCAGGGGGTGATTGGCGGATATAGGGAGGATTTCTCCAAATATGCCGATGATATGCCGCGGGGATTTTCGCTACGGCTGGCACAAGTATGGGATTCGATGCCTTCGCAGTTGGCGAGGGAGAATAAGAAGTTCCTTTATGGAGCGGTGCGTTCGGGTGGGCGTGGCAAGGACTTTGAACTGGCGATACAGCGTCTGCTGGATTGTTCGATAGCGCTTAAAGTGCCACGTGTGTCGGCGCCGGAGTATCCATTGCGTGCGTTTGCCGACCCCGCGGCCTTCAAGCTTTTCGCGTCGGACGTCGGTCTGTTGCGTGAGATGAGCGGCATCGATCCGCGTATCATCCTCGAAGCGGATGATGTGTTCCGCACGGCAAAAGGTGCGTTTACCGAGCAATATGTATGTCAGGAACTTGTCGCCGCGGGCTGGGATCCGAAGTATTGGACGAACGAGAACTCAACGAATGAATTGGATTTCCTTATCCAATGCGATGGTGTGGTGGTGCCGATCGAGGCGAAGGCCGGCGACAATCTCCATGCGAAGAGTTTGAAAGCGGCCATCAAACGCTTCGGGTTCACGCGCCCGGTGCGTCTGTCTGCGCGTGAGCCGCGACATGATGGTGCGATTATCGATCTGCCGCTCTATGCCATCGTTGGATTGCGGAACATTCTGGACGGCTTGGGGTGATGATTGCCGATGGGGTGGATATGGCGGTTGCGTCATATCCACCCCATCGGCGTAGCGGTAAATGGTGCTGCGCCGAAGAACAGAAGTCGTGAACGTCGCTCAGCCGATGTGGCGCTCGAAGCGCTGGAAGCCGAGGATGCGGTCGATCTGCTCGAGCGCATCGGCCGGCAGTTCGACGCCGGCGGCGGCGAGGCTGGAATCGAGCTGGGAGGGCTTGGATGCGCCGACGATCACCGAGCTGATGACCGGCAGGCGCAGGATCCATGCCAGCGCCAGCGTCGGCATCGACATGCCGAGCTCGTCGGCCACGCCCAGCAGCGCCTCGACCTTGTCGAGGTTCTCGTCGGTCAGCAGGTCGTTGATCTGATGGTCCGACTGCCAGGTGGCGCGCGAGCCGGCCGGCAGCGGCTGGCCCTTGCGGTATTTGCCGGTCAGCAGGCCCTGCGCGAGCGGGGAGAACGGGGTGATGCCGATGCCGTAGTCCTCGCACACGTCGACGATTTCGTGCTCGATATAGCGGTCGACCATGTTGTATTCCGGCTGCACGACGGTCAGCGGGTGCAGTCCGCGCTCGGAGATGATGCGCTGGGCGCGCTCGAGACGGGCCGCGCTCCACTCCTCGGACACGCCGTAATAGAGGATCTTGCCCTGGTCCACGAGGTCGCTGAGCGCCTGCAGCGTCTCCTCCATGGGGGTCGTAGGGTCGAAGCGGTGGCAGTAATACAGGTCGATGTAGTCGGTGCCGAGGTTCTTCAGGCTGCGCTCGCAGTTGTTGAGGATATGCTTGCGCGATAGGCCGCGTCCGTTCACGTTGTCGGAGGTTGGGAAGAAGACCTTCGAGGAGATGACGACGTCTTCGCGCGGCAGGTCCTTGATGAAGCGGCCGAGGAACACCTCGGCGTCGCCGCCCGAGTAGGCGTCGGCGCAGTCGAAGAAGTTGACGCCCGCGTCGAAGGCCTTGCGTGCGATGGCCATCGCGTTGTCGACGGCCTCGGTGTCCTCCAGCTTGGTCATCCAGCTGCCGAGGGCGATCTCCGAAACCTTGATGCCGGCCTTGCCGACGTTGCGATACTGCATGTGGGCTCCTTTGCTTATGTATGTGGGTGGATATTGCTGTTAACGCTCACGTTAAGTGTTCAAGCCGACTTGAAGGCAAGCCGAAGGGCCTCCCACCGGCGTGTCGTCCGGCTTCTATAGCGCGAATGCCGTCTCCACCGCCGCGTATTCGGCCGCGCTGATCGGCAGAATCGAGCCGTGCCGTTTCTTGAGCGCTCCGAAATCGATGTCGTCGGCGACGGCCCAGTCCTCCGGTTCGCGCGAGGAGAGGTCGGCCGAGCGGAACGGCAGATATCCCTTCGCCTCGCCGTGCTGATCGCACATGAGCCCAAACGGCATCGGTCGCCCGTTTTCAGTGCGCACGTCGGCGTCGTGATAGCGGAACAATTCCGGGCCTTCGAGGTAATGCCAGGAATACCGTCCGTCGCCGAGGATGTCGGACAGCGAGCCCACATACGACCATGCCTGCGGATCGCTGGTGCGCCGCACTTCGTAGCCGGTGGCGTAGGGATTGCGCGTGCGTTCGATGGTGATCTCCAGATCCTTGGAGGCGCGGATCCACCAGCCGTCATCGAGGCGGATCATCGTGGTGTCGATCACGTCGTTGATGCGGTCGATCCATTTGACCGGTGCGGAGAAAGCCTTGAGATCGGGGCTGGTGGCGTAATACATATTCGTCTCTCCGCCCAGTCCGTTGCGCAATTCGTCGGCCAGCGGATCGCCGGGCGCCCCCGCGTTGGCGGCGGTGGCCCAGAATACGATCCACTGCGCGCGTTCCGGATCCCAACAAGTCTCGGGGGCCCAGGCCATGCCGGCGCCGGGAATCGCCGAGGCCACGTCGACCAAGCGCGGTTCGCTCCACTGTGCGAGGTCGGGAGAGTCCCAGATGACGAGCCCGGTACTGCCATCCTGCGTGGCGTGGGCGGTGGCCCAGTCGCCGCCGCGGTGGAAGATGCTCAGGTCGGTGGCGATGATATGGAATCCGCCGGCCGGGTCCCGCGTGATGAACGGGTCGCGCACGCCGCCCTCGCCGCCGGTCCAGGTCAGCGCCGGGCTGCCGGCCGGCCGCAGATCGCGCCAGTGCGTGCCGTCGTGGCTGAGTGCGAAATACAGCTGCTCGTCGGTTTCGCAGCGTTCGTCACCGGTGAAATGGACGAAGAGATAGCCGTCTCGTTCGTCGGCTGCTGTGGTCATGTGATGCTCCTTGTGCGGAATATGGGTGGTCGTGAGGTTGTCAGCGTGCCGGTCCCCCGAGCGCAGGCAAGCCGTCTTCGCCCGGGCGGGTCGGTTGGACGAGGGTTTCGCGCGTCATTTCGCCGACGCGCCGGTTGCCGGGCCAAGGGAAGGGGATTTTGTCTGTCTGCGGCGTTGCGCTCATGCCCTCACAGTATACTCACGGATTGACACGATTCAATTCGCAAGGAGGCAAGCATGTCGCATGCAGCAACGCCGTTGCCCAAGGCCTGGCGCCCGCCGATGGGCTGGAACAGCTGGGACTCGTACGGCACCACCATCACCGAGGACGAACTCATGGCCAACGCCGAGTTCATGGCCGCCCATTTGCTGGAGGCCGGATGGGACACGCTGGTGGTGGACGCCTCGTGGTTCGATCCCACGGCGCGCGCCCATGGATACAACGAGAACGCGCCGTTCGTGCTCGACGAATACGGCCGGCAGATGCCCGATCCGAAGCGTTTCCCCAGCGCGTCGGACGGGCGTGGCTTCACTTCGATCGCCGAGCGCATCCATGCGCTGGGCCTGAAGTTCGGCGTGCATGTGATGCGTGGCATCCCGCGCCTGGCCGTCGAGCGGAACACCCCGATTCCGGGCAGCGACTACACGGCGAAGGATGTGGCCGATCTCGATCACGTCTGCTCGTGGAACCCTGACAATTTCGGTCTCAAGCGCGACCATCCGGGCGCCCAGGCATGGTATGACGCTCAGGTGGATCAGTTCGCCGCCTGGGGACTCGACTATCTCAAGGTCGACGATATGCAGACGCCGTTCTATCCCGAGGAGATCGAGGCCTACCATCGCGCGATCGACAAGGCCGAGCGCAACCATGGGCGCGATATCGTGCTGTCGCTCTCGCCCGGCGGCTGGGTGGCGAGCACGCATGTCGATTTCCTGCGCGGCGTGGCCCAGCTGTGGCGCATCTCCGACGATCTGTGGGACCGCTGGGAGGATATCTACCAGCAGTTCCCCCGTCTGGCTCGCTGGGCGCCGATGCAAACCGCCGGGCATTGGGCCGACGCCGACATGCTGCCGCTGGGGCATATCGGCTTGAGGGCCGAGCGTGGCGATGACCGCCAGAGCAAGCTCACGACGGATGAGTGCAAAACCATCCTGTCGCTGTGGTGCATGGGCCGGTCCCCGCTGATGGTGGGCGGCGATCTGCCGACCTCCACGCCCGAGACCATCGCGCTGATGGCCAATCCGGCGCTGCGCGAGATCACGGCCGGCTCCGCGAATAACAGGGAGCTGATTCGCGAACGCATCTTCGAGCGCTGGTGGGAAGAGGATTCCTATCGCGGCGAGCTCATCGTCTGGGCGGCCGATGCGGCGGATTGGGCCGACGGCACGCCGTCCGCGCATCAGGACGGACATTACGGTGCGTTCTTCTGGACGGGAGACGAGCCCTATGAACTCAAGGGCAATGTGCAGCTGCAGAGCTTCGTGGGGCTTGACGCGCGCAAGGATGCCTGGACGGTGAGCGATCTGTGGGCGGGCGTTCCCGGCGGGGCGTCGGATCTGCGCATCGAGGGTGAGGGCGGCGATCGCGTGCTCCGCGGCACGATCCCGCCGCATGGCGTGCTGTGGTTCGCCCTCGATCCTCGCTAACGACGGGTCGATTCCCTGGCGATGAGGCGGAAGTCCGCGGTGAGCGTGCGTGGCGCCGCGGGCTCCTGTTCCTCGGCGTTGTCGAGGCGGTCGAGCAACAGCCCGACCGCCTTGGTCGATAGGTCCTCCAGATCGGTGGCGATGGTGGACAGCGAGGGAATATAGGCGTCGCATTCGTTGATGCCGTCGAATCCGATGACGGCCACGTCGTCGGGCACGCGCACCCCGCGGTCGGCCAGTCCCCGGACGAAGCCGATGGAAATGGTGTCGGTCATGCAGAACGCGCCGTCGAACTCCAGACCGGAGTCGACGATGCGGTGGGCTGTGGCTCGGGCGTCGTCAGTGCGCCAGTGGCGCAGGTCGATGAACTGTTCGGGCGCGGGCGAGATGCCAAGGTCGTCGAAGGCATTGAGGCAGCCTATGAGGCGCCGCCCGGACACCGTCGTGGCGGCGCGGTCCTCGGAAAGCGCGTCGTAGGCCGTGCCAATCACCAGGATGCGCTGGCATCCGATGCCGACGAGGTGCCGGATGGCGGCCTCGGCACCGGCCTCGCAGGGGGTGGCCACCGAATCGAACACTGGGTCGGGGGAAAGGTCGTCGAGCAGCACCACCGGTTTGCCGCCCGACAAGGCCCGGATCTCCTCGTCGGAGACGTTGCCGGGGCTGAAGATGGTGCCGTCGCACAGCTGGCTGGTCACCTTCTGCAGGATGGAGATCTCGTTGTCCTTGGAATTGGAGGTCTCCTGCACGATGGTCTCCAGTCCGTGCCGTGCGGCAGCGCGGCTCATGGCGGCGCTCATCTCGCTCGGATAGGGATGGTCGAGTTCGAAGATCGCCACGCCGATGACGCCGGAGCGTCCCGAGCGCAGGGAACGCGCCGACAGATTCGTGGTGTACTGCAGATCCCGCGCCGCCTGCATCACGCGCTCGGCGGTGGCCGGTGCGATGCGTGTGTCGCCGCGCAGCGCATAGGATGAGGTGGCGCGCGACACGCCGGCGGCCTTGGCGACATCACTCATGGTGACCATGGCGTACACTCCTTGAAAAACTTAGTAATTATGCGGCTTCCGAGCGGGTCGGGCCGTGTAATCCCCGTGTAGTGAGCTCCATTCTAGGCGGAAGATTTGACACGATTCAAGGCGGGGTGTGTAATTGATTTCACCAGCTTTTGAATCGTGTCAACTAATCGATTCAAAAACGGGACCCGGCGTTGCAGCCGGGCCAAAGAGGACCCCTAGGGCGCAGCAGCCCGAAGCAAGGAGGAGAAACATGAAACTCGCGAAGGCAGTGAAGACCGCGATCGCCGCGGCCGCGGGCGTTGCGATGTTGGTGCCGCTGGCCGCCTGCGGCGGCAGCGCCGACGCCGGCAAGACGACGATCAGCTTCCTGAGCTGGAACAACGAGCAGATGATGAAGCCGTATGTCGATAAGTTCGAGGAGGAGAACCCCGACATCAAGATCGACTTCAGCTACTCGCCGCCCACCCCGGAGTACATCCAGACCCTGCAGACCCGACTGGTCGGCAACCAGGCGCCGGATGTGTTCATCATCACCTCCGAGAACAAGGATGACCTCATCACCAACGGCTACGTCAAGGATCTCACCGACGAGCCGTTCATGAAGGACATCTCCCAGGCCAACAAGGACTTCGTCTCCCGTGACGGCAAGGTCTACGGCATGTCGCTGAGCTCCTGGGCCTCCGGCATCGTCTACAACAAGGACCTGCTCAAGCAGGTCGGCGCCGACGAGGTGCCGAACACCTGGGATGAGTTCCTTGACCTGTGCAAGAAGCTCAAGGACAAGGGCATCACCCCTTACCTCGAGACTGTTGCCGATGGCCTGAGTCGCATCCCCGATGCCTTCCAGGGCGCCATCTTCGCCAAGGACGGCACGGACGTGACCGCGTTGGCCACCGAATCCAAGCAGACCCCGGGCGCCAACGAGAAGGACGCGGTCAAGGAGTGGATGAAGCTCTATGACCAGGATCTCGTGACCCGCGACATCGTCGGCATCTCCGGCGATGACATGAAGACCCAGTTCGTCAACGGCCAGGTCGCCATGATCTGCACCGGTCCGTGGGACTTCGGCACCTTCCAGGAGGCCTCCGGCCTCAACTGGGGCTATGACCTCATGCCGGCCCTCGACGCCGACCACGAGCAGTATGCCCAGGGCTCGCCGTCCCCGGCTCTGACCATCTACTCCAAGCTGGAGGGCGACAAGCTCAAGGCGGCCGAGAAGTTCCTCGAGTTCATGCATTCCGACTGGGCGCTGCAGAAGCAGTCCGAAGGCGGCGACGCCATCACCGTCGAAGGCTTCGAGTCCGATGTGGTCGAGCAGTACAAGGACGTCTACGAGCAGAATGTGAAGACCGGCAAGTACTTCCTCATGACCAACTTCTACAAGAGCCCCGACGTGCTCTCCACGGCCACGCAGGCGGAGACCCAGCAGCTGGTGCAGGGGGCCATCACGCCCGACCAGTGGGCCAAGAACGTCGATGGGAAGATGGCCAACGCCCAGTGAGCGTTGGCTGACGTCCCACGGTCCGGGGCGGGTCGGTGATCGGCCCCGGACCATTCCCGGCAACATACGCGGCGGACGGTCGCGTGCAAACGCACCGTCCGCCGCGCCATGCCCGGATATCACAAGCTTTCATCATGGGCCATATAACTCGGGAGGATGGCAATGAGCAATGCAACAAGGGTGACGGCGACGCTGCCGCCGTTGGATGAGAACCTGTACCGCAAGCGCAGGCGCGCGCAGGGGCTGCGCGAGGATCTGAATTCGTTCTGGTTCCTGCTGCCGATTCTGGCGCTGTTCGTGATCCTGTTCCTTGTGCCGCTGGTGCAGACCGCGTACTTCTCGTTCACGGATTTCAACGGCTACAGCATGGATATGAACTTCGTGGGATTCGAGAACTATCGGAAGGTGTTCTCCGATCCGTCCACGCTCGAAGGCCTGGGCTTCACGATTCTCTATGCGGTGCTGGTGATGGTCGGTGTGACCGCGCTGGCGATTCCGCTGGCCGTGGTGCTCAACCGCAAGTTCGTGGGCCGTGATTTCGTGCGCTCCGTGTTCTTCTTCTTCTCGGTGCCGTCCCTGGCCATCATGGGCATGGTGTGGAAGTACATCTTCTCCCCGATGAAAACCGGCGTGGTCAATTCCGTGCTCAGCGTGTTCGGCATCGATCCGATTCCGTGGCTGTCGAATAACTCCCTCGCCAAGTTCTGCGTGATCTTCATCGCCATCTGGGCCCAGATCGGTTGGCATGCCACCCTGTATCTCGCCTTCCTGCAGGCCATTCCCGCCGACCTCTACGAGCAGGCCACCGTCGACGGCGCCGGCCCCCTCCAGCAGTTCGTGCACATCACGCTGCCCCAGCTCACCCCGGGCATCGTCACCTCCACCTTCCTGCTTATGTCCGGCGGTCTGAAGGTCTACGACCTTCCCTACACGATGACCAAGGGCGGCCCCGGATACTCGACCTATACCGTCACCCAGTCCATCATTCAGCAGGGCATCGGCCAGTCCCAGTATGGCATCGGCTCCGCGCTGGCCGTGCTGTTCTTCATCGCCACCGGCATCGTGGTGTTCCTGCAAATGGGCATTTCCAACCTGATTTCGAGGAGGTTCCAGTGATGAGCGCCGCAACCAAAACCCCGGCCGGTTCCAAGGCCGAAGGCATGAACTTCACCACCCGCAAACGCATCTCGTCCATCGCCACCTCCGTGGTGATGATCGCCGTCGCACTGGTGTGCGCGGTGCCGCTGTGGTACATCATCATCAACACCTTCAAGACCATTCCCGACATGAGCGCCAATCCGCTTGGCCTGCCGAAGGAATGGACCTTCGAGAACTACGCCAACGCCTTTGAGACCGTGCCGATTCTTCGTTCCCTCTGGAACACCGTCATCGTCACCTTCTTCGGCGTGCTGATTCAGGTGATCGTCGGTGCGCTCGCCGCATACGGCATGATCCTGCGCAAGTCGAAGTTCACGGCCGCCGTGGGCACCATCCTCATGGTCGCCTTCGTCGTGCCCGCCCAGTCCACGCTGATCCCGCTCTACCGCATGGAGGCGCAGGCTGGCATCGTCAACACCCTGGCCGGCCTGGTGCTCATCTATCTCGGCGGCTGCGTGTTCTGCTACTTCCTCATCGTGGGATACATGCGCTCGCTGCCCTTCGAACTCATCGAGGCGGCGCGCATCGATGGCGCCGGCCCGCTGCGCATCTTCTGGAGCATCGTCATGCCGCTGATCCGCCCGATTCTGACCACCGTGGTCGTCTTCCAGACCATGGGCACGTGGAACGACTTCATGAACGCCAATGTGTTCATCAGCTCCTCGAATCTGAGGACCATCGTGCTGCAGGTCTACAACGCTGTCGGCCAGTTCTCGACCGATTGGCCGAGCTTCATGACCATCACCGTGCTCGCGCTGCTGCCGGTGTTCATCTTCTTCATCTTCTGCCAGAAGTGGATTGTCTCCGGCCTCGTCGCCGGCTCGGTCAAGGGCTGATCCGAGGCGTCGGCCGGCCGATCCTTCGATTCGCCGGCCGACTCCCGCCATCCGTCATCGTCCGTCATTTGCCTGTCCGGAAAGGACCCTCTCGTGACCATCGCACTTGAACCGCCCGCTGTGCGCGCCGCCGACCGTGAGTCGCTGCCGCATCGCGTCAACAATGCGGAGCTGGCTACCAACCCGCTGCGCCGGTACTGCGCCGATCCCAACCTCGCCATCTTCGACAATCGGTATTTCCTGTATTGCACCGACGACGGCGTGGATGAGTGGGGCACGACGGCATTCAGCGTCTATGTCTCCGACGATCTGGCGACGTGGGAGCGCCATCCTGCGCTCGACCTGCGCGACGTGCCGTGGTGGCACGGCGAGGACGGCGCATGGGCTCCGTCCATCGTGCGTCGCGCCGATGGCAGGTATGTCTTCATGTTCGTCGCCGGCTCGCAGATCGGCGCCGCCGTGGCCGACACGCCCTACGGTCCGTTCGTTCCCGAACCGGAGCCGTTGGTGCGGCGCGGCACCTTCGATTGCCACACCATCGACCCGGGCGCGTTCGTGGACACGGACGGCACGCGCTGGTTCCTGTGGGGCAATGGCCGCGCCTGGGCCGCGCCCTTCGCCGACGACTGCCTCTCCTTCGATGAGACGCGCGCGATCGGCTGGGTGCCCGGCGATTTCCGCGAGGCCATCTGGTTCCATGAGCGCAACGGCATCTACTACGCCTCGTGGTCGGAGAACGACGCGCGCGAGGAGACCTATTGCGTCAAGTACGCGATGGCGCCTTCGATCGTCGGGCCGTGGACCGAACCGATGCCGCTGGTGATGCCCGATCCTTCGCGCGGCCTGTTCGCCACCGGACATCACAACATCGTGAACATCCCCGGCACCGACGAGTGGATCATCGCCTACCATCGCTTCGCGCTGAACCCCGCTGGTGCGGCGGCCGGTCGCTGGGCGGGCGGCGACGGCTGCCATCGCGAAACGGTCTTCGCGCCGTTGGTGCACAACCCCGACGGCACCCTCGCGCCGGTCCGCCCCGAGGTCGGCTCCTACGTGCGCCCCCTGAGCTAACGCCTCCTTGTCATTTTGAGCGGAGCGAAGCGAAGTCGAAAAATCTCTTCCTTCCCCTTCGCCAAGCTCCGCCCTCCCCGAGCCGTTTCTCCTTCCCGGCTCGTTCATCCGCCCCGGTGTCCTTCCGCGCCGGGGCGGACTTTTATATAGGGGATATGCCGTGAGCGCGGCCGCGATACCCTTGAATTGATGTATATCCGTTATTTTCAAGGCATTGAAATCTCATCTTTTTGAGCGTGGCGTCTATGCCTAGCTGAAGAAGAAACGCGCCGAACCGTGAAAGCGCCTGTCGGCGCAAAGGCCGCTCGCGGCGGCAAAAAATGGAGCCCGGGGCTTAAGCACGGCCCGACGCGGCTTTTAGTATAAGGCATCCCGCCCCGCCACACGCGGGAGTGGGATGCCTTATGTCTGCCAGCGATAGCCTCGGTGTGTTAGAGGCGACCGGCCAAGCCATGGTCGCGGCCGTCGCGGGCGAAGACCGGCATGGTGTCGAGTGCGGCGGCTGTCTCGATCCACTGCCCGCCGGCATGCGTCGTGCCATCGCGCAAATCGGTCCAGGTCACATCGGAGTCGCCGGGCAAGTACACCTGACGCGAACATGCTCCGGCCTCAACTACCGGCGCGACGAGCAGGTCTGCGCCGAGCATATATTCGTCAGCTACTTCGCCGGCTGTTGCATCGCTTGGGAACTCGTAGAACAGACCACGCATCAGGGGATGCCCGGTGCGATGGGCTTCGTCAAACAACTCGCGCATATAGGGGCGCATGAGTTCGCGGATGCCGATGAACTTGACGATTATGCGCTCGATATCCTCGCCATAGCTCCATGGTTCGTTGTCGGCGCCGGAGGGGGAGCGGTGCTCGCCGGCCTTGTTGGCGATGGTCTGTTTCATGGTGCCGTCGGTCTGTGGGGCGGAGCGGTCGCCGTGGTTGCGCATCACGGGCGAGAAGCAGGAGAACTGGCACCAGCGCGCGAGCAGTTCGCGGAAGGCGGGGTCGGT
>NZ_JBKETB010000019.1:0-28124 GCF_056355835.1 Bifidobacterium sp. LH_730
ACCTCGACCCGCGCCCCGGCCCTCTCGGCCGCCTGCTGGGCCACCGTCAGACCGAACAAACCCGCACCAACAACCACCAAATCCACGCCATTCGTCATGAAATCTCCTCAAAACAGGTCAATCATTCACGAGCTTACCCCATGAAGGAGTGATGGATAACCCATGACTGTGGAGGATTCGGGGGCATCGGAGTTGAGTTATTACTGGATGGTGGGGAACCCACGCGCTAGATCTCACTCCGATGCAGGCACGGTCGTGAAACCAAGGTCCTTGAGGTATCCCTTTCCAATCGTCATATCGTATTGGACAAGCTTGTAATCTGCGAGCAGCCGCTTGGCTTTCTTGCTCATATCCTTCGGATTGATGAGTTCGCCATTCTTATTGAGGTAGGTCGCCTCTCCCAAGCCGATGCCGCCGGCCTGCGCGATCAACGAGCTCATCGCGGGCACCTGCCCGCGCAGACGGGTGAGCATTGCCAGATAGGGAGACACCTTGGCGTTCATATGCTCGGCAGCCAGCGACATGAAATAGTTCGATGAGGTGTAGGCAGTTTCGTTTGCATTGAGCTTGGTGCTGCTTGCTTCTCCCGAAGCGGCGTTCGACCAAATGAACCAATCGGTTTCATGCAATGTGAGCGAGTTGTTCTCGTCCGCGTCGGCGGTCGGGTAGATGCCAGGCAGATGATCGCCATAGAAGATCACGGTGATGGGCTTGTCCATCTGATTGAGCTGATCGAGGAAATCCCTTGTGGCTTGGTCGGTGATCTGCACGCCCTTGGCATAGGTGTCGATGAGATAGCGTTCTGGGTCGGGCAAGCCCGAGGTGTCGATGGTCGTGTCGAAGAATTCGTTGTTCGGATACCAGTCGGTGTACGGCATATGGTTCTGCATCGTCACCATCTGAATGAACTGTGTCTCGCCATTCTCCTGTCCGTTAATGGCATCGAGGATGCTCTGATACGACTGCTCGTCGCTCACGTAGGGGGAACGGCCAAGCTTGCCTTGGTGCTTGATTACATTGGGCTCATCAAGCGTAAGGAACTGCGAGAATCCGAATTTTTTGTAATTCGTGTCGCGCAGATACATGTTCTTGTGATAGGGATGCATTGCCACGGACGAGTCCTCATCGCCGGCTTCATTCCAGATCTGATTGAATGACGATGCCCACGCGAGCTTGGGAACCAACTGCTGGTAAGGCACTGCCATCGACGGATCGAAATTCGCGAGATTCAGGCCGGTCAGCGCTTGGAACTCGATGTTCGCGGTGCCGCCTCCATATCCGGGTGAAAGCATAAGACCGGAGGTGGTGTTCTGTTTGATGCTGCGGATATGCGGCATCGGATCGACGGTGAAGTTCAGGCCGGGCACGCGGTTCGGGTCGGAGAAGGTTTCCGAGAGAACCATGATCACTGTGCTATCGGTCATGTTGTTCTCTCGTTCGGCGTTGATATCGTCCGCCGCTCGCTGATACCGCTTGGCGAGGTTCTTCATCGTCTCCTCGCTGTATCCCTCGGGCTTATCCATTGCCTTGCTGTAGATCAAACGCGTGAAGTTGACCAATGGGCCGTTCTTCTGTGCATCCTCGAGCACCGACCACAGTGCCGGGGCATCACCGAAGGTCTTGACAGCGGTGGTGCGTGTCCAGGAATCTTGCACGCCCAGGGTTCCGCCCACGAAACACAGGGCGAATATGAGGAAAGTGACGATAACGATACGCAACGGGATGAATACGGCCTTGAGATGCTTTATCGGCAGCACAGGCTTGGGCTTGTCAAGGATGTGCAGAACAAGACATATCGCTGTGATGATGATGAGCGCGGTGATTACGCCTTTGACCAGCCAGCCGTATCCATCCGGTATGAAGGAGAGGATTTCGCCGGTGTTGCCCTTGAGGAAGGTCAGATCGGCTGGGATGATGGGCTCGTTGCGCATCAGCGTCTTGAAATAGTTGGCGACGGATGCCACGCCGATGAATATGGAAAACAGTGCCGTGGCAATCCAGAAACGATTGAGCAGGAATATGAGTAGCGCATAGATCATGCCGGCGATTACGAAATTGAGCATGAACTGGAATTGGCCCGATTCCCACATCTTGGCGATGAAGTCATAGGTATTGCGTGTGTTGTTCTCGGTGTATGCGCTCATTTGCAGGGCGATAACCGCAGAAGTATTGACCAGCGCGAACATCACTACGTAAAGGATGATGCGTGCAGTGCCGGTCCAACCTCCCCACAGGCGGGACAGCACTGGATGTACTTTCGTGTGGAATATTCGGTGGGCGGTCCGGCATATGTCGACGAATCCGCGCCCATGTTGTGCGGTAGCGGCCTTAAGTGCCGGAGAGTCCGAAGATGACGCGGGCGAGGTCGAATCGATGGTATCGATGGCGTCGGCGATGTTGGAGTGGCTGTTGTCTTTCGACTTGGCGTCTGGCGCGTTGCGGCTCAATCCCTCGGAGGTGAGATAATCGTCATACGATGTGCGTCGACGGGGTTCCGGCGTGCAGACTTCCTCACCGGCGTTTCGTTCGATCGCGTCGCTCATATATATCGTTACCATCCGTTCATGCCACGTTCACGATGACAAAGGGGCATTCTACCGGCATGGGCTGGAAGTTCCGCTGTGGTTTTCAGAAGCAGCGCCGATATGCGCGTGAACGAATAGATGGAGTCATGGTGACCGGGGCCGCTGTTTTTACATCCTCCTGATTTCCGATTAATGTCCTTGCGCCGCGTATTTGCGCTCGGTGTTTTCCTTCGTCGGCATCCACCAGTCGCGGTGCGCGGCATACCAGTCGATGGTGCGCATAAGGCTGACCTTGAAATCAGTGTCCTGCGGCTGCCATCCCAGCTTCGTGCGGATTTTAGAGGCGTCGATTGCGTAGCGCTTGTCGCCGCCTGGCCGGTCCTGCACGTGGTCGAAGTCGTCAGGGTCGCGCCCCATGGTTTCGAGTATCATCCGCAACACATTGATGTTGGAGCGCTCGCCGTCCGCTCCAACCAGATAGGTCTCGCCAATCGCGCCTCGGGTAAGAATCTCCCACACCGCTGCGCAATGGTCCTCGACGCTGATCCAGTCGCGCACGGCGAGCCCTTGGCCGTAGAGTTTGGGGCGGATTCCGGCGAGGATATTGGTGATCTGCCGGGGGATGAATTTCTCGATATGCTGCCAAGGGCCGTAATTATTGGAACAATTGGATATCGTCGCCCTGAGTCCGTAGGTGCGGTGCCAGGCGCGCACCAGATGATCACTGGCCGCCTTCGATGCGGAGTATGGGCTCGATGGTTTGTAGGCGGTGCTCTCGGTGAATCGGCGCGGCTCATCGAGTGCGAGATCGCCGTAGACTTCGTCGGTCGAGATGTGATGGAACCGCAGGTCATGCCTTCGCGCTGCCTCCAACAGCACATAGGTGCCGGTGACATTCGTGCGCAGGAACGGCGAGGCATCGAGAATCGAGTTGTCGTTGTGAGACTCGGCGGCGAAATGCACGATGGCATCGATGGGAGGCAGAGGAGTGCCGTTGATATCACGGCCTTGTTCCGCGAGCAGTTGCTCCACTAGTTCACCGTCGCAGATATCACCATGGACGAAGGTCATGCGTTCATCGGGCACGCCGGCAAGATTTGCGCGATTGCCGGCGTAGGTGAGGGCATCGAGCACGGTGATATGCGTTTCCGGATGCTGCTGGGCCACAAAACGCACGAAATTTGCGCCGATGAACCCGGCCCCACCGGTCACGAGGATATGCGCCGGTATGAACGTCGGGACGAGAGGGAAGGAACGCTTGTTCATATGGTTTGCCGTCCTTTCTCTCTCACCCGCGCGGCGCCAACCGCCGCAGCTCGTCGGCGCAGGTGAACACGATGTGGGCGACGCGCCTGAGCTCCGATTCGCGGCTGACCGTGCGCCAGACGGCGGCGTAGCGTTCGAACCACATCTCGGCCTTGGCGGCCGTGCGCCAGGCGCCCTCGGCCGCAGCCGTCGCGTCCGCGCCCGCGACATCCGCCAGCACCCCGCTCGCCGCGCCCAGCCGCCATCCGATTTCGTTGAACAGCCGCTGCCCCTCGGCGGCGGTCAGTGCGGCCTGCCCGACGAAGCGGCGGTCGGCCGTCGAACGTGCCACCGCCGCGCCCAGCCGCTCCAGAGCCTCGTCGAGCCGCGCGTTGACCCGTGGAGTCTCAGCCAACCGGCCGGCAACCCCGCGCAGCATGGCGCGGCGTACCTGTCGCGGATCGTCCAGTTCGTCGCCGAAGTCGTTGCCCTCCGGCAGTCCCGAGCAGCGCGCGAAGATATGCGCGACCTCGCGGTCGACGCCTCCGTCGCCGGCATTGCCTTCGGTCGGTCCGGTGCCGTCGTCGACCTCGACGTATTGCACCATGTCCTCCCATCCGAAGGTGCGGCAGCGCGACGCCTCCGCCATCGCCTCGGCATAGTCACCCGCGGCGTCCCCGTACTGCATCAGGGACAGGCGTCGGTTCATCTCGCCCCGCGCGTCGAGCCGTCCGCAAGCCCCGTTTCCGGCCCCGGGCGCAGACACACAGCCGGCGCCGGCCACGCCGTTGTCCTCAGAGCCGTCCCCGGAACTGGCCCCGGCGCCCTCCCATTCCCCGGCCCACGTCGGATCCCATGCGCACTGCGCCCCATACGCCATCCCCGGCACCGACAGCCTCGGATCGTTGATATGCCCGTAGTCGCCCCAGTCGGTGACGAGGAATCCCTCGGCCCCGTGCCTGACGCCGAAGGCCGCCAGCCGCGAGATATTCGCCCACGAGTCGTCGAAGCGCGGCAGCGTCCCGTCCCAGCCCTGCACGGCCGGGCACACATACTGCCTCGCCCCCGATTCGGCCACGAGCCGCACCTTGTCCTCGGTGATGTCGGCGGCGTAGAGCCAGTTGAGCAGCACGACGTCCTTCGGCAGCCGGCCCAGGATCTCGGGCATCTTGATCGCGATGTCGCCCCAGAACATCGGTTCGCGTCCCTGCCCGGCCAGATGCGCGCACAGGTCGGAGACATAGCCGGCGTACATATCGGCCACGCCGCGCCGCTCGGCCTCGGCGCGCGAGCGCCCGCGCCCCAGGTCGAAGGTCTCGTCGGCGCAGATGTTGAACCGCTTCGAGCGGAACAGCTGCAGATAGTCGTCGATCAGCCTGCACGAGAACTCGAAGGCGCGCGGATCGGTGATGTTGAGCGTGTGGTGCGCCATCCGCTCGACGAGGCTGTAGTGCCGCTCCGCGTCCTCGGGGAACTCGCCGAGCCCGCGGAAGGATTGCGTGCGCAGCGCCATGTAGAGGTGCCCGAAGGTCGACACGCTCGGCACCAGCTCGATGCCGCGCGCCGCGCAATAGTCGTCGAAGGCGAGGATGTCCGCCGGCTTGAGCGCGTCGACACCGCGCCATACCTCGCTCATGCCCTCGAAGGCGAAGGGGTGCTCGATGTAGAGGTGCAGCTGGTTGTATTTGTACAGGCACAGCAGATCCGCCCACTGCTCGAGCCAGTCGAGCGTCGGCACGCGCCCGCGCGTCACATCGAGATAGTATCCGCGCACACGATACGCGGGGTTGTCATCGATATCGAGCGTCGGCAGCGCGGGCGCGCACTGCCGCACGATCTGCCGCAGCGTCTGCACGCCGGAACGCAGTCCCTCCGCTCCGCCGCCCGCGACGCGCACGCCGTCCGCGCCGATATGCAGCCGATATGCCGCCTCGTCGCCGATCTCCGCGTCAAGGCACAGGGTGATGAACCCGGGCCAGGCGCGCTCGACGTTCGTGGCCGTGCGCGTGACGCCGTCCTCCTCGAGTCCGTCCGCGCCGGTGCCGCAGGCCCGATCCCAGCCGATGCCGGTGGCTGCCTCGATGTCGGCCGCCAGCTGCGCGGCCAGCAGACAGGCCGGGTCTCCATCGTGCCGCTGTTCGCTGATCCGTCCGCCGTTCGGCAGCATCGTCGCGCTCCCGGCGAGCGTGATCTGGCGCGGTTCGGGGATGAGTTCGAATTCCCGGGTCGTTCCGCCGGCTTGGTATCGCATGGGCACTCCCTCGTGTGTCGTGTCGGTCCGTTTTCTCGACCCAGCATACTGGGCGCCGCGTTCCCGCGCCCCTCCGACGCACCGGCTGTGTCCCCTGGCATTACGGCATATCGCGCCTTCGTTCCCGCCCATATTCCCGAAAGTCCCCCGGCAAACGCAAGGTCCCCGGATTCGACTTGCGCCGAATCCGGGGACCTTCGTCAGTGACCTAAGCGAACGTCACTTGGTGATGTTCTGGTAGATCGGGATGTTCTTCCAGTTGAAGGCGACGTTCTTGACGCCCTGCGCGGCCACGCCGTTCGCGCTGGTGTAATACAGCGGGATGGCGGGCAGGTCCTGCATGAGGATCTCCTCGGCCTGCTGGTAGAGCTTGATCTGTTCGTCCGTGTCGCCGTTGGCGGCGGCCTGGTCGAGCAGCTTGTCATACTCGGGGTTCTTGTAGTCGCCCTCGTTCATGCCCTTGCCATCGGCCGCGGAGGAGGCATACAGCGGCTTGAGGTAGTCCTCGATCGACGGGTAGTCGGGCTGCCAGCTCAGGCGGTACGGGTCCTCGATCTTGCGGTCGGTCACGGTGGTGCCGAACTCCTGGGAGGTCGGGAACGGGTTGGCGGCCGTCTCGATGCCGAGCGTGTTCTTGACCATGTTGAGCACGGCGCCGAACACATCCTTGTTGGAGCCGCCGTCGGCGTTGTACGCGATGCGGAACGGTCCCTCCCACGGGGAGATCGCGTCGGCCTTCGCCCACAGCTCCTTGGCCTTCTCGGGGTTGTATTCGAGCACGTCGCCGCCCTTGATGTCCTTGGAATGGCCGGGCACGACGGGGGAGGCGAAGTCGGTCGCCGGCTCGCCGGTGCCGTTGAGGATCTTGTCGATGATCTGCTGGCGGTCGATCGACATGGACAGCGCCTGGCGCCTCAGCTGGCCCTCCTCGCCGCTGAAGTGCTTGAGGCGGTCGGGGATCACGAAGGTCGCGATGCCGGAGCCGGCCTGGTTGAAGGCCTGCACGGTCTTGTCCTTCTGGAAGGAGGACAGGCGGCTGGCGGGCAGCGACTCCATGATGTCGAGGTTGCCGGCCTGCACGTCGGCATACGCCGCCGAGGCGTCGTTGTAGAAACGGAACTCGACGCCGTCGTTCTTGGCCGGGGCGACGCCCTTGTAGTCCTCGTTCTTCGTCAGGGTCACGCCCACGTTGTGCTTCCACTCGACGAATTTGTAGGGGCCGTTGCCGACCGGCTTCTCGCCGAAGGCGTCGGGATCCTCATAGAAGGATTCGGGCAGCGGGGCGAAGGCCGAGAAGCCGACCTTGGTCGGGAAGGCCGAGTTCGGCGCGTTGAGCTCGACGGTGAAGGTCTTGTCGTCGATGACCTTGAGGCCTTCGAGCTGCGCGTCGGAGGCCACGCCGCTCTGCTGGAGCTTGTCGTATCCGACGATGTCGGAGAAATAGCTCGCGTTGATCTGCGCGTTGGTCACGTCGGCGGTGTAGCTCCACGCCTTGGTGAAGGATTCGGCGGTCACCGGGGTGCCGTCGGTGAACTTCCAGCCGTCCTTGAGCGTGACGGTGTATTGCGAGGCGTCCTCGTTCGGCTCGATGGACTTGGCGACCTCGTTGACGGTGTTGCCCTTCGCGTCGAAGGCGGTCAGCTGCGAGAACAGCAGGTCGATGACCTTGCCGCCGGCCGAGCCGCCGGTGTTGCCCGGCACGTAGGTCATCTGGGGCTCCTGGCCGAAGGCCGTGATCACGGTGCCCTTGTCCTCGGTCGTCGCCGAGTTGTCGGCGCCACATCCGGCGAGCGCCAGCAGCATGGCGGTGGCGGCCGCGATGGCCGCCTTGCCCTTGGTGAATCGCATGCTTCTCTCCTTACCTCTATGTGATTGGCATTGGCGATATGAAAGCGAATCTATCGTATCGATGAGCGCGCGACCCGCCGTCGTCTCATGGGAACGCCGTGTCTGTATTCCGGGCCACGATTCGTCGTATCGGAAAAGCATTTCAGAAAATACGCTTTCGGAGAAAGGCCTCGGTCCGCCTATTTGTGGACGACACGCCGGCCTGTGGATAACCTCAGGCCTCCGTCCACAACGATCTGATTGGCTGGACGTCCGAGCGCGGCCGGTGGATTAATCGCGGTATGGAACCACGAAACACCACCATGACGGCGACGGCCGGCGGACCTCCCACCCCCGCCGGCCGTCGGCCTATGTCGGGACAGTCCCGCCGCGCGCCGGCTCCGGCCGCGCCGGTCCGTTGCGTCCCCGTGCCGTCCGACGGCTGTCCCGCCGCCTCTCCGACGCCGACCGGGGAACGCTCCGTTTCACACCCCGCCGGCCGTCATGCCGCTGCCGTTCCCATCGCCTATGCGCCGTCGGCGTTGTCGCAGCCACTGCCCCAGGAAATCGGACGGCCCGGCGTCGACATCGCCTGCGCCAATCTGGTCGTCGTCACCGCCGCCAGCGGAGGCATCGGCGCCAGCGCCCTCGCCGCGTTGCTCGCGCATGAATTCGCCGCGCGCGATCTGAAGTGCGCGCTGGCCGACCTTGACCTCGATTCGGGAGGCCTCGACCTGTTGCTCGGCATCGAGCGCGAACCCGGGCTGCGTCTGGGGCGGATCAATGCGCCGTTGGGGCGCATCGAAGGCGACGCCCTCAACCACGAACTGCCCCATTGGGAGGGCGTCGCCGTGCTTGCCCATGCCCCTTGGATCAGCCAGGCCCCCGACTGGTGGGAGACTCAGGCGGCGTTGCGGGCGCTCGCCGAGGTCAATCAAGTGGTCGTCGTCGACGCGGGACGCGGCCGCGGTCTTGATGCCATGCCCGATCTACTCGTCGGCGTCGAGGTCGTGGCCATCGAGTTGTCGGTGCTTGGCCTGGCCCGTGCCAAGGCGCATCTGGCGATGCTGCGCCGGATGCGGGACGCCTTGGCCGAGAGCCTTCCGGGAGACCTGTCCCGGCCGCTGGTCGTCGGATTGGAGCCCCGCGGCGCCCCGCATGGCTCGTCGAAGGTCGGCGTGGATGAGGCCGGCGACTATCTGGGCATGCAGGTGCTTGGGCCGCTGAGGATGCGCCGGGCCTTCTGCGGGCGGATCCTCGACGGCCTGGGTGTGTCCGATCCCGGCCGCGCGAACCGCCATGTGGTCGCGCAACTGGCCGACGAGGTCGAGACTCGGCTCTTCGGCGTGCGCGACGACTGAGGGGGCGTGCGATGGAGACGCGCATCCAGCGGCAGGGGAAGCAGGGCCTGACCTTTGGTCCGCTTGACGCCTTGGTGCGCGATGCGCGTGTCACCGACATCGCCGTCACCTGCGAGGGCCGTGTGTGGGCCGACCGGGGCGATGGCATGCGCGAGCAGCGCCTTGCGATGCCATTGCGCGATCCGGCGGTGGTGCGTGACTACGCCGTGCAATTATGCTCCCAGCTGGGGCGCCGTCTCGATGACGCCTGTCCGATAGCGGACGCCTCCACCGTCTCCGGCATCCGTGTGCATGCCGTCATCGCGCCGATCGTGCCCCAGGGCGCCTCGATATCCATCCGTCTTCCCGATCGGACGATTCCCGGGCTCGACGCGCTTGGCCGCGTCGGCCTGTTTCCGGGCGCTTGGTTTCCGGTGCTCGCCGGGCTTGTCGCCCGCCGGGCCACGCTGCTGGTCACCGGCGGCACCGGCGCAGGCAAAACCACGTTGCTCAAGGCCATGCTGTCCCGTGCCGATCCGGCCGATCGGATCGTCACGGTCGAGGAGGTGCGCGAGTTGGGCGATCTCGGGCGTGGCGACCATGTCTCGCTGGTCGTGCGCGAGGCCAATGTCGAGGGCGCGGGCGGCGTCGGGCTGCCGGAGCTGGTCAAGGCGACGCTGCGCATGCGTCCCGACCGCGTGGTCCTCGGCGAATGCCGTGGCGAGGAGATCGCCGACCTGCTGCGCGCGCTCAACTCCGGTCATCGCGGCGGCATGACCACACTGCATGCCGACGGCGTGGCCCGCGTGCCCTCGCGCATCATCTCGCTCGGCCTGCTGGCCGGGCTCGAGCCGCAGGCCACCGCGATGCTCGCCCACGGCGCCTTTGACGCCGTGCTGCATCTCGAACGGCGCGACGGGCGCCGCCGCCTCGCGCAGATCGGTCTCCTCGCCTCGGTCTCGGGTCGGTTGGTCGGCCAGCCGCTCGCCGTGTGGGATGGTGTGGGCGAGCCGCGCCATGCGCCTCAATGGCAGCGTTTCGCCGACGGATGGAGGTTGTGATGGAGTCTTATCGTCTGATGGCCTGTCTGGTCGCGACCGCCTGCGGCGCCGTGGTGATGCTCTGGCCCTCCGGCGCCGGCCGGCTGCATGAACGTCTGCTGCGCCTTGACGAGGGCGGCGACGCCGGCCCGGCGCACGTCGGCGTCGCCGCTGTGATCGCCGCGGCCCGCGCCCATGTGCGCGGCGGCGGCACCTTGGTCGCGGCCTTCGAGGAACAGGCCGGCCGCCGCTTCGCCACCCCGCGTGTCACGGCCAGCCGGCTGCGCGACATGCTGATGCGCCGCAAAACCGATCGGGAGGACGAGGCGCAGGTGCGCCGTGTGGCCGTCGAGCTCGCCGCCTCGTGCGCCCTGAGCGAGACGCTGGGCTGCGAGGCCGCCCGTTGCCTCGACGCGGTGGCCGCCGCCTGGCGCCGCGCGCGCATGATCGAAGACCTGCGCCGGCAGGCCTATGCCATGCCCCAGGCCACGGTCCGTCTGCTCACCGCTTTGCCCGCCGTCACCGTCGGTTTCGGCGAAGTGCTGGGCGCCCGGCCCGTGGCATTCCTCCTCGGTTCGCCGCGCGGACTGATGTGCCTGGCCGCCGGAGGCGTCTGCTATGTGGCCGGCCTGATATGGATGCGGCGCCTTATGCGCGCGCTGTCGCGCTAGGCGCTCCGAGGGAAGGGAGAAAGGGAGATATGCCGATGCTCGCTCTCGCCGCCGCGTTCTCCTGCGCTTCCGTGCTGATATGGACTTGGCCATCCGCCCGCCGTCCGCCGACCCAGGATCCCTCGGACATCCGCCTGGACGACGAGGAGCCTTCCCTGACGCTGGTATTGGAGATGATCGCCGTGGCCGTGCGCCAGGGTTCCTCGATACCCCGTGCGTTGGAATCGGTCGGCGCCGTCGTCTCGGGCGAGTTGGGGCGGGGGCTGGCCCATGCCGGGAGGGCGCTCAATCGCGGCGCCGACTGGCACGGGGCCTGGGCTGTGCTCTGCGAGGGGCAGAGTCGACTCGGCCCCTCGTTCCGCGTTGTCTCCGAGGCGTTGGAGCCCTCGTGGCGGCATGGCAGTTCGCCGCTGATCAGACTCGAAACCGCCGTCGAACAGCTGGACAAGGACGAGCGTTCGGCCATCGAGCAATCCGCGGCGAAGCTGTCGGTGCGGCTGCTGGTGCCGACCGGTCTATGCTTTTTGCCGGCCTTCCTCTTCGTCGGCGTCATCCCGGCCATCGCCTCTTTCGCGATGTAGGTGCGTCTCAATACGCTTTGACGCACGCCTTTCCTTCGGGCGCGTGCCGTGCCTCGCTTTCGTTCGTCGCAGGAGCAATCCTTTGCCGCGGTTTGTCGCGTCTCCGGCGCCGGCCCCATGTCCATTTCCCCACGGCAGCGTCCCGACCTGCCGATTGTGGACGACACGCCGGGTTGTGGATAACTCGAAGCCTCCGACCACATTGTCCGAAAACCATATGGTCTCCGGCCGTGTTCATGCACAGTGGGGACGCCCGGCCGACCGGTCGGGCACGTCCAACCCAAGGAAAGGAACCCCCATGAACCGCGCCATACCGATCAGCGTCGACGGCCAGGCCGGCATCCTCGTCACCACCAGGAACAGGGTGCTCGAACTGCGGGCGAAGGCCCGCGAACGCCTCGTCGTGATGGATGCGAATATGCGCACGCTCGCCTCCAAACCCGAGGAGGGCGCCGCCACCGCCGAATACGCGATGGTTCTCGTCGCCGCCACTGGCTTCGCGGCCATCCTCATCGCCATGCTCAAATCCGACACGGTGCGCACCCTGGTGCTCAACATCGTCAAGAAGGCCCTGAACATCGGGTGACGGTGATGAGACGCCAACGCACACCCCGCCGCGCCCGGCGGCCGCCGACATGGCCGGCCGCCGGTCCGCGGCCCGCTCGCTTCCCGTTCCCCGATATCCGACGCCGCGCCGACGAAGGCGCGGTCACCGCCGAATTCGCCGTCGTCCTGCCCTCCGTCGTCGCCATCGCCGCGCTGATTCTGGCATTATCACGCGCGGTGATCGTGTCCATGGACTGTCAGGACGCCGCCGCCGCGGCCGCACGCGAACTCGTCGTGTCAGGCGATGCCGCCGATCCCGTCGCCATGGCGCGCGCCGTAGCCGGTGACGGTGCCTCCGCACGCGTGACGCGTTCCGGCGCCACCATCACCGTCGTCGTCCAGTGCCCGGTGCTGCCGGGGCCGCTGGGCATCGTGCCGGCCAAGGTGAGCGGCGAGGTCACCGGGGTGACGCAATGAACGCCCCGCGTCGTCCATCCTTCCTCTTCCGCGACGACCCCGGTTCAGGCACGTTGCTCGGCGTCATGCTGATCGCCGTGGTCGGCCTGATGCTCGCCGCCGGAGCCAGTGCCGGCAACCTGCTGATGTGCCAGGCCAAGGCGCGTGCATCCGCCGACCTGTCGGCCGTCTCCTCCGCCTCGGCGCTGAGGGCCGGCGCGGAGGATCCCTGCGCGCTCGCGGCCTCCGTGGCCACGGCCAACGGGTCGGGCCTCGTCTCCTGCGAGGTCGTCGGCGAGGATGTGTCCGTGCGCGTGTCCGTGGCCACCCTCGTGCCTTTCGCCCCCGAGGTGTCGCGTGCGGCCCGCGCCGGGCCGGTCGCATGCCGCTAAGGTCGCCGGCGCGGCGCTGGCGCGTTCCGGTATCCAATGGTTATCGTGTGGGTATGAGTGAACGCAAGCAACGGCCGACGGTGGCGATGATCGGCAATCCCACCTCCGACAAAGGGCGAGGCGCCATGATCGATGAGCGGGTGTTCGCGCTGCTGGCCGATGCCGGCCAACGCCACGGCTTCGACGTCATCGACCTGACCGGTGCTAGCTTCGACGATTCGCTGGCCAACGCCCGCGGCCATGCCGATGCCTACGACCACCTCGTCGTGGTCGGCGGCGACGGCATGATCGCTCTTGGCGCGAACGCCGTGGGCAACTCCGGCAAACCGCTGGGCATCGTCGCCATCGGTTCGGGCAACGATTTCGCCAGGGGGCTCAAGCTGCCGGTCAACCGCGTCGAAACCGCCGTCGAAGGCATCGCCGGAGCCGTGACCCGCGGCTCGCATATCGATGTGGATATGGGGCATGTGCGTTCGCTGGGCGGGTGAAGCGTCGATGGCCCCGCCATCGGGGCCGACGACGGGGCGCAGGGCGGCGAGGCGGCATGCGTGGCGACGTCCTGCGAGATGCCAGACGGAGCGACGGCCGGTGAGACGACGAGGCGGACCGCGCAGCCCTTCGACCGGTACTACGCGGGCATGCTCTCGTGCGGCATCGACGCGAGCATCAACGACCGTGCGAACCATTCGCATCTGCCGAACGGATCGGTGCGCTATATGGCGGCCGTGCTCGTGGAGCTGACCCATATGAAGCGCTACGGATATCACGTCAAGGCGACGCTGGCCGACGGCAGGGTCGAGGAGCGCGACATCGTCTCCCCGATGCTGACCGTCGCCAATTCGCGGCATATCGGCGGCGGCATCGAAGTATGCCCGTATTCGCGTTTCGCGGACGGATTGCTTGATGTGGTGTGGATGGACCATGTGCCGAACGTCGCCGAATGCGCGGGGGCGATACGCAACGCATACAACGGCCGTCTGCTCGCCAGCCGTGTGTTCGGCTGGCAGCGGGTGCGCGCCATCGAGATCAGCCGGGCCGACGAAGGCGACCAGCCGCCGGTACTGATGGCCGACGGCGAATATGTGGGTCGTCTGCCGGTGCGCGTCGAGGTGTGCGACCGCTCGCTGCGCGTGCTGGTGCCGCCCGCCGTGGCGCAATGGCACACCCGTCAGAGCGAGGAGCGCGTCGAGGCCGCCGTGCGTCGTGACGGGCGTGATCCCGAGAGCGGCGCGTTCATCCGCTGACCCGCTTGGGCCGGATGCGCCGGCATGCGGCGGGTTTCGGGGTTGGATTAGGTTAGTGAGGCAGGAACACGGCACGGCGACGGCAGCGTTGCGGAAGGTAGGGTAGGTCTTATGGCTCTTGCGTTGTACAGGCGGTACCGTCCCGATACCTTCGAGGGTGTCATCGGGCAGGATCAGGTCACCATTCCGCTGATGCGTGCCTTGGACGCGGGCAAGCTCACGCACGCCTATCTGTTCTCCGGACCGCGCGGCTGCGGCAAGACCAGCTCCGCGCGCATCCTGGCGCGTTGCATCAATTGCGTGAAGGGCCCGACCTCGCATCCTTGCGGCGAATGCGAAAGCTGCAAGGACCTGGCCACCGGCGGCCCCGGTTCGATCGACGTGGTCGAGATCGACGCGGCCAGCCACAACGGCGTCGATGACGCGCGCGAGCTGCGTGAACGCGCCGGCTTCGCCCCCGCGCGCGACCGATACAAGATCTTCATCCTCGACGAGGCGCATATGGTCACCCAGCAGGGCTTCAACGCGCTGCTCAAGATCGTCGAGGAGCCTCCCGAGCATGTGATGTTCATCTTCGCGACCACCGAGCCGGACAAGGTGATCGGCACGATCCGCTCGCGCACCCACCATTATCCGTTCCGGCTGGTCCCCCAGGAGATCATGGGACCATATCTGGAACAGGTGTGCGCCAAGGAAGGCATCAAGCCGGAGCCGGGCGTGCTGAGGCTCGCGATGCGCGCCGGCGGAGGATCGATGCGCGACACCCTGTCGGTGCTCGACCAGCTGATGGTCGGTGCGGTCGATGGCGTCATCACACACGACGCCTCGGTGGCGTTGCTTGGCTTCACTCCGGAGGAACTCATCGGCCAGGCCATCGATGCGGTGATCGATCGTGACGGCGAGGCGTTGTATGCCGTGATCCAGAAGGTCGTCGTCGGCGGTTTCGATCCGCGGCGTTTCGTCGAGGATCTGCTGGCCCGGGTGCGCGATCTGCTGGTGCTCACGTTGGCTGGGGAACGCGCTGAATCGGTGCTGTCCGACGACGCGGAAGGCGTGGGACTCGACGATCTGAAGCGCCAGGCCGGAGCGCTGGGCCTGGGGCCGCTGACCGTCATGGCCGACACAATCAACACGGCGCTGGGCTCGATGAGCGGCGCCACCTCTCCGCGTATGCGTCTGGAACTATTGGCCGCGCGACTGCTTGCCGGGCGCGAGCAGGGGAACGCCGCGGCGTTGGGCGGTGCCGCCGCAAGCGGCATGCCATCGGGCGTCGCGCGGGAATCGGGAGCCATGGGCGGCGCGCCGGTTCAGACCGCGGTCCGTCCCTCGTCCCAAGGCGGTTTCGCCGGTGCGTCCAGACGGCAGGGAACCGGTGCCGTCCATGGACAGGGTGGTTTCGTCGGCGCGGCGCGGAACGCGGCGGGCGCGGAAGACGCCGTGGCGGCGGGTTCGACCGCGTCGCATGCCGCTCAGAGCGTTTCCGGATTCGTCGGACGGACCGGCGTTTCCGAGGACCAGTCTGTTCCGGGTATTTCGGGTGCCACGGTCAAGCCGTCCGGGTCGTCCGCCGCGGATGCTTCGAAGGCCGTGAGGACTTCGCCCGCATCCGGTCCGGTCGATGGAGGAGAGTCCCAGCTGACTCAGCTCGATGCTTCGCCGTCCCAGCCGTCGCAGAACGACGCCGCGCAGCAGACGGTCTCTGGTCCGCGGACCCCGGAGTCTGGACAGACGTCGACATCGGCTTCCGTCCAAGCGGCCGGTGCCGCGGCGGACGACACGCGCACGCCGGACGAACGTTGGGACGCGCTGGTGGCCGCGTTGCCCGAGGATGTGCGCCGATATGTGGGCCGCGACCGGTTGCCGCGCATCAAGCTCGACGGCGACCCCAAGTCCGGTCCGGCGCGCCTGTGGCTGAAATTCGACGTGCCCCTGAGCAAATATGCCTTCGCGATGGGCATGGCCTCCGAGCCGGTGGATGGCGCCACGAAGGTCGTGGACATCCTGCGCGCCGAGGTGCGCCGCGCCTTTGGCTCTGGCACCTCGATTGCGCCGACGAACAAGATGGCCAACGGCGAGATCGCCCCGCCGATGCGGCAGCTGCCGGTCGACGAACAGCAGCGCATCAAGGCCAAACTGTTGCAGGAAAATCTTGGCGCCTCGATGCTGGGCACGGCCTCCGGCCTGACTGGGCATGGGCATGACACGGAGGAGACGGCTCCCGAACAGTCCGGTGCCGTCGATGACGACGATGCGCACCGAGCCACTTCGCCGGCGAAATCAGGCGATGCCAGGCAGACAACGCCTTCGGACGGACGCCCGGCTTTGACGGAGGGACGGGCTTCCGCCGATGACGACGATCCATGGGCCCGTCCCATCGCCCAGACACAGCGGCCGGTCCGGGCATCCGAATCGCCGCGACAGCCTCAAGCCGACGCGAAGCCAGAGGACGATGACGATCCGTGGGGTCACCCGATCGCACGTCCGCAACCGGCGGCGCCGGCCGCTCCGGCGCAACCCGCGCACGCGCACAAACATGTGGCCGTGCCCGATATGAGCGATGACGACGATCCGTGGACCCATCCGATCGCACGTCCGGGAGCGCAAGGCGCAACGCCCCAGGCCTCCGCCGCATCCGCCGGTCCGGCGGGCCCTCCGGCTTCGGCCCAACCGGCGGCATCATTCGGCGCCGGCGCGACGGGCATGCGCTCGGCCGCCTATGTGCCGCCGGCCGGCGACGAGGAACCGAGCCCCGCGCCGCAATATGACGACGATCCATGGAAGGACGTGCCGCCGCCCTCCGCCCCCGGTCCCGTCCAGGAACCGGGAACGCCGAATGCCGACCCGTGGAACCAGGCTGCGTCGGTCCAGTCCGCGCCGGCCGCCCGATCCGCACAGACGGATGGTGCCACGGGCGACGACGAGGATGAGTATTCGATGAACGACGAATCCCTCGGCGCTTCCACGGCCATGAGCGTCGACGAGCTCACGCGGTTCTTCGACGTCAAGAAGGTCGAGGAATTCGCAGCGGACGATCCGCGCAACCCGCGCAACGTCCATCCCAAGACCCACGCGGGGGAGGAATAAGGCATGGCTTTGGCATACGACGGTGCGATACAACGGCTGATCGACGCCTTCTCCAGGCTTCCCGGCATCGGGCCGAAGGGGGCGCAGCGCATAGCCTTCCATCTGCTGTCGGCCTCCGAACAGGAGGCGGCCGATCTCGCCGACGCCATCGCCGAGGTCAAGGCCAAGGTGCGGTTCTGCGAGATATGCGGCAATGTGTGCGAGGCCAGCCCCTGCCCTGTGTGCGCCGATCCGCGGCGCGACCACACGGTGATCTGCGTGGTCGAGGAACCGAAGGATGTGATGAGCATCGAGCGCACGCGCGAATACCGCGGGCTCTACCATGTGCTCGGCGGGGCGATCAATCCGATGGCCAACGTGGGGCCGGCCGACCTCAACATCGCGGCGTTGCTTGGGCGACTCAAAACCGATGAGGTGAACGAGGTGATCCTTGCGCTCGACCCGAATATCGAGGGCGAGGCGACCACCACCTACCTAAGCCGTCTGCTCTCGCCGCTCGGCATCAAGGTCACCCGACTCGCCTCCGGCCTGCCCGTCGGCTCCGATCTCGAATACGCCGACGAAATCACATTGGGCAGGGCCCTCGCCGGCCGCCGGGAAGCATAGCTGCGTCTGCCCGTCACTTTTCCAAATGATGGGCAGCCGTGAGCCGGAGGCGGCGCGAAATTCATATAATCGTGCCGCTTGCGTAGAATCGGGCGCAGACGACACCCCTCGAGAAGAAGGACAGCAGTGGCTCTCATCGTACAGAAGTACGGCGGCTCCTCCGTGGCCGACGCCGAATCGATCAAGCGCGTGGCCCGCCGCGTCGTCGAGACCAAGAAGAAGGGGAATCAGGTGGCCGTCGTGGTCTCCGCCATGGGCGACACCACCGACGACCTCATCGACCAGGCCCTGAGCATCGACTCCAACCCGCCCGAGCGCGAGATGGACATGCTGATGACCGCCGGCGAGCGCATTTCGATGAGTCTGCTCGCCATGGCCATCCATGCCGAGGGCGAACGCGCCCACTCCTTCACCGGGCAGCAGGCCGGCTTCTTCACCGACGCCCGTTATGGCGCGGCGCATATCAAGGCCGTCAAGCCCGATCGTGTGAAGAGGGCGCTGTCGCTGGGCGCCGTGGGCATTGTGGCCGGCTTCCAGGGCATCAATGCCAAGGGCGATGCCACCACGCTCGGCCGCGGCGGCTCCGACACCTCCGCCGTGGCGCTCGCCGTGGCGCTCGGCGCCGATATCTGCGAGATCTACACCGACGTCGACGGCGTGTTCACCGCCGACCCGCGCATCGTGCCCACCGCGCGCCGCATCCCGCACATCGACTACGATTCCATCCTCGAGATGGCCTCCTGCGGCTCCAAGGTGCTGGCCCTGCGCTGTGTCGAATACGCACAGCGGTTCAAGATGCCGCTGCATGTGCGCTCCTCCTTCTCGCACCGCCCCGGCACGCTGATCGTGCCCGACGGCGTCGACCCGCGCTCCCTGCCGAACATCGACTGAGCGACGATCCGCACCCTTCCGTCCGATATCCGTTCCATCCCTCTCCCAAACAAAGGCGAATAACATGACCGATACGCAAGAATCCATGGGCGACCTGTTCCCCGACCTCGGCCCCGAGGCGCCGGTGATCTCCGGCGTGGCCCACGACCGCACCGAGGCGCTCGCCACCGTGCGCGGCGTGCCGAACGAGCCCGGCATGGCCGCGAAGGTGTTCACCAAGCTCGCCGAGGCGGGCATCAACGTCGATATGATCGTGCAGGCCGGTGCCTCCGTGGGCACCGCCGACATCTCCTTCACCGTGCCCGAAGCGTCGGTGCGTCAGGTGCAGGATGTGCTGCTTGAGAAGCACGACGAGCTCGGATACAAGTCCTTCGACGTGGACGTCAACGTGGGCAAGGTCGCCGTCGTGGGCGTCGGCATGAAGACCCACTCCGGTCTGGCCGCCAAGTTCTTCAACGCGCTGAGCGAGAACGGCATCAACGTGCTGATGATCTCGACCTCGGAGATCCGCATCGCCGCGCTGGTTCCGCTGGAGCAGCTGGAAGGCGCCGTCAAGGCCCTCCACACCGCCTACGGCCTCGACGCCGATCAGGTGGAGGCCGTGGTCTACGGCGGCACCGGTCGCTGATTTGACGCCGCATAGGGCGGGTGCATGGTCCTGATTGGATCGTGCACCCGCCCTTTTGTTTTCTGTTGCCGATTTCCGGTGTCGTTTTTCCCTTTTCTCGTGCTAGGGACGGTATAGGTACGAGAAAAGGGAGAAAGGGGACCGTGTTTTTCTTGCTTTTCTCATAACAATGTGTGGCTGGCACGAGAAAAGGGAGAATTTTCGTCGGTTTCGTTCCGCAACAGTCCGAAGAAGGATGTCGGAGCCAGCAGAAGATATCGGAAAACGTGAGCGGATATGGCGAGGGTGGGCCGTCGATATCGACGACCCACCCTCAATGACCAACCGGTGACTGGCTTCGATGACCGGCCGGCAGCCGGTCAGTTGACTGACGGCCGACTGGTCATCGTACCGCCGTTCACTTGGCGGTGATATATCCCAGCGCCTTGAGCATCTCGGCGCATTCGAGCGCGCCACCGGCGGCGCCGCGCAGCGTGTTGTGCGCGAGCCCCACGAACTTCCAGTCGAAGATCGAATCCTCGCGCAGGCGGCCGATCGACACGCCCATGCCGCCCTCGTAATCGACATCGAGCTTGACCTGCGGGCGATCGTCCTCGGTCAGATACTGGATGAAGTGCTTCGGCGCGTGCGGCAGCCCCAACTCGGAGGCCTTGGAGGTGTAGTTCACCAGTCGCTCGACGAGCTGTTCCTTGGTGACCTCCTTGCCGAAGTTGATGAACACGGTGGCGGTGTGGCCGTTGAGCACGGGCACACGGATGCACTGCGAGGTGATCTTGAGGGAGCCGTCGAAGGGCACGATCTCGCCCTTTTCGTCGTCCACATGGCCGAAGACCTTGAGTGGTTCCTTCTCGCTCTTGGCTTCTTCGCCGGAGATGAACGGGATGATGTTGCCCTCCATCTCGGGCCAGTCGCGGAAGGTCTTGCCGGCGCCGGAGATGGCCTGGTAGGTGCTCACGACGACCTCGCGCGGCTCGAACTCGCGCCATGCGGCCAGCGCGGGCGTGTAGGCCTGGATCGAGCAGTTCGGCTTGACGGCGATGAAGCCGCGCGTCGTGCCGAGGCGCTTGCGCTGGTGCTCGATGACGGCGAAATGCTCGGGGTTGATTTCCGGCACCACCATCGGCACATCCGGGGTCCAGCGGTGCGCGGAATTATTCGAGACGACCGGCGTCTCCGTCTTCGCGTATTCCTCCTCGATGGCGCGGATTTCGTCCTTCGACATATTCACGGCGGAGAAGACGAAATCGACGCCGGCGGCCACCTCATCGACGGCGGCGACGTCGTGGACCATCATGCCCTTGACATATTCGGGCATCGGCGTCTCCATCTTCCAACGGTCGCCGACGGCCTGTTCGTAGGTTTTGCCGGCGGAATGCGCGGAAGCGGCGAGCGTGACGACCTCGAACCACGGATGGTTTTCGAGCAGCGTGATGAAACGCTGACCGACCATGCCGGTGGCGCCGAGAATGCCGACCTTGAGTTTTGCGGACATGATGACGACCTTCGGATCAGAGGGATAGATTGGTCCTTCAATCTTACGAATCAAGCGGAACAAGGCCGCCTGTCTTTCCGTATGCTGGGCCGGAACGTCATCGCCGACAGGGGAGGATAAGCTTACAGATATGTCGATTGCATCTGAGGAAGCGCGCAAACAGCTGGACCGCATCGTGGCCTTGGGATATCCCGATGTGGCCGATATGAGCGCGGCCGCCTTCCGCGCGCTGGCCAATCCGCTGATCGAGGCGCTGGAGCAGTCCGATCTGGGCTCCGATATCCTGCTGGTGCCGACGCGCGAGTTGGTGAGCCCGGAGTCGCTGATCGCCCGCACCTCGATCAACCGCATGGCCGGTTTCACGACGATGCCGCCGCGCGATATCGCGAGCTTCCTGCCGCAGGACGGTTTCGAGCCGCCCGAGGGACCGTTCTATCTGGCGATCGAACCGCATACCGGCACCTGCTATATCAACCGCGAGCCCGATGTGGCGCGCAAGCTCATCGACTCCGACGAGCGCCTGCCGCTCACCTTGGAGGAGGGGCTGGCGATCGCCACCCAGCATCCCGACTGGCTGGAGGTCAAGAACGGCTTCAATCTGTTGGGCTCGCGCTCGGCCGACGGCCGCGTGCCGAGCATCTGGATGAGCCAGAACGCGCCGCGCCTGGGCGCCGTGTGGCCCAATTCCCGTCACACCTGGCTCGGCAACGCCTTCTGCGTCGCCCGCCGCGGGGTGAGCCTGTTCCGCTGAGCCGTGCATTCGCCTGCACTATGGGCGAAGCGCGATGGACCGTCGTCTGCTTCGGCGCGATGTCCGGGCCGGTGTCTGGCCTACAGTGGAGGCATGACGCTGCGTTTCCGAGCCGACGGCACCTTCCGAGTGCTGCAGATGGCCGATATCCAGGATGGTCCCGATGTTCATCCCGATACCATTCGCCTGATTCGTGAGGCGATCCGCAAGGCCGATCCGGATCTGGTCGTGCTCACGGGCGATCAGATCCGCGGCTATGACCCGGCCTATATCGACACCTTCCTGCGCAGGCGCGGCGAGGCCCCGGGGGCGCGCGTGCGGCTGGTCACCGAGGTTGAGGCGAAGCTGCAAGGGATCAAGCGCCGCCCGAAGGTGCAGGAGTTGGGCGGCAAGGTGGCCGAGCGGCTGGAACGGGCGAACCTCACCGAGGCGGCCGACCGGTTGACCGCGGATCTCGAGGCCGCTTCCGACAAGACGCCGGGGGAGATGACCGACGACGAACTCATGGATGAGACCCGTGCCAAGGTGCGCCAAACCTTCGCCGCGTTCCTCGAGCCCGTGATCGAGGCCGGCGTGCCCTTCGCCGCCACCTATGGCAACCACGATTTCCAATGCGGCATCCTCGCCGAGGAACAGGACGATATCTACCGCGAGTTCCCCGGCTGCCTCAATCCGCCGGTGCCTGATGTGGCAGAGGCCAGCCCAACGACCCCGCTCGCCTGCGAAGCCGGCACCTTCGCCCTCCCCATCGCCGCCAGCGAAACCTCCGCCGACCCGGACCGCATCGTCATGAGCGTGATGATGGTGAACTCCGGCGACTACGCCGACAAGGACACCCCGGAGGAGCGCGACGCGCAATATCCGCTCTATGCCGCCAATCCGCGCGGTCTCGACCTCGCCGATGCCGACGGGTACGGCACCCCGAGCGACGCGGCAATCACGTGGCTCGGCGGTGTGCAGCGCACGCTTGGCGAACGCAACGGCGACGGCAAGCCCGTGCCCTCGATCGCCTTCCAGCACATCCCGCCGCAGGAGTTCTACGACGTGCTCAAGGAGGTGCCGGCATACACGCCCAACGCCGTGGAAGGCATCCGCACCTTCGCCGGCCGCTGCTTCGTGCTCGACCATGACAAGTGCCGCCCGGGCTCCCGGCTTGGCGAGGCGATCGGCTGCGCGGACGAGAACGTCGGCCAGGTCGACGCGATGCGCGAGACGGGCGGCTATTTCGCCCTGTTCTGCGGCCATGACCACAAGAACGCCTTCGTCGGGCATGCCGACGGCATCGACCTTGGATACGCCCCCACATGCGGCTTCGAATGCTACGGCCCCAAGTCGAGGTTCCGCGGCATCCGTCTGTTCGAATTCCATGAGTCGAATCCCGCGGCCTACGTCACGCGCATGCTCACCTGGGGCGATTTGGTCGGGCGCTACTCGAGCAACGAGGTGCGCGTATGGTTCGAGGACCATTGCGTCACCGACGCGGTGGGCGTGCGCAACGAACTGCGCCGCCCGCAGGTCCTCGCCACGCTCGCCGGCGCGCTGGGACTGGGGCTCGCCGCCATCGTCCGCGCCCTGCGCCG
Source organism: Bifidobacterium sp. LH_730 (assembly GCF_056355835.1). Lineage (NCBI taxonomy): Bacteria > Bacillati > Actinomycetota > Actinomycetes > Bifidobacteriales > Bifidobacteriaceae > Bifidobacterium > Bifidobacterium sp. LH_730. The sequence continues at coordinate 23,151 of NZ_JBKETB010000019.1, forward strand.
CTGATTGACGATTCCGTGATGCCGGGTGCCCCGACCCGTCGTATCTACCTCATCCCCTGGGTTATGCGTTACTCCTCCTCCTGTATGTGGCGTCTAGGTAACGCTTACGGCACCCTCAACGTTACCGAGACGCCACTAAGTGGCGCGCAGGGCACGCGGAGTGGTCTCAGCGTTACCTTCGCGCCATATCGCGGAGCACAAGTAACGCGGAGAGTGCTCCAGTCGTGTCCTCCGCGCCACTCAGTGGAGGTAAGGTAACGCCAAAGCGAACCGAGGGAACCGCCGGTGGCGGCCAACGGGTAGGATGAGTGATGCACAATTACCTGAAACGCAAAGGAGGAACGATGGGTCAGGATCAATCGTCGGTGTTTGATCTCAACGCCGTGGCCGCGGCGTCCAACGGAGGGAACAACGACCCGCTGCTGCCTCCCGCACGATTCATCGGCGAGCCGCAGAAGCCCAGCAAGATGCCGTATCACAAGTACGTCGCCTACGACAAGCAGGTGCCCTTCGACTATCCGGAGCGCACATGGCCGGGCAAGCGCCTTGAGCGCGCGCCGCGCTGGTGCTCCGTCGATCTGCGTGACGGCAACCAGGCGCTGGTCAATCCGATGGATTCCGAGCGCAAGCTGCGCTTCTGGAACCTGCTGGTCTCCATGGGATACAAGGAGATCGAGGTCGGCTTCCCGTCCGCTTCCGAGACGGATTATGACTTCATCCGCATGCTGATCGAGCGTGAGCTCATCCCCGACGATGTGACGATCGTCGTGCTCACCCAGGCGCGCGAGCATCTGATCCGCAAGACCTACGAATGCCTCAAGGGCGCCAAGCGCGCGGTGGTGCATTTCTATAACTCCGTCTCCGTGCTGCAGCGCGAGGTCGTGTTCCGCAAGGACAAGGCCGGCATCAAGCAGCTGGCCACCGATGCGGCCGAGCTGTGCAAGGAGCTCGAGGGCGACGCCAAGGGCATCGATCTCTACTATGAATATTCCCCGGAGTCCTTCACCGGCACCGAGCCCGAGTATGCGGTCGAGGTGTGCAATGCGGTGATCGACGTCATCAAGCCGACTCCCGACCACAAGATGATCATCAACCTGCCGGCGACGGTCGAGATGACCACGCCGAATGTCTTCGCCGATCAGGTCGAATACGTCTCCAACAACTTGACCGACCGCGATTCTGTGGTCCTCTCCCTGCACCCGCATAACGACGAGGGCATGGGCGTGGCCGCCACCGAGCTGGCCCTGCTGGCCGGCGCCGACCGCGTCGAGGGCTGCCTGCTCGGCAACGGCGAGCGCACCGGCAACGTCGATCTGGTCACGCTGGGCCTCAACATGCTCACGCAGGGCATCGATCCGCAGGTCGACCTGTCCAACGTGCCCGAGATCCGCAAGACGGTCGAATACTGCAACCAGATCAAGATCTCCGAGCGCCACCCGTATGCGGGCAACTTCGTGTTCACCGCGTTCTCCGGCTCGCATCAGGACGCCATCAAGAAGGGCCTTGAGGCCCGTCAGGTGGCCGCCGACCGCGCCGGCGCCGACCTCGACAACTTCGTGTGGCTCGTGCCCTATCTGCCGATTGATCCGAAGGACATCGGCCGCACCTACGAGGCCATCATCCGCGTCAATTCGCAGTCCGGCAAGGGCGGCATGGCCTACCTGCTCAAGACGAACCACAACCTCGACCTGCCCAAGCGCCTGCAGATCGAGTTCGACAAGGTGGTGCAGGCCTATGCCGACGAGACCAAGAAGGAAGTCAAGGACGAGGACATCTGGCGCCTGTTCAAGGACGAGTACCTGCCGGTCGAGCAGTCGGGCATGACCGCCGCCGGCGTGGTCGTCGGCGACACGCATGACGAGACGCTGGAGCCGTGGGGCCGCCTCAAGCTGCTCAAGGTCTCCGTCTCCTCCGGCGAGGATGGTTCCGACACCGTGCTCAAGGCCAAGCTGCTGGACCGCGGCGTGAACGTGGGCATCGATGAGCCGGTCGAGCGCGAGGTCTCCGGCATCGGCAACGGCCCGATCGCCGCCTTCCTCAACGCCGTGTCGAACTTTGGCGTCGAGGCCTCCGTCATGGATTACGTCGAGCACACGATGTCCGTGGGCACCGACGCGATGGCCGCCTCCTATGTCGAATGCCAGGTCGGCGAGGAGGACGACACGCAGATTGTGTGGGGCGTGGGCATCGATTCGTCGATCATCACGAGCTCGCTTAAGGCGATCATCTCCGCGATCAACCGCGCCAACCGCCGCTGAATGCCATCCGTGTGACGGGGTCGGAGGTCGCCGGTCCCGTCACACGGAGCAAAGAACGGTTCATATGGAAGGTCCCCTGCCGCGTGCATGCGGCAGGGGACCTTCGCTTACATCGGCCGTTTTCCAAGTCACAGACCGGGGCCCGGCCCATTCGGATTGGGCGGATCGACCTCGGCGTTGGGCGGCGTCGTGGAATCCGTGCCGCCGGAGGGATCGTCCTCGCCGCCGCCGGGCTGCTGCGTGCCGCCGGTGCCCTCCGTCGAACCGGAGGAATCCGTTCCGCCGGTGCCGGTCCCGTTGCCATTGCCGGTCTCGGTGTCGGTGCCCTCGCCGGTGCCGGAACCGGTCTGTCCGTTGTTCGACGCGCCCTGGGAAGCATCGGGATTCGTGTTCTCCGAGGGGTTGCCTTGTGTGGTCCCGTCCCCATTCGTGCCGCCGGATTTGCTGCCGTAGGAATACCGCGAGCCGCCCAGGCCCCACGTGCCGTCGGGGCCGCCGACCGTGCCGTTGTCGGTGGCGGCCGGGAACTGTTCGACCTCCATATTCGCCATCGCCTGGCTCATGTATTCGGTGAACAGATGCGAGGGATATCCGGTCGCGGTCACGCCGTATCCGGCGAACTGCGGCACCACCTGCGCGCTGCCGTCCTCGGCCGGATTCCAGATGGCCCACACATTGAGCAGATTCGGCGCGTAGCCCACGAAGGAGGCGGCGGTCTCGTCGTTCGCGGTGCCGGATTTGCCGGCCAACGGGCGGCCGACGGACAACGCCTCGGTGGCGGTGCCGTATTGGACCGTGCCGCGCATCGCTGTCTGCACCAGCGCGGCGTCGTTCTCGTCGAAGACCTTCTTGGCCGTGTCGGGGGCCTTGTAGAGCTCCTTGCCGTCGTCGTTGGTGACCTGGCGCACCATGTGCAGCGTGCGCCTGACGCCGTTGGCGGCGATGGTCGTGTGCCCCTGCGCCAGGTCCCAGACTGTGGACGAGTTGATGCCGAGCACGTTGAAGATCGAGTCCTTGTCGATTTTGCTGGTGATGCCGGCCTCGTGGGCGATCTCGGCCGTGCGCTGCGGCGTCAGATGCTCGTTGACGTTCATGAACACCGTGTTCACCGAATTGGCCGTCGCCTGGTAGAGGTTGATGGTGCCCCAGTTCATGTTCAGCGCGTTGTTCACCAGATTCGGCGCGCCCACGAAGCGCTGTCCGGAGTTGCCGTTGAACAGCGTGTTGAAGTTCACGCCCTCCTGCGCGGCTCCGAGCAGCGCGAAGGGCTTCATCGTGGAGCCGGGCTGGAAGGTGGCCTGCGTGGCGTTGTTGAGCTGCTGCTTCAAATAGTCGGAGCCGGCGTAGACGGAGACGACCTCGCCGGTCTTGGGGTCGGTGGCGATGCCGCCGACCTGGATGCTGGCGGGCATGTCGGCGGGACGTGTGTCGCCGACGGTCTGCATGATCGCCTGCTTGTCCTTGTCGATCGTGGTGACGATCCTGTATCCGCCGGTGTCGATGTCCTCCTTGGTGAAATTCTTCGTCGCCACGAGTTCGTCGCGCGCCATCGTGAGCAGATATCCGTTCGGCCCGCCCAGTGTGTCCTCCTGGGACTGCTCGACGGTCTGCGGCATCGTCGCCTCGGCGGCCTCCTGCTTGGAGATATAGCCGTCCTCGGCCATGATCTTCACCACGCGCTCGAAGCGGGCCTCTGCCTGCTCGGGGTCGCTGGCCGGATCCCAGGTGGAGGGGGAGGGGATGATGCCGGCCAGCAGCGCGGCCTCCGGCATCGTCAGATCCTTTGCGTCCTTGTTGAAATACGCCTTGGCCGCCGCCTGGATGCCGTATGCGCCCCGCCCGAGGTAGATCGTGTTCATATAGTTGCACAGGACTTCGCTTTTGTCCTCGGATTGGGCGATTTTGAGCGCAAGCACCGCCTCGCGCGCCTTGCCGACGTAGCTGGTGGTCTCGCCCATGTAATACCGCTCGGCATACTGTTGGGTGATTGTCGAGCCGCCCTGGCGCGTGCCGGTGGTGATGTTGTTGACCAGTGCGCGGGCGATGCCCTTGAGATCGATGCCCTTGTCGGTGTAGAAGGTGCGGTTCTCCGAGGCGACGACGGCGTTGCCGATGTAGTCCGGCAGGTCGGTGCACTGGATGATGTCGCGGTTCTGTTCGGCGAAGGAGCCGATCTCCGTGGTGCCGTCGGAATAGTAGACGGTGGTTTTCTGCGCGAGCGCGAATTTCTCCGGCTGGGGAATCTCGGTGGTGGCCCACAGGTATGTGAAGGCGCCGATGCCGGCGACGAGCGCCGCGCCGATCAGCCCGCCGATGACGGCGAGGATGATCTTAATCGGGGAATGGCGGCGCTTGGCCCCTGCCTTCGGGGCTTTCGGGCGACGGCCCTTGGGAGCGGAGCGACGCCCGCCCGCCGTCGATCGGCGATTGGCGGGCGAATGGGCGCCGGCTGTGCCCGAGGAGGAACGGCTGGCGCGGTGCGAGCCCGAACTGGCGCTGCGAGTCTGTGAAACCATACTCCACACCGTAACCGTTATCCCTGAAAAAGCCCATTTTTCGTCCCCAAAAGTTTCTTTGGGGACGAAACTTCCCTAAAACCCTCACAAAAAAGCTTGCTATGGGGGTTATTTGTTGAGCATGGGGGCGATGTGTTCGTCGTATGCGGTGAGGGCGGTGTCGATGACTTGGTGCATGTCGTAGTACTTGTAGGTGCCGA
>NZ_JBKETB010000020.1:0-21841 GCF_056355835.1 Bifidobacterium sp. LH_730
CGCAACCGGCCACACAGCCAGCGCATACAACACTTTGTAAGCCCAACTCACCGCGAAACCTCCAACGGCTCACGGCCAAGAAGCGCGTCCACTGAGACATCGAAATAATCGGCAATCTGTTGAATCTGGCAAAGTGTAAACACGTTTTTGCCGTTCATCTTCAACGACATGGCAGCGGGCGTAATATGCAACTCTCTAGCCAGCTCAGAGCGTGAAACGTGGTTGCTATTGCATAGCAAGTCAATGGCCGTGGCAGCGCCAGCGGCGACAATCATTTTAGTCATACCTAAACACTAACACATATTTAAGTTATGCCTAAATAAATTTAAATGCGCAATGTTGTTAGTGTGTTTAAGTGGTGCTAACATGTAAGCATGACTAAACAAGCTGAAATGATTGAAATACCGGGCATCGCCCTTGAGGAAGTCATTAGCCGAAATATTCGGCTCGCACTTCTGATGCGGTCAAAAAACCAGTCCGACTTAGCGCGCAACTTCGGCGTGTCGCCGGCGACGATCTCGCAGAAAATGCACGGCGTTATCGCGTGGACTATCGCAGACGTTAGCAAGGCGTCTAGGTTTCTGAACATTTCTCCCGGCAAGTTCTTGGAACCTAACGGCCTGTTATCCACAGACACGGGAGACGATGAAGACGGCGACGGCGGCAGCAATGCCACGTTGCCGTCCATCATGGGGCCACGTTATTTAGTGATGCCTGACGGCCAGCTTGGTGGCGCGGGTGCTAATACATCTCGGGATATGCCTTCCCGGATTCCCATTTGCTAATCGACTGGCGGGAGACGCCCAGGAGCATCGCCAAACGCTCCTGCGTGAGGTTGCGGCTGGCGCGCAGGTGCTGAAGATTGCTGGAGAAGCTCATCGGACTCCCCTCCTTCGTGATGGTTACAGCGTATGACCCCACTATGCCCTGTCAGCGTCTCTCCGCGCCACCAACTTGCGAGCGCAACAGCCCAAGCGCAGCGCAACCAGCGGTTGCATCCGCGTCATTTCAACGGTTTTGCGACGGCTTGAACCATATGAAGAGACTCCGAATCAACCGTGTCAACACGCGTCCCGGAGCGGCGTGGCGCAACCCCTACTCCAGCTGTTCCGACAGCTCCATCCACTCCATCTCCAAGGACTCGTTCTCCTCAGCGAGGGTCTGAAGCTGTTCGTTGAGCTTGCCCAGCCCCACGAAATCGGACGGGTCGTGCGCGGCCATCTGCACCTCCAGATCCGCCTTGGTCTCCTCCAGCTTGGCGAGCTTGCGTTCGATGGCCTTGACACGCTTCGAGGCCTCGTGGAACTCCTTACCGCTGAGCTTGGGAGCGGCGTCGGATGCGCCGGACTCCCCCGCGCTGGCGTTGGCGGTCGCCTGCGCCGCCCCTGCGGACGCGGCAGACGAGCCGGAACCGCCGGTAGCGACACCAGCGGCAGTTTCGAATTGCGCGGCTTCCACCATCTTCAGATAGTCATCCACGCCACCGGGCAGATGATGCACCTTGCCCCCGATCAGCGCGAACTGCTGGTCGGTGACGCGCTCGAGCAGATACCGGTCGTGCGAGACGACGATCAGCGTGCCAGGCCAGGTATCAAGCAAGTCCTCCATGACGGCGAGCATGTCGGTGTCGAGGTCATTGCCGGGCTCGTCCATGATGAGCACATTCGGCTCGTCGAGCAGGATGAGCAGCAATTGCATGCGCCGCTTCTGCCCACCGGACAGGTCGCGGATCGGAGTCATAAGCTGCGCGGATTCAAAGCCGAGCCGTTCCATGAGCTGGCCGGGGGTGACTTCCTTGCCGTCGACGATATAGCTGGGTTTGTATCGACTCAGCACTTCCTTGATCTTGTATTTGCCCAGGGACTCAAGTTCGTCGAGACGCTGGGAGAGCACGGCGAAACGCACGGTTTTGCCGATATTCACATGCCCTAGGGTCGGGGTTATCGTACCGTCGAGCAGCTTGAGCAGCGTCGATTTGCCGGCACCGTTCGCGCCGACGATGCCGATGCGGTCGCCCGGCCCAATCAACCAAGTCACGTCATCCAAGACCTTGCGTCCCTCGACCATCACCTTCAACGCGGCGGAAGTGACTTCCTCGCCGTCAGCCCGGATGGAGGTGCCACCGTCGTCATGCGGCGTCGCTCCATTCCTGCTGTCATTCTGAGCGGAGCGCAGCGAAGTCGAAGAATCCCCTCGATTGCCCGCATTATCTCCACGCAGCGAGGAGGAACCACCCGGTACCGTATTGACGCCATAGCTAAGCCTTGCCTCTTCAGCGGCGCGTTCGATGGCCTGCCGATGCGCCTCCGCAGCCTCGGCGGCACCCGGCACGCCGGCATCCACCAGCCTCGGGTCCCCCATGTCATCGACGGCCACTTCGACCGAACCGAAGACCTGCGGTTCCGCATACAGCGAAGGCACCACATCCACCTGTCCCGCGGAAGCAGCGAGCTCCGCGGCACCCTCGTCAAGCCCGGACATGTCGCGCGTGTGTTCGAAGACCTGCGTGACGTCGATCAGATCGACGACCTGCTTGCCCAGGCGCGAGGTCGCCATCTGCTTGAGTTCCAACGTGTTGCGCACCGGAGGCACATCGGCAATGAGCTCGCGCGCGGCTTTGACGTGGAACTTCTGTTTGGTGGCGCGCGCCCGCGCCCCGCGCGTCAGCCACGCGAGCTCCTTGCGCGCGAGATTGCGGCGCTTGGTCTCGCGCACATCGGCCTGACGGTCGCGCTCGACGCGCTGCAGCATGTATGCGGAGTACCCGCCCTCGAAAGGATCGATGACCCCGTCGTGGACCTCCCACATCGACTCGCACACCTCATCGAGGAACCAGCGGTCGTGGGTGACGAGCAGCAGCGCGCCGGCCCCCTTCGCCCAGCGGTTCTTCAGATGCTCGGCGAGCCAATGGATCGTCACCACGTCAAGGTGGTTGGTGGGCTCGTCGAGCGCGAGGATATCCCAATCGCGCAGCAGCAGGCGCGCCAGATCGGCGCGGCGCCGCTGACCGCCGGACAGCGAACCGATCTTCGCTTCGAGGCTGATGCCGCCGAGCAGCGCCTCGACGATCTCGCGCGAAGTATTGTCCGAAGCCCACTCATAGTCGGCGCGTCCCTCAAGCGCGGCCTGACGCACGGTGGCTTCGTCATCGAGCGGATCGCGCTGGTCGAGCATGCCGAAGGTCAGTCCGCCGCGGCGCGTCACACGCCCCGAATCCGGCTCCTGCGTGCCATTGAACAGGTGCAGCAGCGTGGATTTGCCATCGCCGTTGCGGCCGACGATGCCGATGCGGTCCCCCTCGAAGACGCCCTGCGTCACATCCGTGAATATGGTCTTCGTGGCAAAGGCCAGCGAAACGTGTTCCAGTCCAAGGTCATATGTCGGCATAACGCACCAATCTAGCGCGACGGCCGTCCATGCCCGGTTCGGGAGCCGCTATCTGCGAACACCGAGATCCATCCCGATGAGCGCAAACACTCTCACAACTATCTCTGCAAGGCGCGCGCATAGCCGCTGCAGCGCGCCGCGAACCCCGAGAACACGGCTTCGGCCAGCGGCTGCAACCGCAGGTCGTATTCCTCGAATTCCTCGCGCAGCTGCGACTTGGACCCGCCGGCCTTCTTCAGCGCCTTCACCATCGACGGCTCGTCAAGCCATTCCTCAAGCACGCCGCGTGTGACCTCAAGATGGAACTGGAGCCCGAGCGCCGAACCGACGCGCATCGCCTGGACCTTCGTGCCTTCCGAACGCGCGAGCAATTGCGCCCCCTCGGGCAGCGACACCACGTCATTGTGCCAGTGCAGCACATTGAGCTGCTTGTCCCACATCGAGAAATAGTCATGCTTGTCAACGCATTTGATCGGTCCGAATCCGATTTCCGGCGCCGGCCCCTGAGTCAGTTTCGCGCCCAATGCCGTCGCAATGATCTGATGGCCAAGGCATACGCCGAGCACCGGCTTGCCGACGGCGATCGCGGCGCGCACCAGCTTGGCCTCGGCCTTGAGCCCCGGGTGCTTGTCGAAATCCATGGCCCCCATCGGTCCGCCCATAATGACCAGTCCGGACACCTCGTCGAAATCCGGCAAATCCGGCTTCTTCACGTCCACGATGTTCAGCGTCTGGTGGGCCACTCCGAGATCGTCCAGATTCGTCGCGATGCGTCCCGGTTTTTCCCATGGGACGTGCTGGAGGATAAGCACCTGTGGTGAGGTCATGGTCTCTATTGTGGCACGGAACGCGGAATCATGCGCGCAAACGGGCGCACAGCGACCGCATAGTCCGGTCAGACATCTCCCATCCGACTCGTGTCCCTGTTCCCGCCCCAGCACTCGACGCGACCGCTATGTCGCGCTCCCTGCATACCGTTGGGGCTATGGGAACCCTTGAAGAACCGCGAAATTCCAAGCCTTCCGTGTCGTCCGCGGCCGCCGGCCTGCGCCTCTACGACACCGCCTCCCACACCGTCGCCGCCTTCGTGCCGCTCAAGCCGGGGCGCGTGGGGATATACGTATGCGGCGCGACGGTGCAGTCCTCCCCGCACATCGGGCATATCCGCGCCGCCGTCGCCTTCGATGTGATCCGCCGCTGGTTCGCCAAGCTGGGATATGAGGTCACTTTCGTGCGCAATGTGACCGACATCGACGACAAGATCCTCGACAAGGCCGCGGCCGCCGGCGAGCAGTGGTGGGCGCGCGCCTACCATTACGAGCGCGAGTTCACCGAGGCCTACGACACGCTCGGCGTACTGCCGCCGACCTACGAGCCGCGCGCCACCGGGCATGTGACGGATATGGTCGCGCTGATCCAGCGGATCCTGGACAACGGGCATGGTTATGTCGTGCGCGACGCGGACGGCAAGCCGACCGGCAATGTGTATTTCGACGTGGCGTCCTGGCCGCATTACGGCGAGCTGACGCATCAGAAGCAGTCCGCGGCCGCCGGCGAGACGGACGAGGCCGCCGCCGTGGCCGACCGCATGGGGCCGTCCGTCGACGCGGCGGGCGATGACAAATATAATCCCGTCGATCCGGCGGATATGTCGCCCGACAAGCATGACCCGCGCGATTTCGCGCTGTGGAAGGCGCCGAAGGACACCGATCCCGAGGACGCCCGCTGGTCCACGCCTTTTGGCGTCGGCCGGCCGGGATGGCATATCGAATGCTCGGCCATGTCGCACCGCTATCTGAAGGATGGGTTCGACATCCACGGCGGCGGACTGGATCTGCGCTTTCCGCACCACGAGAACGAGATGGCGCAGACGCGCGCGGCCGGCTGGGATTCGGCGGCGCATTGGATGCACTCGGCGTGGGTGACGGCCAAGGGCGAGAAGATGTCGAAGTCGCTGGGCAACGGCCTGTCGGTGCCGGCGGTGCTGGCGGCGAACTCGCCGTGGGTGGTGCGCTATGCGCTGGGCGGCGTGCAGTACCGGTCGATGCTCGAATGGAGCGACCAGACGCTGGCTGAGGCGAAGGCGGCCTATGAGCGCGTGTCGAATTTCATCGAGCGCGCGGGCGTGGCCTTGGGCGAGCAGCCTTCCCGCGAGGAGATCGCTGGCGTTGGGGCGGATGAGCTGTCTGCTGATTTCACGGCCGCGATGAACGACGATTTCAATGTCTCGGGCGCGACCGCGGCCGTGTTCACGGCTGTGCGCCAGGGCAACACGCTGCTGTCGAAGCTGGCCGATCGTGCCGATTCCGAAGCGGCGAAGGCCGAGGTGCGCGCGATGCTGGTCGCCGTGCGCGCGATGCTTGACACGCTCGGGCTCGATCCACTGGCCGAGCCGTGGGTCTCCTCGGGCATGGGCAGTGACGTGACCGGCGCCGAGGGCAGCATCTCCCCGGAGCACGCCGCACTCGATGCGCTGATCTCGGCTCAGCTCAATGCCCGCGCCGAAGCGCGCAAGGCACGTGATTTCGCAAAGGCCGACGCGATTCGCGACGAGCTCAACACCGCCGGCATCGCCATCGAGGATGGGCCGACCGGCTCGACGTGGTCGCTGTCCTAGATTTCCTTCAAAACGGTTTTTGCCCCGTCCATCCGAACAGTTGGCGGATGAGGCGAACAGTTGGCACGGTTTCGCCGGTATCGCACCGTGATATCGGCGAAATTCGAGGGCCGCTCCTCCATGAAGCAACCAACTGTTCGCCTCATCCGCCAACTGTTGCGGGCGCTGCCCGTCCTCATCCGTGGACGCCATAATCATCGCCGATCGCCCCTCGTTCCCGTCGATGCCAAGCCATCGTCTGCCGGGTCTTCCGGATATAACGCCGTAGACTGGCGCGCGTTCCGCACCGACGGCTAGACTGAGGGGCATTATGGCAGCATTTAGTTCTTTGACTGACAGGCTCTCGAATGCGTTCAAGCATCTGAAGAGCAAAGGCAAGCTTTCCGAAGCCGACATCGACGGCACGATCCGCGAGATCCGCCGCGCGTTGCTCGACGCCGACGTGGCGCTCGAGGTCGTGCGCTCCTTCACGGCAAGCATCCGCGAGCGCGCCCTCGGCACCGAGGTGTCCGAAGCCCTCAATCCCGCTCAGCAGGTCGTCAAGATCGTCAACGAGGAGCTTACGGCGGTGCTCGGCGCCGGCGTGGATCGTCCGCTGAACTTCGCCAAGCAGCCGCCGACCGTCATCATGCTCGCCGGCCTGCAGGGCGCCGGCAAGACCACGCTCGCCGGCAAGCTTGGCTACTGGCTCAAGGATTCCGGCCACACGCCGCTGCTGGTGGCGGCCGATTTGCAGCGTCCGAACGCGGTCACGCAGCTTCAGGTCGTCGGCGAGCGCGCCGGCGTGCCGGTCTACGCCCCGGAGAAGGGCGTGCAGTCCGATGGCGGCGACGCGGTGTCCGCTCCCGGGCAAACCACCGGCGATCCGGTGAAGGTGGCCCGTGATTCGATCGCGCTGGCCCAGCAGAAGCTCTATGACACGGTCATCATCGATACCGCCGGCCGCCTGGGCGTTGACGAGGAATTGATGCGTCAGGCGCGCGATATCCGCGACGCCGTGAACCCCGACGAGATCCTATTCGTCATCGACGCGATGATCGGTCAGGATGCGGTCGCCACCGCGAAGGCCTTCGACGAGGGCGTGGACTTCACCGGCGTGGTGCTGTCCAAGCTCGATGGCGATGCGCGCGGCGGCGCGGCCCTGTCGGTCGCGTCGGTCACCGGCAAGCCGATTCTCTTCGCTTCCAATGGCGAGGGATTGAAGGACTTCGAGGTCTTCCACCCCGACCGCATGGCCTCCCGCATCCTCGACATGGGCGACATCCTCACCCTCATCGAGCAGGCGCAGAAACAGTTCGACGAGGAGGAGGCCCGCAAAGCCGCCGCGAAGATGGCCGAGGGCGAGTTCGGCCTCGACGACTTCCTCGACCAGCTGCAGCAGGTGCGCAAGCTTGGTTCGATGAAGTCGCTGCTCGGCATGATCCCCGGCATGGCGCAGCATCGCAAGGAGCTGGAGCAGTTCGATGAGCGCGAAATCGACCGCACCGAGGCGATCATCCGCTCGATGACGCCCGAGGAACGCCGCAATCCCAAGATCATCGACGGCTCGCGCCGCGCCCGCATCGCCTATGGCTCCGGCGTGACGGTTTCGGCCGTCAACGCGCTGCTGCAGCGCTTCGAGCAGGCCGCGAAGATGATGAAGCGCATGTCGAACAAGGCCGGTCTGGGCGGCGGCATGCCCGGTTTCGGCGGCCCCGGCGGCAAGAAGGGCAAGGGCGGCAAGAACAAGCGCAAGGGGTCGAAGTCTGGCAATCCGATGAAGCGCGAGGCCGAGGAGAAGGCGTTGCGCGACAAGCTCGCTGGCAAGACCTCCGGCGGCAACGGCTCCGGTTCGGCCTTCGCCAAGAAGCCGCAGAACCCGGCTCTGCCCGCCGGTTTGCAGGAGATGATGGACAATGCCGGCGACGGCGATATGCCCATGGTCCCCGGCGCTGGCTTGGGTGGCCTCTTCGGTCGCTGATTTCAGATACGGAAATACGCGAGGGGCGGTGACGGACCGGACGGTTCGCCACCGCCCCTCGCCGTCATATAGGCGATGCGCATGCGGAGTCCCATACTTCCGCAGCGTTACTCCCGCGCCACCACATGGAGCCTAGGTAACGCTTAGCGGCCCCTCAGCGTTACCTAGGCTCCACAAAGCGGCACGAATGTAACGCCGAGGGCAATCACCGTTACCTAGGCTCCATATACTGGAGCGTAGATAACGCTTAGCGGCCCATTGGCGTTACCCCAGCGCCACAAAGCGGAGCGAAGGTAACGCCGATGGGTGGAGGGAAGCCGGATATGACCATCGCATTGGGAATGAGCATCGCATTGGAAGTCTGCACGGCGCTTATCTTCGCATGGAGCCTGCTGCCCTATCTGCCGGCTGGGGCGGACGGGCGAGCGCCGCTTCCATATCTCATCGCGCTGCAGCCGTTCCTCTCCATACCGGCCGTGGCGTTGTTCATCGCAGGCTTCTGGATCGAACCGGGATTCACCGGTTTCATAGCCCTCGCTCTGATGTGGACATTCATGCCGGGACTGCGATACCGGTTCCAACGCACCCAGCGCCTCCCACGGGGCAAGCGCACGCAACGCGGCGCAACGATCCGGGTGATGACATTGAACTGCCGGTATGGCCGCGCCGACGCGGATGCGATTGTGCATGCTGTGCGCGAACGGCATATCGATGTGTTGGCTTTGCAGGAGATGACCGCCGACTTGGTGACACGGCTGGACCAAGCCGGGCTGTCCGACCTGCTTCCCCACCGTCAGCTGGGCCGCGATCTGGAGGAAGACAACGGCGGGTTCAACGGCATCTTCAGCGCGCGAGAGCCCGAACAAACGACGCAAAGCGCTGTTCCGGCGATGCCCGCCGCCGACGTGCCGGCCCTCACCGTCGACGGCGTGGCATTCGCCTCGGCCCATCCGAAGTCCCCGATGCGAGGCTGCCGCGAATGGTCCGATGGCATCCGGGCACTGGCGAAGCTCGGCAGGGAGGCCGGCGGCCAAGCCGTGATCCTCGGCGATCTCAACTCGAATATCAACCATCCAAGCTTCAACGCGCTGCTGCGCGACGGAAAGCTCATGGACGCCGGTCAGGAACGCCCTCAACTGAGCATGCCGACCCCGACTTTCCCCCGTTGGACCAAGTGGCCACGCATCACGCTCGACCATGTGCTGGTCACGACCGGGCTCGAACCGCAGGTTCCCGAGGCCATCGAGATTCCCGGCAGCGACCATCTGGCGCTGGTCACCGCCATCACCCGGGCATAGCCTCTGCGCCTGCGCCTCATCCCGAGCCATCATCCGCACGAGACAGTTGTTCCAATCGCATTTTGTGTACTTGGTCGATATATTGTGTACCCGCTCGTCGGTTCTCGGCAGGGTTCGGCGCCATACCAGGCCGGCCGTCTGCGGTGGCGGTACACAATACGGCCTCGAAGTGCACAAAATGCGATCGAGTCGGGATGGGCGCGCCCCGTAGCAGACCATACGTCTGGGTTCGTCGCCCCCACCGGGCTATACTAGGGCAGTTATTCGAATCGCGTGGCGCCCTCTACACCCCGCGGTGCGAGGAACGCGCGTCCATGGCGTACGCCAAGCCCCACTTGGCAAAGCCACGGCGCAAACCAATGCATAAGGAGAGCCATTTTGGCAACCAAGATTCGTCTGAAGCGACAGGGCAAGAAGTTCTACGCCTTCTACCGCGTGGTCATTGCGGATTCCCGCAAGAAGCGCGATGGCAAGGTCATCGAGGAGATCGGCACCTACGATCCCAACACCCAGCCCTCGACCATCAAGATCGATTCCGAGCGCGCCCAGTACTGGCTTGGTGTCGGCGCCCAGCCGTCCGAGCCCGTCTTCAAGCTGCTCAACATCACCGGCGACTGGCAGAAGTTCAAGGGCCTTGAGGGTGCCGAAGGCACGCTGAAGACCGTTGAGGCCGGCCCGGATGCCGCCGCCCGCGTGGAGGCCGTCGAGGCCCAGGCCCAGAAGCTCAAGGCCGCCAAGTCCGAGGCCGACGCGAAGGCCAAGGCTGAGGCCGAAGCCGCCGCTGCTGCCGAGGAAGCTCCGGCCGAGGAGGCCGCTGAGGCTCCCGCTGAGGAAGCCCCGGCTGAGTCCGCGGAGTGACGATCCGTCGGCGAGTGTCCAACGGATACTTCGCCGACACACTTGAGACACAAGGCGTTCTGGCACCACTAGACTGGAGCCAGAACGCCAATGCATAGGAAAGGCAGTGCGATATGCTGGCTCAGGCCGTGGAACATCTCATCAAGAACATCGTTGATTTTCCGGACGACGTGTCCGTGAAGTCCCATGAGAATGCGCGCGGCGAACTGCTGCGGGTGCGTGTGAATCCGGAGGACATCGGCCGCGTGATCGGCCGCTCCGGCCGCACGGCCAACGCGATCCGCACGGTGATCCAAGCGCTGTCCGACCACAAGGTGCGCGTCGACATCATGGACGTGCGCCGCTGACGCATAACAGACGCGCCTAGCGCGACGAAACCCCGATGGTATGCAACATGCCATCGGGGTTTCGTCATTTCCGGCCTTGGCGGCATCCCTGCATACGGTTTTCCACAGATTGACGAACCCCATGCGGAAAACCGTATATGTGACAGGGGCCAGATGTACGGTCTTCCGCAGGTCGACGGCACTCATGCGGAAAACCGTAGATAAAGCATGGGTTACATATACGATTCTTCGCACGCTGACGAACCTCGTGCGGAAAACCGTATGCGAAGCATGTGCTAGATGTACGGTTTTCCGCACAGGCACCGTCAGACGACTTGATTCATGCCGGTATTCCGGCCCTACGGTAGACTGCACAGCATGACGGAACAGCATGTGGATTCCCCGATCCCCTCCCCCGACGCCGACAGCTCCGATTCCCTCGATTTACTGCGGGTCGCGCGCATCGGACGCGCGCAGGGCATGAAGGGCGAGGTCACGGTGCAGGTGTTCACCGACGAACCTGAATGGCGCTTCGAACCGGGTTCCGTGCTGTTCTCGCGCGACGGCAGCCGGGAATATGAGGTCGAGTCCTCGCGCACCTTCAAGAACCGGTGGATCATCAAGCTCGTCGGCTGCGACGACCGCAACGCCTCCGAGGCGCTGAACGGCACCGAACTCTATGGCGAGGCAGACGATCCCGAGGATATGCTCGAGGCCGACGAATGGTATCCGAAGGACTTGATCGGGCTCGAGGTCCATCTCGCCGAGGGCAATAGCCTGGGCGCGCCAGCTGGCCCCGACGTGCCGCCGTTGGGCAAGGTCGTCGACGTCATCAACGGAGCGGCCCAGGACCTGCTCAAGATCCGTCTGGCCGAGCCGGTCACCGTCAGCACCGACAAGGACGGCGAGCCCGTCGTCGAGAAAACCGCGCTGGTGCCGTTCGTCAGCGAGCTGGTTCCTGACATCGACCTCGAGGCCGGGCGTCTCACCATTGATCCCCCGGGCGGGTTGATTCCGGGGTTGTGATCGTAAAGCCCCGATTTCACCAATCGAAGACCTTGTCGAGGGACGACGATTCCGGCATGCGATGGTAGATCCGAGCTTGCACGGGCACGTCGCCGGCCTCGCGGGAGACAATCAGCACCCAGTCGTTTCCCGGTCCGGAAGTCGGCGCGCACAGTGACACCGGTTCCGCCTCGGCAGAGGATGGCGCGGCGCTTATCCCGATACGCGCGGGCTTTTCCATCGCCTGGCCGGTGCCATCGCACACAGCGCCAGTACGTGGGTCGTACCACCATATCCAGGCCTCGGACCAGCCAGCGGGAAACGCAAAGTCGATTCGACCGCCGGACGGCAGATAGGCATAGCATCGCGAGTCATCCGTGATACGGCAGGCCTCGATATGCAGCTCGGTCGATTGTGTCTCACCAGCCGGCTGACGCACCAAACCGTTGTCGGGCACGCAGGTCATGATCCGGGTGCCGTCCATGAACGCACGCAGATGACGTAGCTGATTGGCGCCTTCGGCATCCAGGGCCTCGAACCAATCCTCGACGAACATCTCGTTGCGTTCCTTCTCGGATATCGACGGCCATACCGAACAATGGCCGTAGGTGTATCCGAAGGCACCGGCGAACAAGCTCCAATAGGCGCGCCGCCGCACGGTCCATGCTCCATGGCGGGCTCCGCTCGGCGGCCAGCTCGTGGGCATCATCTCATAGGCAGGCTCGCCGTCCCACACCGGTCGGGCGACCGGACGCGCACGTTCGGCGGCCATCAACTCCCAGTTCTTGGAATCGCCGCCGTGCCCGGACTGCACCATGTCAAGGGCCAGCCAAGGCTCGTCATCGGCCCAGAAGGTCATCGCAGCGCATTCATCCTGATTCACACAGCTGGGATGATAGGCGATCGGCAGGTCGCGCCATTGCTCGCGCGGCGCATCGAACCGAAGCTCGCGACCGAGCACACCAGCGGCCAACCCCTCGGCCATGCGACGCCACACCGCACGGTAGTCATGCCCGCGGTGCACCGGCTGTCGGTCACCGCCCAGACACCAAATGATGCCGTTTCGGTCGCAATAACGCGCCCCGATCCACCGGGCGAAGTCATAGGCGTTCGATTCGTCAACGGTGATGTCAAAGACACCGCCCATCCAGTTGTCGCCCACGACCAGCTGGCCCCACACCGGCAGCAACAACACATGGAAGCCATAATGCTCGGCGCGGTCGAGCACCCAGTCGAGATAGGCGAAATATCGTTCGTTGGGCTTGGTGAGGTCGCCGTCGATCAACGCGGGTTCGCCGGCAGGAGAACGCATGAGTTCATCCCGCTCCGGGTCGAGCGCGACGATCTGCAGCACGGTGAATCCCTGTTCCTTGCGCCGCTGCATGAAGTAGTCGACATCGTCGGCCTTCATCCGTTGGGGCATGGTCCACGCGGTGTCGGCCAGCCAAGTGAACGGCTGGCCTTGAGCATCGACCAGATATCGCCCGTTGTCCGAGACTCGCAAACGCTGCGTTCCCATCGCGGTTCCTTTCATCATGCTGATGCATGGCGAGACATCCGACGCCCGCCGATCAGAGCACCGGCGTCAGTTCCTTGACCATGTCGGCGTAGACCTTGGCGCTGGGCTTGGCGATTCGATCGTATGTTCCGCCCTCGCGATCCACGGTGTAGAGTCCCAGCTTCGAATCGAATGCGGAGATCCACTCGAAATTGTCGAGCAGCGTCCAGTGGAAGTATCCGAGCACCGGCACACCGCGGTGCATCAGGCCGACGAGCTGAGGCAGGGACCGATGGATGAAATCGCAGCGCAGCTCGTCGTCATCGGTGGAGATGCCGTGTTCGGTGACGACGATTGGCAATCCGGTCAGTTCGTGGATATACGTGACGGCACCAGCCAAAGAACCAGGCTCGACAGGAGTGCCCATGCCGTTGACAGGTTCGCCGTCGGCGGCCGGAATCGGACCATTGTCGCCGTAGACAATGCGCTCGTAGTTCTGCACGCCGATGAAATCGTCGCCCTTCACCACATCGGCCCACTTGTCATAGCAGGCGGTGCGCTTGGCCTCGACGATGGCGCGTCCGGCAGAAGTGGCCCAATCGTCGTCAATGACCGACAGCGACAGTCCGACCGGCACCCCGGGAGCGGCGGCACGCACGGCTTCGACGGCACGGCGGTGCGCACGCGCCTGCCCCGCGTCCATCTCGTCGAATTCGTCGATGTCCTGCACATTGCCGAGGCGATAATGCTCCACGCCGGCCTTGGCGCTGGCCGCGGCAAGCACCTGTTGCTGGAAGGCGAAGGCCTCGCGCGGCATCGCGCCATGCGCCAGGATCTGCGACAGATTGGGCTCGTTGAAGGTGACGACCATGGACACACGGTCTCCGATGCGCTCCATGACGCGCGTGGCTTGGTCCGCGAACCAATCGGCCGCATGGGGATTCATCCAGCTGCCTTCCTTGGCGAACCAGTGCGGCGCGGTGAAATGGCTCAGCGTCACGGCCGGGGCGATGCCACGCTTGAGGCAGCCGTCGACCATGCGGTCATAGTGGTCAAGTCCGGCCTCGTCCACGATGCCACGTTCGGGCTCGACGCGGCACCATTCGACGGAGAACCGGTAGGCATTGAGACCCATGTCGCGCACGCAATTCAGGTCATCCTCCCAGCGTTCCCAGCTGTTGCAGGCAATGCCCGCCGGCTCCTTGAACACTGTGGGTTCGACATGCTCGATGAAGGTGGTGTCGGAGTTCACGTCACCTCCATCGACCTGATGGCCGGCGGTGGAAGCGCCCCAAAGGAAGTGCTGAGGGAAGGTCATGATGGCTCCTTGCTGTGATGTGTTGTTGTCAATGAATATTCGTTATGGATATGGATAATTTCGTGTGCGCTTCGTCGCGATCTCAACGAGATCGGTCAAGGAACGCCTGGGCCGCGGCGACGATGGCATCGGCCCCTGGCACATAACCTTGGTTGGCCGCGATATCGGGAATCCGATCAACCGGCGCATCAAGCCATTGCCTGGCCGTTTTCGCGAAGGTCACATCGGGATCCGGGCCGGCGTAGACCGGAGAACCGCATTCGGCGAGGACCTGGGTCAGCCCGTCCATCAGCATCGGATCATCGATGACATCGCGCACGGTCATGCTGTCGCACACCCGTCCGGTCGTGGCGCCGATGGTCTTTCCCATGCCCTCCACATGCCAGACGCGACGACTAACGACATCGTGAACAGGAGCGGCACCGGGGAGCCGCACCTCGGCCGTGACGCCAGCCGGCAGTGCAAGCTCGAGGTCCAGCGCATCGCCGTCAAGCCGCCATGACACCTCGACGTCTCCATAGGGAGTGCGTTGACGGGCCTTGGCATGACTCAGCCCAGATCCGACGACCGGCTTGACGAGCACGGTGCGCCATGCGGGCGACGTGGCCTTGAGCCCGGCGACGCCAGTGATCAGCCAATGCGCGATGGCTCCAAGCGCATAGTGATTGAAGCTGGTCATCTCCCCCGGGTTGATGTCGCCGTTCGGCAGCATCGAATCCCAGCGTTCCCAGATCGTCGTGGCTCCCATGCTGACCGGATAGAGCCAGGAGGGGCAGCGGCGCTGAAGCAGCAGACGCATGGCGACGGCGCCGGCGCCGCTTTTCTCAAGCGCCTCACAGACCAGCGGGGTGCCGAGGAAACCAGTGGAGATGCGGTATCCGGATACGCGGATGATGTCGGCGAGTCGACGGCCGGCGCCGTTCCGCTGCGCGTCGGTGTCCAGCAGATCCCATGCGATGGCCATCGCATATACGGATGCGCAGTCGGAGAGTATCGCCCCGTTGGCGGTGACGTATTCGTCTCGGAAGGCCTGGGCGACGGCGTCGGCCAGAGCGCCGTATCTCGCCGCGCCTTCGCCATCGCCGACCGCCTCGTGCGCCTGCGCCACCAGCCGCGCGGAATGCGCGAAGTAGGCGGTGGCCACGATGTCGGGATCGGCCTTCGACTTGCCGGGATCGTCGACCGGCGCATCCGGGTCGAGCCAGTCGCCGAATTGGAACCCGCCCTGCCACAGATGGTTGTCGCCGGCAAGCCGGTCCACGCCGTCGACGAAGGCATCCATCATCGCCAGGAAACGGCGCAACACTCCAACGTCGCCGGTGGTTTCGTAGATTGCCCAAGGCACCAGCACAGCCGCGTCTCCCCACCCGCAGGTGAGCTTCGGCCCATCGAGCACATCGGGCACGACCACAGGGATGCCTCCATCTGCGCCCTGGTCGGCGGCCATATCCTCCAGCCAGGAGCTTAGGAACGCGGCGGCGTCGAACAGGCTGGTCGCGGTGGGGGCGAACACTGCGATGTCGCCGGTCCATCCGAGACGTTCGTCGCGCTGCGGACAGTCGGTGGGCACGGTCAGGAAGTTGTCGATGGCGGACCACCGGGCATTGGCGAACAGCCGGTTGACATCCTCGTCCGAGCATTCGAAGTCGGCGAGCGATTCCATGTCGGCGGAGACAACGAGGGCCTGGAAATCCTCCGGCCGAACCTGCCCAAGTCCCTCCACCTCAACATAGCGGAAACCATGCTGGGTGAACAACGGTTCGACCGTCTGCCCGTCGGTGCCGTCGAGGATGAATTCGTCGGTGGCCTTGGCATTGCGCAGAGGCCGTGTGCCGAGCTCCCCGTGCTCCAATACCTCGGCATGGCGCAGGACAAGCCTGTCGCCGGCATCGGCGCCGTGGACGACGGCACGCACCCATCCGGCGATGTTCTGGCCGAAGTCGAGGATGTGTTTGCCCGACGGTGTGACGATCACCTCACGGGCGGGCAACACGTCGATAATGCGCGCGGCGGGAGCCTCGGCCGGAACGATGGCGGCCCGCGGCATGGCCATCGTTTCGACGGCCGCTCCCTCCCCTTCGCCGAGCAACGGCAGACGGGTGTCCGCACACTGGCCGTCGTAGAGGTCGTTGGACAGGATGTTCGAGGAGAGCCAACGCCATCCGTTGTCGGTGCCGATTGTGTGATCGCCATCGGCATCGTGCCATCCGAGTTCGGCGAGCAGCCACAGCGCGTCGCCATACACATTCGTGCGGCAGCCCCAGGTGAGCTTGCCTCGGTACCAGCCGTTGCCGAGCACGACGGCAAGCTCATGCTCGCCGGGAGCCAGCAGCTCGGTCACATCATAGGTGAACGCGGCAATGCGTTTGCCATATTCGGTCCATCCGGGGGCAAGCTGGTCGCGACCGATGCGATGGCCGTCGACATAGGCGACGAACACGCCTCCGGCGGTGATATGAAGCCGCCCATGGTCCACTCCCGTGCCCACGGTAAAGCGTCGCACCAGCACAGGGGCCGGGTCCTCGCGCCGCACCGTTGCCCCCGGGGTGACGGGGACAGCGTTCCAATCGGCATTATGCAGTAGCCCGCAGGCATAGGATCGCGGTTCGGACCAGTCGGACCAGTCGCCATCCGCGTCCGCCACGCGGATTCTCACCGTCGCCTCCTGCCGGGAATCGAGCGGTTGACCGGGCCATGCGACGGCGACGCTGCGAGTTCCTTCGGATCCTTCGAGCTCATGGACGACGGAGTCGCCTCCGACAGGGGTCACCTCGATTTGAGCACGGGCCTGGGTCCATTCCTCGGGCGCGCCCACGATCCTCCAAGACAGGGACGGAGTGGAATCGCCGCCCGACAGCACGTCGGTTCCCGCTTGATGATGGGCGAAGCGGATATCGGTCACCTGCAACGTCATATCAGTTCCTTTCCATGCCCCGGGGCCGAGCGAGCCCAAGCCCCGGGATCGGTGTCTGCGTTGTGTTCCTATGCCTGGCGTCGAGGTCAGGATCTCACTTGACGCCCCTGACCAGCGGCATCATGGCGGCGGCGACCAGCGCGGCCACTGCGGCGACGGCCCAGAAAAGCATGTAGTTGGGCGTGGTGGTCTGACCGATCTTGAGGATGAACGGGGCCATGGCCGGGGCGAGCATCTGACCGATGCTCAAAGCCACAGCGAACATGCCCATGTCCTTGCCGGCATCCTTCTGATCGGGCAGCACGGAGGCACACAGCGCCAGATCGACGGTCAGATACATGGCCTGGCCCATGGCGAAGATCAACCAAGCGATGGTGAACTGCACGAAGCCGTGCGAAGTGCCCGCCAGAATCAAGGAAATCGCCATGAGGATGCCGGCGGCCATGACCATCGGCTTGCGACGCCCGAACTTGTCGGACAGCCAGCCGGAGCAGGTGAAGAAAAGCACGGAGACGGGAGCGGACATCAGCGTGAGCAGACCGGCCTTGGCACCGATGTCGTCCAGCGGCACCTTCATGACGTCGATCATGTAGTAGGTGAAATAGCTGAAGAGCGCGGCGATGGTGAAGCCGGTCAGGCAGCGGGTGATCCACACCCACAGGTAGTTGGGGTGCTTGCGAGGGCTGACAAGCATGCTGCCGAAGACCTCCTTGAGGTCCAAGGCGGGCACTTCGGACTTCTTCTTGACGGGATCACGGTAGAACAGGAGCAGGGGAATGGCAGTGAGCAGACCCAGTGCGACGGGCGTGATCATAAGCAGAACCGGCACACGCACGAGGGCGCCGGCGATATAAGTACCGGCCGAGGTGGCGAGGGCTCCGAACATGCCCATGAAGCCCATGACGCGGGCACGGTAGCGGTCGGGAACGGCCTCGACCGGAATGATGCTGTAGGTGCTGAAACCGCACTGCATGCCCACAACGCCAATCACATAGGCGATGCCGATGATGACCATGTTGTCGATCAGACCGACGCAGGCGCAGGCGATCAATGAAATCACCAGACACCCAAGGATCCATGGACGACGACGGCCGAAGCGGCTGGTCGTGCGGTCGGAGAGCGCACCGGCCAATGGCACGGCGAAAAGGATCACGAAGCTGCCGATGGCGGTGATGCGGCTGTAGTAGTCGTTCTTCAGGTCGGGTGCGATGGCAGCGATGCGCAGCGACAGGCAGGTCGCCAGCGTCATGCACATGATGTAGAGGCCAACGGCCGCAATCAGCACCAGTGCGATAGTGCGCTTGGGGCTGCCATATTCCTTGACGATGCGATCGTAGTCGTCCTCGGTCTCTGCCGGCGGCGCACCCTGCGCTTCGGTGGCCGGCGAGATGGTGGTTTCGCTCATGGTCGTTCTCCTTCGAACAGTGTCGATATGGACAGATGGGATTACCGGCGGCCTGTGGTCGCCTCACCGCGTTGTGTGGTTCCACCCGTTGGCATCGTTATACGGGAGTGACTCGCACGCCGAAAACAAGATTTCCACTCAGCGGAAAAAACGGAGGCGTCCCGGTATGATGTGGATATGAGCGCGCAATCAGAAACCGCCAGCACCGCAGCAGGCGCAAGCAACGCTGAAAACAGCCGGATCAGCGTGATTCAGCGCACCTTTGCGATACTCAACTGCTTCACCTCGGAGACCCCGACGCTGACGTTATCGCAAATATCGCAACGCACTGGATTGGCCCCGAGCACCACCAGCCGCATGCTGGCCGAGCTACGAGAAGTGAAGGCGCTGGAACGAGACGCCGAGAAACGGTATTCCATCGGCCCGGGTCTGATGGAAATCGCACAATCGGCACGTCCGATGCTCACAATTCGCGAAACCGCCTCCCCGATACTCGACGACCTGAGCAATATGACTCATCTGCACATCCAGCTCGGCTCACGCGATGGCGATGAGATGGTCGTGCTCGACCGACGCAACGGCAAACAGCGGTTGCCGGTGTTCTACCACATCGGAGACCGACTGCCGCTCGTCCCCACGGCCACCGGACGCGTGCTGCTGGCCTACGCCGACCCAGCCGTGGTAGAACGCGTGCTTGACGGAGGCAATTTCATCTGGCCCACCTTCGATTCGCCCCGTCCGCCGGTCGAGGTCATACTCGCCTCGCTCGAGCAGATCAGGCGCACACAGGTCATCGCACTCGAACCGCCCGGCGCACCGGTGAGCTCCGTAGCGGCGCCGATACGAGGCCGGACCGGCGCCGTGATCGCCGCCGTCGGCATCGTCGTCAAAACCGGCACCATGCCATTGCCTCGTTTGACCCAACTGGTCAAGGCCGCCGCAACCGGCATCACCCGCCAGCTTGCGGGACCCGCCCCGCAACGCGTTCTGCCGGCCTGGGGAGTCGAGCCCGGTGACGCCGGGCCTAACGGCGAGCCCTGGGCAGATGTCGGACGGCACCCTCCGCACACATAGAACGGGCAAGATATTTCCACTCACCGGAAATTCATATACCTTGCGCACTACGCCCATCTATCGTGGACGCATCGACCCCGGCACTGCCGGACATCCCACGCAAAGGAGCGCCATGCGATACCGCAATCCCGTCATCCCCGGATTCCATCCCGACCCAAGCGTCTGCCGCGTCGGGAATATGTATTACCTAGCCTGCAGCTCCTTCCGATACTCCCCCGGCGTGCCGCTGTTCGAAAGCGACGATCTGGTCAACTGGCGGCCGATCGGCCACTGCCTGACCCGCTTGAGCCAACTCGACCTCACCGAGAACCCCGAGCGCCCAGGTATCTTCGCGCCGACGCTGCGCCATCACGACGGCCGCTGGTACATGACCACCACCGACGTGGGCGGCATCTGGAACTTCATCGTCTCCACCGATGACATCCACGGCGAATGGTCCGACCCGATCCGCGTGGACCAGGGAGGCATCGATCCTTCGCTGCTATTCGAGGACGGGCACACGTATTTCATGTCGAACGGGGCCGGAGACGACGGCACCAAAGGCATCGCCCTGTGCGAGATCGACATCGAGACCGGCACGCGCCTGACCCCGAGCCGCACGATTTGGATGGGAACCGGCGGTCGCTTCCTCGAAGGACCGCATCTCTACCGCATCGGGGATTGGTATTACCTGCTCGCCGCCGAGGGCGGCACCGAATACGGACATATGGTCACGCTGGCACGCAGTCGATCCGTTTGGGGACCTTATGAAGGCTACCCCGGCAATCCGATCCTCACCAACCGCGATCTGGGCGGCGAAACGCTGCAGGGCGTGGGCCACGGCGATCTCGTCGACGATGGGCATGGCAACTGGTGGATGATGCATCTCGGGTTCCGGCAGATCGATCCCTTCTCCCCCTACCATCACCTCGGACGCGAAACGCTGCTCACACCGGTCACCTTCAGCCCTGACGGATGGATAACCGCCGGCGACGAAGCGCACCCCGGCGCAGCTGCGCTGAGCATCGAGACCGATCGACTCCCCGAGGGACTGGTTCAAAAGCCAATCGATCCGGTGACGTTCTCGGGAGCGGATTGGGCGGATGGATGGAACCGGCTGCGCACCCCATCCGACGACGTCTATGACTCCGGAGACGGATGGCTCAAGCTCACCGGCACTGCCGTGACCTTGGACACGCCAGGCTCACCGACCTTCCTGGGCATCAGCCAGTGCGACTTCCAAGCGGATATCTCCTGCATGGTGACAGTCGCGGAAGGCGAAGCCGGATTGACCCTGTTCATGGACGATGAACATCATTACGATCTGGCGGTTCGTCGCATGGGCAACGCCACCAGCGTGATGCGGCGGACCAGCGTGGGGGACCTCAAGGTCGTCGACACGGTGGCGGCATTCGATGGCGAGCCGGCGGCGGTACGGTTGCGCGTCGAGGCGCGCGCAGATCGATATGAGTTCTTCGCTGCGCTGCCGGATGGTCAGGAAGTGCGTTGCGGCACGAATCGCGCCAAATACCTATCCTCCGAAGTCGCGGGTGGATGCTTCGGCACGATGATCGGGCTTTATGCGCAGTCTCTTTCCGACGAATGTTGCACTGTGCCTGCGCTGTTCACCGATTTTATGTGCCGATACGAGGACTGAGAGCCGTCGGTTGACGAACTTTAGAAGTTCGCCAACCATTTTTTGTCGGGTTTGGTTGTTTGGTTGTTTGGTTGCGTTTGGTTTGGTGTCCGGGACGCTGCGGCGGATATATGCCGCTCGACACACTCAAGGCCGTTCGGCCAAGCCCACGGTCGAGCAACATATATCCGCCTCCGGTCCCTCGAAACGTCCGGTTCCGCAGAAACGTCAGTCCCGCTTTATTGCCCCCCCAACGCAACCTTGGCGCTGGAACGGAGGGGTGGGGTCGGGATATGCCATGTCAGACCGTAAGGACTTGGCCAGAGCGGCCCGGAGCGTGTCGGACATGGCATATCCCGACCCCGCCCCGGACACACGCACCGGCCCAAGCCTGCGTCAGCTCATTCCTTGACTGCGCCGGCTGCGAGTCCGGACTGCCAGTACTTCTGCAACAGGAGGAACGCGATCACCAGGGGGATGATCGTGATCAATGATCCGGTGATGACCAGGTTCTGGATCGCCTGGCCGCCCGCCGTCGAGGCCTGGTCCTTCCACTGGTTCAAACC
>NZ_JBKETB010000021.1:0-21119 GCF_056355835.1 Bifidobacterium sp. LH_730
TAACGTTTCCTTCGATCCTCTCGCATACGAAAGAACCACACCTCCAATCATCGAATCTGAATTTCTTCAGTCCAACAATCGGGGTGCGGTTCAACATTCGTTTTGTCGGCGGCCCTTGCGTTGTGCATCCGTCTGCTATGCCGCGCTGAGCTCGTCGTGGAACTCGCGCGGCGTGCGCACGCGGGAGCTGGGTGGGAAGTCCTTCGTGTTGCCTGTGACGAGCGTGGCGTCGGCTGTGACGGCCAGGTCCCAGAACGGCTGGTCCTTCGGGTCGGCGCATCGTTCGGGCTGGGGAACCGGGATATGGAAGCGCCCGTGCTGCCGTATGAACACCAGTGCCTTCTCCACGAGCCATGGGTCGAGGTGGAATTTCGGGCGGCGCAGCACGTCGCGGTATTCGGCCCATGTCGGATTGCTCAATGCGGCGTCATAGGCGCCGCGGTTCATCGCCTCCATGATCTGGCCCGGAATTCCATGGGGCGTGAGCATCCATGAGATGACGACATTGGTGTCGATGACTGCCTCACGCATGGTCTCCACCTCCGTCGCGTTGACCATCGGCCTCACGTTGGTGGCGTTCCAGACGTGCCTGCCGGATCTCCTCGTTGATCTCCTCGAGAGTCATCTTGTCGAGGCCAAGCTCGACGGATCGTCGTTGGGCTTCGCGTATGCCCGCGTAACCCCAGGCGCCGAGGATGGTGCTTAAGGCGTCGTCAAGCGGCAGGTCCTCGATGTTGAGGACCATGCATTTCGGCTTGCCGTTGCTGGTGATGAGCGCGGGTTCTGGGGCGTCGCAGATCGCCTTGGTCTGGCGGCTCAGCTCGGCCATGGTGTAGGTCTTCATATTGCCCTCCTCGGATATCAGGTAATTATCGGTATAATTCCATGATAATGCCGGAGGGGCTGCCATCACTGCGGTCATGTCGGTCGCGTCCTTTCGTTCGTTGGATAGGTGCGCCCCAAGGTAGGGACGCCGATTGAGCCGTGTCCAGTCCGCCGGACCATTGTGGTCGGAGGCCGTCGTTCGGGCGTGTTGTGGATAACTTGCGTGATTGAAAAAGAATATCGTTTCAATAAAACAGTCAACAATAACGTTTCAACACGCCGATAAATGAAAAACAGAATATATAAATATCCTTGATATTTCAAGGAAAAGTGAGTTTGTGGACGATGAAGGTTAAACGTTCTTGTAAATTCATGTTATGCTAATGCCAACGCCCGCGAATGGAGCAGGCGACAAGACAAAGGAGAAAGACAATGCGGTCCCGTATCACCAAGGCAATCGTCGCGGCTGTTGGCGCGGCGGCCCTGATCGCACCGATGGCGGCGTGCGGTTCGTCCAACGGCGGTGCCTCCGACAACACGCTCACCATTTATTCGTATTACAACAAGGCCGCCATGGATCCGGCTATCGCAGCTTTTAAGAAGGCGAACCCGGATATCCAGGTCGAAATCTCCTATGGCACTGACCCCGATCAGTACGATTCGACCCTGCAGACTCGTATCGCGGGCAAGCAGGCGCCGGACGTGTTCAACCTCTCGGGCAATAACTTCAACGATTTGGCTGACAATGGCGCCGCCGCCGACCTGACCGGTTCCGACGTGCTTAAGGGCGTCGATCAGTCCTATCTCGATACCTACTCCAAGAATGGCAAGACCTATGGTCTGACCATCTCTGGCTGGCTTGGCGGCATTGCCTACAACAAGGATCTGCTCAAGGAGGCCGGCTATGACTCCGTGCCGGACAGCCTTGACGATTTCGGCAAGCTCGCCAAGGCCCTCAAGGATAAAGGCATCACGCCCTATCTGGAGAATGGCGAGGAAATGAGCGCCTCGCTGGTCAGCTTGGTCGGCAGCGCCGAAGGCAAGAGCGGCAACGAAGGCTTCGCTGGGCGCGACGACATCGAGGAGCCCTGGGAGAAGGCTCTTGACGCTTGGAAGACCGGATACCTTGACTCTGGCATGCTGCCGTCCGAGGCCGCGGGCATGACCCGTGACCAAGTCAAGCAAGCTTTCCTGAATGGCGAGACCGCCATGTTCCGCAGTGGCGGATGGGACATCGCCGACTTCAAGTCTGCTGGCATTAACTATGGTTTCGCGGCTTTCCCGGGTGTGCCCGGAGGTGAGGCGAACGTCAATGGTGGTGCCGACCCGGCTTTCGCCATTTCCTCCACGACCAAGCACAAGGATTTGGCCGAGAAGTTCCTCGCGTTCATGGGTTCTGAGGAAGGCGTCAAGTTGTTCACCACCGCATATGGTTCCGCTTCGCTATCGGACAACTATGCTTCCGAAGTGGACGAGCAGATTAAGCCGCTCTACGACGATTACTTCTTTAAGGGCAAGTTCTACTGGATTGCGTTCTCCAAGGCTTCCGTTGCGATGAGCACCGAAGTCAAGAGCCAGCAGCAGGGCGTCCAGGGCGGCCAGCTGACTCCTGCCGAAGCTGCGAAGGGCATCAACGAGAAATGGGTCTCCGTGCAGTGAGCCTCTGAGTGCGTTACTGACCAACCATAGATATATAAGCGGCCCGTCCACCGATTCTCCTCCCGTGTGGGCGGGCCGCGCTTTTCCTGGATTGTCTGTTTTCCCCATCAATATCCATCATCACGAAAGCTGCTTTTCATGAATGCCTCCGCATCACGAGCTCGGACGGCCGGAAGGCCCCGGTGGCACATCAGGCCAGAAGATCGAGCCACATTCTTCTTCCTGCTGCCGATGATCATTGTCTTCACTGTATTGACTGTGATTCCGTTGCTGTCGAGCTTCTATTACTCGCTGACCGACTACAACGGTTTCAATCCCGATTTCAATATGGTCGGACTTGCGAACTACGCCACGATCTTTACCGAACCTGAGTTGCTGCATAGCCTCGGCTTCACCTTGTTGTTCGCCATTTCGACGACTGTTCTCATCACCGTATTGGCCTTGCCTCTGGCCGTAGTGCTCAACAAGGCGTTCTATGGTCGTGCCTTGGCCCGTTCGTTGTTCTTCTTCCTTGGTGTTCCGGCCCAGGCTATCCTCGGTCTGATATGGCGTCAGATTTTCTCCCCAATGAAGTCCGGCGTATTCAACCAGATTCTTGATTTGTTCACAATTCCGCCGATTCCTTGGACCTCCGACGATTTCTGGGCCCAGTTCTGCGTGATTTTCGTGGGCGTGTGGATGGGCACCGGCTGGCATGCGACCCTCTATCTGGCCTATATGCAGGCCATTCCCGCCGACCTATACGAACAGTCATTGATTGATGGCACGAACTCCCGGCAGCAGTTCTTCCATATCACGCTGCCGCAGCTTGTGCCTTGCGTCGTGATCTCCACATTCCTCATTATGACCGGCAATCTCAAGATCTATGACCTGCCTTACACCCTGACTGGTGGTGGCCCCCGCAACGCCACCATGACCATTACGCAGGCCATCCTTCTGCGTGGTACCGGCCAATCCCAGTACTGCGTTGGTTCGGCCCTCGCGGTTGTGTTCACCATTGTTTGCTTGCTTCTGGTGACCGTGCAGCAGCTCGTCGCCGGCGCCGTCCAGAGGAGGTTCGAATGATTGAAGCCCGCGCCAATAGCGTTCCCCGGAAAATTCTACGTGCCGTCGTGGTGGTGGGGCTGGCTCTTATATGTGCCATCCCACTGTATTACGTCGTCGTTAGCTCGTTCAAGACCAATGTCGAGATGGCGCAGCATCCCTTTGCCCTGCCTGAGCACTGGAGTCTTGACAACTACAAAACAGCTATCGCGGATGGTTCCATCTGGCGGGCTTTCGGCAACAGCATCGTCATCACCTTCTTCGCTGTGTTGCTGCAGGTGGCGGTTGGCTCGTTGGCCGCCTATGCCATGATTCTTAAAAAGAACTGGCTGACCGTCGGCATGGGTGCGGTTCTGACCGTTGCTTTCTGCATCCCTGTGCAGTCCACTTTGCTGCCGCTCTATCAGATGGAAGGATCCCTCGGATTGGTGAACACCATCCCCGGCGTCATTGTGCTCTATCTGGTTGATTCGGCCTTCTGCTACTACCTGGTCGTCGGCTACATGCGCAAGCTGCCGATGGAACTGCTTGAAGCCGCCCGCGTCGACGGCGCCGGTCCGTTCCGTATCTACTGGCAAATCGTGCTGCCGCTGATCCGCCCGATTCTGGCCACCGTCATCGTGTTCCAGACCCTGGCCACATGGAACGACTTCCTTCGCCCGAGCGTGTTCATCACCGACGAGGCCAAGCGAACCGTTGTGTTGCAGGTCTACAACGCCGTCACCGCGTTCTCCACGAACTGGCCGTTGTTCATGGCCATCACCTGCATTGCCTTGGCTCCTGTGGTCGTGTTCTTCCTCTTCTGCCAGCGCTACATTGTCTCCGGCTTGGTCGCCGGTGCGGTTAAGGGCTGAGTAAGGATCGCCGTAGGGAGGTGAGTATGAAAGGGAAAACCATGGCGGATGTCTTCAATCTTGTCGAGGAGTTCACCGCCCCGGCCCCGGTGCGCGAGCCGGGGGAGGTGATCGACCGCTACGTCAACGTGTTCAATGCGCACGACGAGGAGCTCTATCCGCAGGACATCACCAACGCGCTTGCCCTCGAATGGATGCGCCGCGAGGTGCCGTTTTTCGAATGCGCGGACGCGACGATCGAGCGCGTGTGGTGGTTCCGTTGGTGGACCTTCCGCAAGCACATCACCTCCACACCTGAAGGCCGCATCATCTCCGAATTCCTGCCGGATGTCTACTGGTCCGGGCCGTATAACTCCATCAATTGCGCCGCCGGGCATCACATCGCCGAGGCGAGGTGGCTGCGCGGCGGGCGCGAGCTCGTGCACGAATACACGAACTTCTGGCTGCGCGGCTCGGGAGACGAGTTCTCCTACTCGTCGTGGCTGGTCGACGCCGTGGTGCGGTTCGCCGAAACCCGCGACGACCGCGCCTTCGCGGTGGGGTTGCTGGACGAATTCGTGCGCTTCTATCGCGAGGTCGAACGGCGCAATATGACGCGCTACGGCCTGTTCTGGTCTCATGACGACCGCGACGCGATGGAGGATTCCGTCTCCGGTTCGGGCCTGCGCCCCACTTTGAACAGCTATATGGCCGCCAACGCGCGCGCCATCGCCACGGTGGCCCGTTGGGCCGGGCGCGACGAATTGGCAAGCGAATTCGATGGCAAGGCCGATGAGCTCACCCGCCTGATCCGGGAACGTCTGTGGGATGCGGACGGACGATTCTTCAAGGTCGTGCCGTTGGACGAGCGCGACGGCGAGGTGCCGTCCTTCGATTTCGCCGATATCGATCCGGCGCGCAATGTGCGCGAGGAGATTGGCTATATTCCGTGGGTGTTCGGCCTGGCGGACGATACCAACGAGGAGGCCTGGCGCTTCCTCGCCGATCCGAGGCATTTCGGCGGTTCCGTGGGCATCCGCACCGCCGAGGCCTGCCATCCGCGCTATATGAACCGGGACTCGGCGCACGAATGCCAGTGGAACGGGCCGTGCTGGCCCTTCGCCACCACGCAGACGCTCGACGCGATGATTGCCGAGATCCGCTCCGGGCGGGGCGCGTTGGCTCCCGGCGACTTCCTGCGTGAATTGCGCCGCTATGCCGCCATCCACCGGCTCGAACGGGAGAACGGTGAGGTCGTCGATTGGATCGACGAGGACCTTGACGCCGACACCGGCGCATGGATCTCGCGCGACCAGCTCGAAGCTTGGGGTTGGATGGACGACCGCGGCGGCTACGAGCGTGGCAAGGACTACAACCACTCCGCCTTCGCCGATCTGGTGGTCTCCGGTTTGGCCGGCGTGCGCGTGGAGGACGGCGAGTTGACCGTGGCTCCGCTCGGCACGGGGCGCGCCATGCCCTACTGGCGGCTGCTTGGCCTGCCGGTTGGTTCCACCAGCGCGGACATCTACTATGACCTGTTCGGCGACCACTACGGTCATGGCCCCGGTCTGACCGTGACGCTGGCGGATGGACGTGAGCTGCATGATGACAGTGCCCATCCCAAGGTGATCTGCCAACTGTGAGGCAAGAACGTTTATGCGCTCGGCTAGAGTAAAGGCTCAAGTCTAGGGGCTAAGAATTCAATGGGAGGTGGTGACGATGGCCACGCTGCGTGATGTCGCCAAGGAAGCCGGCGTGTCCGTCGCCACCGCCTCCGTTGTGTTGCGCGGGGAACCGGGGTTCAAGGCCGAGACGCGTGAGCGTATTCTCGCGGCGGCGGAGCGCGTCAACTATCGCGCGAATATCTCCGCCCGCTTCCTCAAGCAGGGCACCAGCGGCATGATCGCATTGGTCATCCCGGATCTGTCGAACCCGTATTACTGTGATTTGGCGTGGGCCATCTCCCAGGAGGCGTGGCGCCAGGGATATCAGCTCGTCGTCCAGCAGACCGGCTCACTGGCCTCCGGTGAGTACGACGCGCTCCGCCGTATGAGCACGCCGATGTGCGACGGATTGATCATCAATCTGCACAATGTGCGGGAAAGCGAGCTGCATTCGCTGATTGGCGGGCATCCGGCCGTGCTGTTCGAGGATTACGAGGACAAGCCGGCGTATGACAATGTGTCGCTGCCGCTGGAAGCCGCGTTCAAAACCGCTTTCCAATATCTCCGTCGGCAGGGATATGGGCATACCGCGATCGTGGGCGGGCGGCGCTTCGGGATCGAGGAATTCAGTTCCATCGGACGCAATGTCGGCACCGATCTGGCGATGCGCGCCATGATCGAATCCGGTCTGGGCGGCGAAAACGACACCGTGCCCTGCGACTGGACCGTCGATGGAGGCGCGGCCGCGGCCGCGATGATCGTGCAGGCCGATCTGGGTTACGATTCATTCTTCTGCATGAACGATCTCATCGCCTTCGGCCTGATCCGTGGGTTGCAAAGCATGGGCGTGCGTGTGCCCGAGGACAAGGCCGTGTTCGGTTTCGATGGCATCAGCCCGGCGTCCTATTCCTCGCCGCTGCTGTCCACGATCGCGCTGGATTTCAATGGCATGGCGCGCTCCGCCGTCACCATGCTCGTCGAACGCATCAAGCGCGGGTCGGACGGCGGCAAGGTCATCCCCCCCCGCCATGAAACCGCCGGCTTCCGCCTCGCCCGTGGCGAATCCGCCTGAAGCCGACTAGGTTCGGCTGAGCCTGTCGAGAGCTCAATGCTCTTGCGCCATCGTCTGTGAAATTTGGTCCTGCGATGTCTCCGATGGTTCCTCTTCGTTTGGCGGGTCTCCGAACGCTGGCGTGACCGTGGTGTGCAACTTCATTCCCACTGCCAATGCGTATCTTCTTAGCGTCGAGAGCTTCGGATCGTTGTCATACCGCTCAAACTGAGCGACGGCGGATTGACTGATACCGAGAAATTCGGCCACTTGTGCCTGAGATATCCCTTGTGCGCGGCGCGCTTTGACGAGCTCATACCACAGAGCGTGATGGTCGGAAGCGAGCGCTTCGGCAAGGTCCGTCAATTCGGACTGTGTGTGTCCGCGATATGTCTGTTCCATATTGTCCTCTCAATGTCGGCATTTCCATAAGCTGCAACTTATATTACTCGGCTCCAGTCACAGTGCCGACAGTGTGTGCGGCGATGTCCCCACCAAGCCGCTCGTCCAGAGTCGAAACGCCGTTGTCCCAAGGCCATCGCTTCGTTTTGCCGGAGACGTTGCTGTTCCGCGGTGCCCGAGATGTCCTTGCGGTGAAAGTGTGTTGCCACCAATTCAGGGAGTCCGGTGGGATTCTGGGCGAAATACATTCGGTATTGAACGTTGCCTGGATAGGTCCATCGCAATTCCCATAGGTCGGGCTGGGTGACCACTGGCTTGGCCGTGTCTGGGTGCGGCGAAAGAATTCCTTTGCTGGCTGCGTTGATGGTTTGCCGTATGTCGGCGATTCTCGATATGAATTCGCCCATACCCATGCGTGTTCCGCTAAGAGCTGCTGAAATCTCAGCCGAAACTAGGTCGTGTCCATTGACGGCGTAGCGGTGGAAGTTGCGGGTGCGGTCGGAGGGGATGAAACAGAGACATTCGCTGTTGCGCTGTCTATCGGTTGTCCCATCCTTATCTGGGTTTACTGTTTTGTCTCCCATAATGTCTTCTCCTTTGACGGCCTTCTTTTCGCCTTGCGGGGTGTGGCCTACGGTAGGGAGTTGCTTTGTTCGTGTCCAGCGCAACCGGCCATTGTGGACGGAGGCCGTCATTCGGGCGTGTTTGTGGATAAGTGACGTAGACAAACTTTCTGTCACCTCTTGAACGTGGATGACGATAGCGGCGAATCCGCCTGAAGCCGACCAGATTCGGCTGAACCTGCGCTCGTCCGATAGTCTTGGGGGATGAGCGAAATCAGAGCGATGCTGCCGGGGCTGATCGACCCCGCGACGGCCAAGGGGACGACCGCGCGCATCAAGGCCGCGCTGGATGCCGCGCCGGGCGGAGACCCGGACGGAACGCTGATGCTGACGGTGTCGGTGGAGGCCGTGGTGCTGGCTCACGCCGAATATCGGCGGCACGGCATTCCCGACGAGGTGTTCGTGGCGACGATGGGTTGTTTCCCGCGTTTCGTCGCCGAGCATGAGGCGAGCTATGGGCACTATGGTTTCGACCGCGAGTGGTGGACTTGGCGGCAGCTGAGCCTGCGGCTGTTCCGCTTGGGGGAGTTGGAATTCGAATACGCGGACCGTCCCGAGGATCTGTTCCTTGCGAAATATGCCGGCATCGAAAACGGTTCCTCCGTCTCCCGCCAGATCAACATCCACATCCCCTCCGACGCGAAGCTGACGCCCGAGGCATGCGCCGAATCCCTGCGCCAGGCGCGAGCATTCACCGAGCGATATTTCCCGGACTGGTCCGATGCGCCGATGACCTGCGAATCATGGCTGCTCAGCCCCGCCCTTCCGCGCCTGCTGCCGGCGGATTCGAATATCGTGCGCTTCCAGCGTATGTTCGACATCATCGGCGTCGAGCCGGAATCGGAGGCGTGGCGCGAATGGGTATTCCGCCGCAATCCCGCGCCCATCGCCGAGCTGCCGGAGGACACCTCGCTGCGGCGCGCCGTCAAGTCGCATCTGCTGAACGGCGGCGCCATAGGCTCCGGGGTGGGTGTGCTCCGTGAGTGACGATGTGCGCGCTGCGTTGGTTGGACGGTTGGCCTGTGCCGCAATATGGCTGGTGCCGCACGGGTTGGCCGTCGCCCGGCATCTGACTGCTTGAGGTCAGGTCGCGCCTTGCCCACGCTATGATGTGCTCTCGAACGAAGGAGGGAGTCATGGCCAAAGCGGTGGAGGTGTCGATCACCTCGTGGCGCAAGAATGCGGTGAAGGCCGGCGAGGAGCGTGGACGCGTGCTGTTGATGCCCGGCACCGGCTACACCTGCGACCGTCCGCTGCTCTATTGGGCGGCGCAGGCCTTGGTCGAGGCCGGATGGCGCATCGACCGGATGAATGTGCGCAATGCCAGCGACGATCTGTCCGCCGTGACGCCGGTGCTGGATGATGCGATCGACGGATGGGTGGCGGGCGTGCGCGCCGAGGCCGCCGCGGCCGGGCGCAATGAGCCCCGCATGCTGCTCATCGGCAAATCGTTGACCACGCTGACCTATCCGCATGTCGCCATGGCGCACGCCCTGCCCTTCGTGTTGCTCACTCCGGTGCTGCATCACGCCGACTTCGACCCCAGCCAACGTGTGATTCCGGTGCGCCCGGTCGGTGATGGCGATATCGTCGC
The DNA here is from genome assembly GCF_056355835.1 of Bifidobacterium sp. LH_730. Lineage (NCBI taxonomy): Bacteria > Bacillati > Actinomycetota > Actinomycetes > Bifidobacteriales > Bifidobacteriaceae > Bifidobacterium > Bifidobacterium sp. LH_730. Next base: position 9,696 of record NZ_JBKETB010000021.1, read on the forward strand.
CGAGTCCGCCGGGCCGATTGAGCCCGTCAAAGCGTCCGGGATCGCCAAAGCCGAAGCCATGGAATCGGCGCCTGCCTCTGTCGACGCTGCCGATGCGGCGCGATATCCGGGCCCCGCCCCTCTGATCTGCGCCGGCACCGCAGATCCGTTCTACGACCGCGCGCTTGCCCGCGCCCTCACCCCGCACGTTCACGAATACCCGGATGCCAACCATTCCATCGAGGTGCCCGGCCACTGGCGCCGCTCCCTCGACTATCTCAAGGAAGTCACCGCCTCCGTCGCCCAATACGCCGCCGCGTTGTAGGCCAAGCGACGACCGTCATTCCTCGATGGCCGCTTTTGCTAATATGCGCACGATTATCTTGTTCGTGTGCATATTAATGTGCTGCGACTGTGAAGTTGGGGTTGGCGTGCTCGCTAAATGGATTGGTCGTGCAGGGGCGGCGCGACTGTATGTTGACGAATTGTCAAGTTGGAATGTTTGATGTAAGTGCTGATATGTGAGCTTGCTCACATTATTATTGCGGAATCGCTCGCTCCGTGCTGGCGGACAACAGAGGGGTTGGACTCGATGCTTTGCGGACGAAGCATTCGTTTTACGCGGTTCCCAGCTATGTCGCTCGGGCCGGGAGCGATGTTTGTTTCGCAGAATGACCGACAGGACTGGCGGGTGTTTTCGGGATGAGCCAACGCATAGTGTCCAAATTCAGTCTCTATCGTGTTGACATATTTGGTTACGCGCGTAACATGAAGTGCGGTCACGCCAGAGAGCGACGTGACCAACCGATTTCGCCTAGGGAAGGACCTGGGCGATTGACAATCGAAGGAGGGACGAAGTGGACCTTGCAGCGGTTGATGCATCGCTTATCCGCTTGGACCTGAATTGGGTGGATTACCTGATTCTGTTCATTTACTTTGCCATGATCGTGTGGATCGGCTATACGATCCACCGTCAGCAGAAGTCGAGCCAGGACTTCCTGCTCGCGGGCCGTTCGATGCCGGCGTGGATCGCCGGCCTTGCGTTCTGCGCCGCCAACCTTGGCGCCACCGAGATCCTCGGCATGGCCGCCAACGGCGCGCAGATCGGTATGTCGACCATCCACTACTATCTGGCCGGCGCCATCCCGGGCATGATCTTCCTCGGCATCATCATGATGCCGTTTTATTACGGCTCTGGCGTGCGCTCCGTTCCTGAGTTCATGGAGCGTCGTTTCGGCAAGAGCGCGCATCTCATCGTCTCCCTGTGCTTCGCCGTCTCGACGATTCTGCAGGCCGGCATCAACCTGTTCGCCATGGCCCTGATCCTGCAGGCCATGCTGGGCTGGAACCAGTGGACGGCCATCATCGTGTCCGCCGTGTTCGTGCTCGCCTACATCATCCTGGGCGGTCTGACCTCCGCCATCTACAACGAGGTCATGCAGTTCTTCGTCATCATCGCCGCCCTGATCCCCGTCACCGTGATCGGCCTGAAGAACGTGGGCGGCTGGTCCGGCCTGCAGGCGCATTTCGCCGGCACCGATATGATGCACGCCTTCCAGGGCACCGGCATCGGCAACGTCACCAACCCGGTGGGCGCCAACTGGTTCGGCATCGTGATGGGCCTGGGCTTCGTGCTCGGCTTCGGATACTGGACCACCAACTTCACCGAGGTGCAGCGCGCCTTCGCGGCCAAGGACATGCGCAACGCGCGCATGACCCCGATCATCGGCGCCATCCCGAAGATGTTCATCTGGGGCGTCGTGGTCATCCCTGGCCTGATCGCCGCGGCCACCGTCGGCAACCTCTTCGCAGAGGGCAAGCTGCAATACAACGAGGCCATCCCGAAGCTGTTCCAGCTCTACCTGCCCAACGGCGTGCTCGGCGTCGCCGTCACCGGCATGATGGCCGCATTCATGGCCGGCATGGCCGCCTCCGTGTCGTCGTTCAACACCGTCGTCACCTACGACATCGTGCAGGATTACGTCAAGCCCGGTCAGAAGGACCGCTTCTATCTGAACCTCGGCCGTCTCGTCACCGTGGCCGGCGTGGTCATCTCCGTAGGCACCGCATGGCTTGCCTCGATGTTCGGCAACATCATGACCTACCTGCAGACCCTGGCCTCGTTCTTCAACGCGCCGCTGTTCTCCATCTTCCTGCTGGGCATGGTGTGGAAGCGTCTGACCCCGAAGGCCGGCACCTGGGCCTATCTCATCGGCATCGCCGCCCCGTTGATCACCTACATCGTCTATCTGAACAACCCGACGATCTTCGGCTCCGCCACCGCCGAGACCATGTACGGCGCGATCATCTCCTTCGTGGCCACGTGGGTCGCCGGTTTCGCGATCTCCATGTTCACGAAGCCGAAGACCGACGAGCAGCTCGAGGGCCTGACCTTCGCCACCGGCGGTATGAAGTACTTCCGCACCGCGGGTCAGCAGGCGCGCGTCGAGGCCAAGGCCGCGGCCAAGGATCTGCTGGCGCCGAACGCGCTGGCCGGCCGCAACCCGTGGTTCAAGAGCCCGCTGGTGGTTGGCCTGATCGTGCTTGCCCTGAGCGTCGCCATGTACGTCCCGTTCTTCTAAACGACCACGGTTAGTCTTGAAGGAGCTTATTATGGCTGAACCAATTGTTGAAACGACGAAATCCATGGAAACGACGAATCCCGCGGGCGTACTCACCGAGGCCGAGAAGCAGCAGGCCGTCAAGGCCGCGCGCCGCAACGACCTGCGCCTGCTGATCGGCGTGTTGTTCGTGATCTACGGCGTGATCGTCACGCTGTGCGGCATCCTCGATCCGGCCGCCGACGTCGCCAAAACCGGCGGCATTCCGATCAACCTCTATTCCGGCATCGGCATGCTGATCGTGGGCGCGGTGTTCCTGATCTGGAACTTCCTCAAGCCGCTGCCCGCCGCCGACATCATCGCCTCCGCCGAGGCGTCGGCGCGTCAGGCGCTGCTGTCGCACGAGGGCAAGGGCGACGAGTGAGCAAAGCGATCGATTGAGCTCATATGCCGCGATGCGCGGGGTGTGCCTGTCCGGGCGCCCCGCGCATCGCGTTCATGGGCGGCGCGCCGGGATGGAGTAAGGTTGCCCGTGTGAATGGCCCCTGCGACTAGGCAGGGCGTGCGTTTGTGCGGAAGGAGGTGCGGCGGCGGTGGTCACATCAGAGGACGTCGCCAAGCGGGCGGGGGTGTCCCGCGCGACGGTGTCTTATGTGCTCAACGGCAAGCACACGATTTCCGAGGGGACCCGGGCGCGGGTGCTCAAGGCCATGAAGGAACTGTCGTATTTCCCGAATGCCAACGCCCGGTCGTTGGCGGGCAAGCGCAGCGACACCTTGGTCGTCCTCGCCTCCATCGGACCCGGCACGGATGCCAGCGGATTGTTCCCGTTCATCGCCGCCGTGACCGGCGAGGCGCGCAAGCGGGGCGGCAATGTGATGCTGCTGCCCGCGGACGAGGGCATGGGAATGTTGCGCAGGCTTGCAGGGGAGTCGCAGGCGGCGGGTGCGTTCATGCTGGATGTGCGCATCGGCGACGGGCGCTTGGCCGAGGCCGAGCAGCTGCCGATTCCCGTGGTGCTGATCGGCAATCCGATGATGAGGACCGAGCTGTGCGCCGTGGATGTCGACTATCATCGCGTCGTCGACCTGGCCATCGAGGAGCTGAGGGCGGTCGGCGTGCGTCAAGTGGTGACTGTCAGCGACGTCGGCGACGGTGCCGATCAATACGGCGCGGCGAAGAACGTCTTCTGGTTCCAAGAGGTGTTCGAGCGCTATGGTCGGCTGGCCGCCGAGATGCATGGCTTGAAATTCGACTTCCATGGGCTGGCGAATGCATCGTCCGGTGCGATGCGCCCGTTGCGCGAGCAGATGCGTTCGTGGCGGCCCGGTGACGGGCATGGCATGCTGGTGCGCACGCCTGGCCAGGCCGAATGGGCGATGCAACTGCTGCTGTCGGTCGGCCTGGAGCCGGGCCGCGATGTGCCCGTTGTGGCCGTATGCGAGGACGAGGACGCACAGTCGATGCTGGTGCCGGTCACGAACGTCTCGCCCATGACGCGCGTCGTCTCCAAGACGGCGGTGTCGATGATGTACGACCTGCTGGATGGCAAGGCCGCGCCCAAGGAGGTGCGGATGGTCTATCCCAAGCTCGTGCGCCGCGCCTCCACCATCGCCGCGTTCGAAATCGGCCGCCACGCAGATCAGCTGTAGAAGGGGTAAGTGCCGCGTACCCGTGCGTGTCGATGTTGATGCGCATCAATATGATGGGGCATTGAATTCGTTCAACAGATTCGTTCAACGCAACGGATGGGCGGGCCGCATGGCCCGATGGAGGTCGCATCACTATGGTCACGGCGAAGGATGTCGCCAAGCGCGCGGGTGTTTCGCAGGCGACGGTCTCGTATGTGATGAGCGGCAGCCGTCCCATCTCCGAGGCGACGAAGAAGCGCGTGCGCAAGGCCATGGACGAGCTGGGTTACGTTCCCAACGCCAGCGCGCGCTCGCTGGCCGGCGGTAGGGTCGGCGTCATCGGCGTGATGGTGAGCATGGATGAGAACACCCAGCTGGCCGAGCTTCGTCCTTTCCTCGTCACCATCATGCACGAGGCCCGTGAGCGTGGATACAACGTCATGCTCATCCCAGCCGAGGAGGGCGTCGAAGGATTGCGGCATATGGTGCGTCAGGGCATGCTCGACGGTGCGCTTGTCTTCGATATCGAATGGCATGACCCACGCCTGCCCGAGATCAAGAAGCTCGGCGTGCCTGTGGTGCTCGTCGGCACGCCCGAGGATTCGCTCGGTCTGCCGTGTGTTGACGTGGACTACCGCCGCGTCGCCCAGTTGGTCGTCAATCGACTGGCCGAATGCGGGGCGCAGAACATCGTCGTGATTGGCGATGCCGTCCGAGGGGCTTCGCAATACGCCTTCTCCAAGTTCTTCGCCGATGAATCGCGCGTCGTCGCCCAGGTGCTCGATATGGATTACCGCCTCTTCGTGCCGTCCGACAACAGTTGGCATGGCGTGTGGGAGGCTGCCGATCTGGTGGGGGATCTGGCCCGTTGCCATGGAGGGCTTGCGGTGCGCACGCCGCAGACCTTGGATTATGTGCTGCAGCTATGCGCCGAGTTTAGGGTGAGGCCGGGCGAGGACCTGTCGTTGGTGGCGGTGTATCCCGACGGGCATGCCGGCACGCTGCGCATTCCCGTGACCAACGTCGATCCGGTGCCGCAGGAGATGTCCCGAGTGGCCATGGCGTCGCTGTTCGCGCAGTTGGACGGCGACAAGGTGCCGCAGTCGACGCTGATTCAGCCTCATATCACCGTGCGCGACGCTCGGTAGCGGTTGCCTGCGCGGCGGGCGGATGCCGCGTGCTTGCTGTCTCTCGACGTTGTTTATGCGTATCAACACGCCGGGGTTGCACAGTCGAAAAGCGGTGTGTATATTCATTGATACGCATCAATGTTGAAGCGTATAACCAACTGAAAGGACAGTAGTTATGAGCGCAAAGAAGAATGCGACGCTGCGTGCGGCGGTGGCTGGTGTGGCCGCGGTGGCGATGCTGGTTCCGCTGGCCGCATGTGGCTCGGGTTCCGCGGGCGGCGACAAGACCAAGATTTCGTTCTACTCCTACTTCAAGGAGAACCAGATCGGCGATGTCGTCAAGGGATTTGAGAAGGCCAATCCCGACATTGATATTGATGTCCAGTATGGCCAGGATTCGGCGCAATACATCCAGACGCTGCAGACGCGACTTTCCGGATCCAGCGCACCGACCGTCTTCAACATCATCATGGACAATCGCACCGATGTCATGGATTCAGGAGCCGCCGAGGACCTGACCGGCAAGGACTTCCTTGAAGGGGTGGATGAGTCCAACTTCCAGCTCTTCCAGAAGGACGGTAAGACCTACGGCATGCCTGTCACGGCATGGGTGGGCGCGATGTTCTATAATAAGGACCTGCTGAAGAAGGCCGGCTACGATGAATTCCCGAAGACATGGGACGAGTTCATCGAGATGGGCAAGAAGATCAATGCGGATGGCGGCACCGCGTATCTTGAGGATTTCAACACGCAGCCCTCGGGCTCCCTGGCTGGCTTGGTGGCTTCCAACTATGGCAAGGAAGGCGTTGAGGTCCCGGATCAGGATGTCTGGGACGGCAAGACGACGTTCTCCGAAGCTTGGGGACCGGCTGTCGAAGCTTGGGCCAAGGCCGCCAAGGCGGGCGTCATTCCGCAGAAGTCCGTCGGTCTGTCCGCAGATCAGGTCAAGCAGGAGTTCATCACCGGTTCCCTCGCCGTCATGCGCTCCGGTCCGTGGGATCTGGCCGACGTGAAGGCTTCCGGCATCGATTTCGGTGTCGCCGCAATGCCGGCGATCGATGGAGGCGAGCCGTGGATCAACGGCGGCCCCGACCAGGGCTTCGCCATCTCCGCCAAGGCCGACGACAAGCAGAAGGCCGCCGCTGAGAAGTTCCTTGCTTATCTCAACTCCGAAGAGGGTCTCAAGACGTTCACCACGGCAGCCGGCACCATGTCCTTGTCCAGCAAGTATGAGGCCGAACCCCCGGCCGAGCTCAAGGATGTCGTGGATACGTACTTCAAGAACAACAAGTTCTACTGGTTCAATTGGGCCAAGGCTCCGACCGTCATGACCACCGAGATGAATGCTCAGCAGCAGAAGGTCGTCCAGGGACAGGCCTCCGCCGCGGACTTCACCAAGGCGCTTGACGCCAAGTGGGCCACGCTGTAAACCGCATCGCCTTCCTTCTTCCCCTCCTCCTTCACACGGGGCCGTGCCGATGACATTCGGCCATCGGCACGGCTCCGTCTTGTCTTAGGTTCCACTATTCCCAAAGGAAAACCCATGACCGCTGCAACCGTGGGACATGCTCACAAGAGGCGAGCGTCCTCATTGAAAGCCGAGAACCTTACCTCGCTGTGGTTCTTGATGCCCATTCTCATCGTCTTTCTCATCATCACCATCGTGCCGTTGGCGCAGTCGTTCTTCTACTCGCTCACCGACTACAATGGTTATTCCGCTGATTTCAGTTTCGTCGGGCTGAGCAATTATGCCAAGGTTTTCGCGGATCTATCGCTTTTGAGCGCGCTTGGTTTCACGTTGCTCTATGCGTTCGCCACCACGTTTCTGGTCACCTGCTTGGCCATTCCGTTGGCAGTGACCCTGAACAAGGCCATGTGGGGCCGGTCCTTCGCCCGTTCGCTGTTCTTCTTCCTCGGAGTGCCTGCGCAGGCCATCATCGGTCTGATCTGGCAGTACATCTTCTCCCCGCTTGGCTCCGGCGTGATGAATAAGATCCTCGCCGTGTTCGGCATCGATCCAGTGGGCTGGCTGTCCAGCGACAACTGGGCGCGGTTCTGCGTGATTTTCGTGGCCGTATGGATGCAGGTCGGCTGGCATGCCACGTTGTATCTTGCCTTCCTGCAGACCATTCCCGCCGACCTGTATGAACAGGCGCGCGTGGACGGTGCCAGCGGGCGCCAGCAGTTCTTCCATATCACCCTGCCGCAGCTCATCCCCGGCATCATCGTGTCGATGTTCCTGCTCATGACCAACGGCTTGAAGATCTACGATCTGCCGTACACCTTGACCGGCGGCGGCCCGGGCTACTCCACCAACACAATCTCCCAGGCCATCATCCTGCGCGGCATCGGCCAGAGCGAATACGGCCTTGGCTCTGCTCTGTCCGTGCTCTTCACCATCGCGTGCATCGTCGTCATCGCCCTGCAGAACACCATCGCGGGCGCTGTGGAAAAGAGGTTCCAGTGAAGCAGTCGCAACGCGACCTTGTCGCCAAGGTCTTCCGCACCGTCGTCGTCCTCGCGCTCGCCTTGATCTGTGCCGTGCCGCTGTATTACGTGGTGGTCAGTTCATTCAAGGGCTCCGTGGATATGATGAAGAATCCGCTCGGCCTGCCGAGCGAATGGGTGTTCTCCAACTATGCCGAGGCCTTCGCCGATGGCACTATTGTGCGCGCCTTCCTCAACACGCTGATCGTCACCGTTGTGACGGTGCTGCTGCAGGTATTCATTGGCTCGCTGGCCGCATTCGGCGTGGTGTACAAGAAGTCTACGTTCACCAAGATCGTTGGCGCGGTGCTTATGGTCACCTTCGCCATTCCCGCGCAGGCCACCATGCTGCCGCTCTACAAGATGGAGTCCGCGGTCGGGTTGGTCGATTCTCTGCTCGGCCTGATCGTGCTCTACATGGGCTCGTGTGTGTTCTGCTACTTCCTGATCGTCGGCTATATGTCGTCGTTGCCCCAGGAACTCTTCGAGGCTGCGAAGATCGACGGTGCCGGCCCGTGGCGCATCTACTACAAGATCGTGCTGCCGCTGATCACGCCGATTCTGACCACCGTGATCGTCTTCCAAACGGTGAGCACATGGAATGACTTCCTGCTGCCGAGCGTGTTCCTGAGCTCCACCGACAAGCAGACCGTCGTGCTGCAGGTCTACAACGCCGTGCAACAGTTCTCCACGAACTGGCCGCTGTTCATGACCATCACTGTGATTGCCCTTGTGCCTGTGTTCATCTTCTTCTGCTTCTGTCAGAAGTGGATTGTCTCTGGACTGGTGGCCGGCTCGGTCAAGGGCTGACCCGGGAATCATTGCGGGGCGGAGCGATTCTCTTCCTCTCCTTCCTCCGTTCCGTCCCGCTTTTCCTGCAGCCCCTCGTTTATCCCTCGATTCTTTCCGAAAGGATTCCGATATGGTTGAATCCCTCACCGCAGCCCAGAAAGCAGCCATCGACCGCGCCGAGGCCGAGGCAGGCGCCTCCGTTGACCTGAGCATGCTGGCGGGCGAAATTTTGCCGCTCGGCTCCGGCCATGTGGTGCTTGATGAAGCGACCGGAGCGCCGATTGCCTTCGTCGACGATACGAACCTCACCCGGCACTTCCTGTTGGACTCCAGCGCCAGCTGGCACACCACGGACCATCTGTGGGGCAGTGGCCTGGCCGTCACCGAAACCGGCGCCGCTCAGTGGATCGTGCCCCAGCAGCGCGAGCTGCACGGTGACACGCAGCGGCTGACCTATGCCTTGCGTGGTGCCGGTCTGGCGCTGACCGTCACGCGCACCGGCGGCGAGCGGCTCACCGAACGCTACGAGTGGCGCAACGTCACCTCCGCACCCGTCACCATCGCCGGGCTCGATGTGCAGACCCCGTTCAACGACCGCTATCCGGGCGCGAGGAAATCACTGACCGAATGCGTGAATGTGCATGTGTTCGCAGGCGGCGCATGGAGCTGGGTCGAGGCCGTGCCCATGGACGGCAACGGCCGCAGGCTTGGCCTGATTGTGCGCGAGGGTGCCGTCAACGCCTATTCCATCCAGTCACGCAACCATGTCACATACTCCGATGTGCGCGGGCATTTCGTGTTGCAGGTCACCGACCATGCGGTCAATCCGGATTCCTTCGGCGGGCAACCGACGATTACGCTGCAGCCCGGCGAGTCCTATGAGTTGGTCTGGCAGATCGGCTGGTATGACGACGAGGCCGCCTTCTTGGCCGACACCAACGCGCCCGCCTCCTTCTCGGTGTTGAGCGTGACGGTGGGGGAATCCATCGAGGTCACCACGGCTCTGCCGGTGACGGCACTTTCCGAAGGGCTGACCGTCGAGGCTGCTGCCGACGGTGTGCGGCTGGCGGCGGAGGAACCAGGTGTCTATCAGATCGCGCTCGGCTCGGGGGCGGAACGCGCCCACACGGAGGTGCTGTTCCACAAGCCCCTGCGCCAGACCATCAACGACCGTGTGCGTTGGATCCTCGACCATCAGGTGACGCGCGAGCGGGTCGGTGAGCTGGCTGGTGCCATGGCCTCCACCGATGTGCGCACCGGGCGGCATCTGCTCGACGCAAGTTGGAATGACTGGTCGGATGGCTCCGAACGTCTGGCCATGCCGGTGCTCGTGCAGCGTGCGCTCAACATGGGCTTCCTCGATGAGGAACTGCGCGCTCCCGCGCAGGCCGCTACCGATGCATGGCGCAGCTTCGCCGAGACATGGCTTATCGATGAAACCGGTGCCTGCCGACGTGGTTCGAGCCAGCCGGAGAGTGAATTCGGCGGCCGACTCTATGACGTGTCGTGGTTCACGAACTTCTATGCCGAGCACTACATCGGCACGAAGGACTCGCACGATCTCGACATGCTCGTGAAGATGATGGATCGCGCCGCCGAAATCGGCGGCGAGCACTTCCTCGCCATCGAATTCGCCGAGACCCACGCCGCCGCGGCCAGACTGCTCGAGACAGTTGGGCGGCATGACGATGCGGAGCGTTTGCGCATGCGCATCCTCGCTTCCGCGGACTACTTCCTCTCGCTCGGCATCGATTTGCCTTACCACGAGGTCTCCTATGAGCAGTCGATCACCGCGCCGCTGGTCAGTCTGCTTATCGAGGCGCATCGCATCACCGGCGAGGAGAAATATCTCGATGGCGTGCGTGACCGTCTGCGTTGGCTGCTGGCTTTCTCCGGTCCCCAGCCCGACTGCCGCCTGTGCGGCGTGGGCATCCGACATTGGGATGGCTACTGGTTCGGCATCAACCGCCAGTTCGGCGACGTGTTCCCGCACTATTGGTCCTCGCTGACCGCCGAGGTGCTGGCGCGCCTGCCCAAGGCGCTGTGCTCCGATGCCACCGAGCGTCTCGCCATGACCATCTTCGAAGCGAATATGGCCAATTACAACGCTGATGGCTCCGCCACCTGCGCCTACCTGTTCCCCTCCAACGTCGACGGCCGCGCCATGCACCAGGCCGACCCGCTGGCCAACGACCAGGACTGGCATCTCAACATCTGGCTGCGCATGATCCGCGAGGAAGGCTTTCCGGAGGCCTGAGTCGCAGCCAACCATCCCATTCCGGGCGCGTCGCACGCAGCGGGCGGCGCGCCCTTTTTATTTTTCACTGTTCCCTCGGCGATACGCTCGCTGCGTCAGCCCGGCCGAACTCAGCCTTTGACGCTGGTCTCCCGCAGCAGCCAGTCCGTCGCGGAGCGGACTTTGGCGCCTTTGGCTTGGTAGCTGGATTCGACGCGGGCTACGACGTACTGTTCCTCCGGTGGTATGTCCAGCCATTGCCCGACCCTGCCCAGGTGCGCGGCGAACCGGTCGTGGTAGGTCTGGCCGGATTTGATCTCGATGAGCTTGCGTCGTGCGTTGTCGGTGAAGTCCAGCAGGTCGACCTCGATCTTCGAGTCATCCCGGTAGAAGAACATTCTCGGCTCGTCGCCGGCGTTGAGGTGGGCCTTGAGGGTTTCGGCGACGATGAGGTTCTCGAACACCGCGCCGAGATGGGGGCTCAGCAGCAGTTCCCCGACGCTTCCTATGTCCAGCAGGTGGCAGAGCAGTCCTGTGTCGTGGAAATACAGTTTCGGTGTTTTGACGAGGCGTTTGCTGGCGTTGGCGTAGTAGGGCATGAGCGGGAA
>NZ_JBKETB010000022.1:0-9881 GCF_056355835.1 Bifidobacterium sp. LH_730
GGGTCGTCCGCCGCTGCCGCGCGGATCTGCGGGTCCTCCAGATTGACGTACCTGTAGTCCGGGAACACGTCGCGCACCAGCGTCGACTTGCCGCTCTGCCGCGGGCCCGTCACGGACACTACGGGAAACCATGAGGCCATCTGCCTGATCTGTTCGGAAAGCATACGTGGAATCATGCCGTTCCCCTCTGCGAATCGCGAGCTCATTTCTCTAATCATGCATTAGAAATTACCTAAATCATACATTAGGAATTACCGTAATCTTACATTAAATTACTCCTCAATCATGTATTAGGTAGCTAATATGACCAATGCTGCGCGGATTGCGTGGGGCGGAGTCCGTCGGCGTGACGACCGGTTTCTCCGATGGCACGTTCCGTGGTGGACAGACGATTGTCCGTCAGGACACCGCCGCGTTCCTCGGCCGCATGATCGACAAGGACCTCATCAAGCTCGGACGAGATCCAGGGCAAGATAAGGGATGGTGTGCCAGTTGGCGCGCTGCCCCTTTCGGCATAGATAACGGAAAGCATCCGAAATACGAAGCGCCTCGCCGGATACCATGGAAATTGGCAAAGATGCCAAAAGAAGTATGAGGAAAGGAACGAATGATGTTTTCCGTTTCATCCAGAAAAGTTAGAACTCTCGCTGCTGCAACTGTCGCAGCTCTTGCAACCATTGGCATGGTCGCACCATCTGCTGCCGCGGATTCGGACGATCCCTCATGGTCCTCCAGCCAGCCCTTTGCGCAGGCGCTTGACTCATGGCTGGCGGGGAAGCGCTCCAATGGCGGCTCAAGGTACAAGGACCCCAATGATCTCGGCGTTATCAAGGTGTCCGATGGTGATGCGTATTCCTATAAGGGCACTGGCGGTGTCACTGATCCGGGCGGCCTGTCCATTGTGACTCTGTCGGCGACCATTCCCGCGGGACATACCGCAGTATTCGACGTCTCCGCATCGGCTCTTTACGTTGATCCGTCGTACACGGTTGCCCTTCACGGCGACCGCATCTCCGCATCCAATGGTTCGTATGACTGGATTTACACACGATATGTCTATAGGGGCGGCGGCTACTCCAAGGGCACGCCGTCGCTGAGCGCCTCCGATTATGCAAACTGGCTGCAGCGCAGTCCGTCGGGCGCGATAATGACATTCGGCGACATTGTCATGGGAACAGCAAGTATTGGTGGCGCTGGCGTTACCACCCCCACTGTCCGCAATCGCACGTTCTCGGTGGCCAATCGTGGTTCCGGTTCTTCCGAAGTGACGTTGAGCTTCGCCAGCAACACGTCTGATGCCACGATTCGCTATCACGAGTCTCCATATGCAGGTTCCGATGTCGAGTCCGGCTCGCATCGGGATGATGTGCAGTGGTTGGTCACCTCCGGTATTTCCACCGGATATACCATCGACGGCAACATGACCTTCGGCGGTATGCGCTCCGTCAAGAGGCAGGATATGGCTGCGTTCCTCTACCGGCTCGCCGGTTCGCCGAGCTTTACGCCAGGCTCGCAGGATAAGGCACGCTTCTATGACGTGAGCGATTCCACGCCCCATGCCAAGGAAGTCTGGTGGCTTGCGTCCACTGGTATCACCACCGGCTATCTCGATGGTTCCTTTGGCGGCGAGAATGAGGTGAAACGCCAGGATATGGCGGCTTTCTTGCACCGCTTCGTCCAGAAGTTCGGCGAGGACAACGACAAGTCGATGTCTTTTGTCGATGTGGATGATGACACACCGCACGCTGCCGACATCCGTTGGCTCGGCGGCAACGGCATTTCGACGGGCTATGGCGACGGTGATTTCCGTGGCGGCCGCAATGTCGTGCGTCAGGATATGGCCGCGTTCCTGCATCGCACCAAGACAAACCTGATGTGATTGTATCTTGATGCAGAAGCGGAGTCTGCGTTGTCAGTTGGCGGCGCAAACCCCGCTTAGTTGAGACCGTGCCTTACTGGCACGGTCTCTTATCGTATTAAGCCATGCTCAGACTTGAAAAGCTGTTCATGCCGCCGACATGCTGGTTCGTGCTTGAGCATCATTCGTTGAATTCCGATTAATATATTGGGAATTGCCACAATTCGGCACTAGGAAGCTCCGTAATCTGGCTCAGTCGCTGCAACGACCGCAAGAACCCGCCCTCCAATTCACGGTCTACGGGGGGGGTACTTTTTCGAAAAGGCATCTGTGGGATGGATGTTTTGGAAAAGGAGAAGATACATGGGAAAGCATGTGGGACGGCTTGTGGTTGCCGCAGCTATTGCTGTGTGCGCGTTGTTCGCCGGTGCGGGCACGGCGAATGCCGCGGAGAATCCGTCATGGAAAGATAATGCGGAGCTTAAGGCTGTCGCGGAATATGCCGCGGGAATGAACAATATCCCATTGTCCCAGTTTATGGGAGATGCTGGCCGTTATGCCGGGGAAATCAAGAATAACAGTGAATTTAAGTTCAGCGATCGTTTGGTCACATATACGTATCGCTTGCCCGCAAAGACCTCGACGACTATTGACGTGCGCAATGAATCGACTGATTGCGACTCGATGTCGTTTCTGATCTCGGTACATCAGGATGGTGCTCCGGCCGGGCAGGCGGATACGTTGGCTCCGTACTGGACATTGGACAAGAGCTATAACAAGTACAGTTGGAAGGATGGCAACCGCTCCCAGCGCCCGGTGGATTGGGCCAAAGCAGCGGGAAAGTGGACGCCGACGGACCATGATGACGCATGGGGTCGGGCGCAGTATCTGTTGGCGATGCCTCAGTGGGGCGGCGGTTGCAGCACTATTGCGAAATATTCCCGCGGCACGTCGGCGACAGTGAGCAATAACAGTGACGAGGAACATGCGCTCTCAGTAACGTTGAGCGGTGGCGTCGCTGATTTCACGGGCGGAGACAGTTCACTGCGCGTGAAGTTCACCGACAGGTCATCGGCTGTTGTCCAGCCGTCGACGGATTTCGTTGATGTGGATTCGTCGACGTCTCATGCGTCGGATATTGAGTGGTTGGCGTCGACTGGCATCACGACGGGGTTCGATGATGGCACGTTCAAGCCTACGGCGAATGTGCAGCGTCAGGATATGGCTGCGTTTCTGCGTCGTTTGGCCAAATCGAACAATGTGTCCGACGCGGCGACATGGAAGCCTTCTGTAGCGGATTGGTCCAAGTTCAAGGATGTGAACCAGTCCTCGCCTCATGCGGAGGACGTGCTGTGGTTGGCGCACGCCGGCATCACGACGGGTTATGGTGACGGTACGTTCCAAGGCGGTGCCACGGTGCAGCGTCAGGATATGGCTGCGTTCCTGCGTCGTTTGGCCAAGCTGGCCGGCAAGGACGGCCAGGTGACGGGCTCCAAGCAATTCACGGATGTGAATGAGAAGACCCCTCATGCCGAGGATGTGGCGTGGCTGGGTGCCTCGAAGATCTCGCAGGGCTATCCGGATGGCTCGTTCGGCGTGGGTCAGGGCGTGCAGCGCGCCGACATGGCCGCGTTCCTGCATCGTCTCGATGACATCCTGGCCTGACTGAGTCTGTCTTATCGGAATCTATCGGGCTGACGAATGACTGACAGCCAAAGCCGCACCGGCATCACGCCGGTGCGGCTTTTCATTTCGTTCCTACCCTTTCCTCCGCGCCAACGTCGCCACGCGCTCGCTGTCGATCGCATTCGCCACCTGCTCCAACCGCTCCGGAAACAGGAACCCATACACATCCAAGGTCAGGGAAGCCGACGTATGCCCCATCTGGCGCTGCAATATCTTGACATCCGCCCCGGCCTTGATGGCGATGGCCGCATACGAATGCCGCAGCGAATGCGGCGTCAGCCCCTCCACGCTTTCCAACCCCGCCGCGCGCACGGCCGGATGCCATATCTTGCGCCGCCAATTGTGGTCGTTGATATGCCCGCCCTTGATGCCGCGGAACACGAAGGCCGTCTCCGGTTGCCCCTTGATCTGCGCGCGCAGCGGCGCCACGAGGAACCGCGGAATCGCCACCGTGCGCGGCTTGCCGGATTTCGGTGGGCCGAGCCGCTGCGCCGTCGCGCTGTTCTTCCATGTCCGCCGCACGCGTATCTTGCGATTCTTGAGGTCCAGATCGCCGACCTGCAGCGCGAAGGCCTCGTTGATGCGCGTGCCCACATAGCTTTGGAAACGGATCACCAGTCCGTCGACCGGCCGCCCCACCGCCTCCGCGGCCTCGGCCAGCGCCTCGATCTCATGGATGTCGAGGAACACCAGATCGTGATATTCCGGCTTGGGCAGCTCCACGTCGCGCGCCGGATTGTCCATCAGATACTTGACCTTCACCGCGTAATCCAGCACCCCGGCGAACACGACGCGCACGATGCTTTTGATCGACCTCGGCGACAGCGGCTTCGGCGCGCGGCGAAACCGCAGATCCACCGGGTATTCGCCCGTCGTCAGATCGGTCACCCACCGCGCCACGTCATCCAAGGTGATCGAACCGATCGGCACGTTCGCCCAGCGCGGATTGACATAGACGCGCAGCTCGCACTCATAGCGCGCCCGCACCCCTTCGCTCACGTTGTTCTTCGAGCGCAGCCACATGTCGGCCACATCCTTGAACTTGCGCCGTGCGTCGTTCGGATTCGCATACCGCCCGCGGCGCACATCGTCCTCCATCGCCGCCTGAAAGGCCTCCGCGTCGGTGAGTCGGCGGAATGACTTCGAATGCTGGCGGCGTTCGGCCCCCTCGACCGTGTACCATCGGCACCGCCATCGCATGCCGTGCCCGAAGCGCGAGGTACGCCAACGCTGAGGCACCTGCGCCTGGAATGGATCGCTCACCGCCGCCAGCGAACGCCGCGCGGTGGAGGAGGGGGCGACCCCGTTGTCGGTTTTCAGCCACAGATCATCAATCCACACTCGTGCCATCAACCCACAGTAGTCCTGTCGCGATAAGCTGGTTGATATGCGGCGATTGGTGCCGCGATGACGGGAGGAGAGGGGCATGCGTCGTCATATCGCCACGATGGTCACGGGAATATGCTGCGCGCTTGCATTGGCTATGCCGGTTGCGCCCGCATGGGGGGTGTCGGCACCGTCGGGCACGGAGATGATATCTGTCGACGCATCGGTCTCATCGGTCGCCAAAACCCACAGGCCGCAGGTGACTGAGCATGATTTCGAGGCCTCTGCGGCTGCTTCTCGTTCCCGGAGCGCCATCCGGGGTCAGCGTCTGACCGTTTCCGCTGATGTCACAGGTCTGGCGACTGTCGGCGTCACATGGAAACAGGATGATATGGAACATCCGGAGAACGCTCCGACGATTCGTCTGCGCTATCAGACGGACGGCGTGTGGAGTGAGTGGGTGGATCTGCCTGCCATGGACGAGGATGCGGGCGTGCCCGGAGTGAGCCCTTCGTATTACGTCGGTGACGCCGACCGGGTCGAGGCGACGATCGCCCCCAAGGGTGGGCGTATGGTCGCGGCACAACTGATCACTATCGATTCGGGATATGCGGAGCTGCCATCCGACGCGGGGATCGATCGGGCGACGGTCGGGCGGTCCAAGGTTCCCGAGAATGGCGTGGATACCGACACAGCGACTGACTCGGGTGCCGCGACATCGCTGGAACGTGCGGATAACGCCATCACCGCCACCGGTCGCATTCATACGCGCGAGGAATGGTGGGTGGACGGCAATCCCGCGATGTTCTGGACGCCGGACCGCAGCGGGCATTGGAAGGGTGCCATCGTGCACCACACCGTCGATCGCAACGATTACACACAGGCCGAGGTGCCTGCCATGATCAACGGCATCTATCTGTTCCACAATGAGACGCGCGGTTGGGGAGACATCGGATACCAGCTCATCGTCGATCGTTTCGGCGGCATCTGGGAAGGACGCGACGAGGGTGTTCCGAACCAGATTGTGCCGGCCAGCCAGGTCGATGGCGCGCAGGCCGTGAACTTCAACTATGACACCTTCGGTGTGTCTCTGCTGGGCAGCTATCATCTTGATGTGCATCCCACTGATGCGCAGATCGCCTCGACGGCCGCTGCCATCGCATGGGAATTCCAAGCGATTGGCCTCCAACCTTCCGATGCGTGGTGCACCTTCGACTTCCTTGGTGTGCAGGCGCGCATTACCGGTCACGGTGATGCTTCCCATCATGATGCCTATGGATCCAACGAAACCTTGTGCCCGGGCCAGCAGGTATGGGATCGGATGGGGCGCATCCGCGATTTGGTACGCACCGACATGCTTGGTGTGTCCCGTATGCCGGCGGTTGATGTGCGCGATGGCACGTATCACATCGCCAGTATGGCGCGGAATATGGCGGTGGCGGCGATTCCGGAGGGCGCGACCGGCGATGGGGTGTTGCCGCGTCTGCAGGGATGGACCGGTGCGGTCGGACAGAACTTCCAGTTCACCGCCATGGGCGATGGCAGCTATCTCATCGTGTCCAAGGCCAGTGGCAAGGCGCTGACCGTGGCCAAGGGAGTGGCCGCGGACAATGCTGGTGTATCGCAGCAACCGGTTGGTTACGATCCATCGGACCACGATGCCGATGGCAGTGGCGGCGGTACCGACGGTGATGCCAACGGCGATGCGGATATCAGCACCGACGGCGATGCCGGTGTCGCTGACGCGCCCGGCATCGCCCCCGGTCCAGGCGCGGGCCCCGGTCCAGGGGACGCTCCCAGCGACTCCCGTCCCACCCGAGCGCAGTTGTGGTTCGTGCGCGATTCCGGCGATGGCTATTACCTGCAGTCTGCATTGGGCGAGGAAGTGCTCGATCTGTCGGGCGGCGTCTCGGCCGATGGCACGGCGATAGCGCTCTATGGGCCCAACGGCGGCATCAACCAACGTTGGACGTTGCAGTCGGTGACTGAAGACAAAGCGGCGGGAACGAATATGTCCTTCGTCCCCGGTGCTGACGTCGAGCAGGACGGCAGCGCGCGTGAATATCGCGGTATGTCCAGCATCACCCGTCAGGATATGGCCGCGTTCCTCTATCGCTGGGCTGGCTCCCCGGAATTCACACCGAGCGTGGCGGATCAGTCCCGCTTCGCTGACGTCGACGAGTCCACGCCATTCGCCAAGGAGATCTGGTGGCTGGCCAGCGAAGGCATTTCGACCGGATGGAAGGAAAAAGACGGAACCTATACCTTCCGCGGCGCGTCGAGCGTCACCCGTCAGGATATGGCCGCGTTCATGCATCGTCTCGTCGGCACCGACGGTCTGCCCCGAACTGGTTCGGTGAGCTTCGCTGATGTGAATTGGTCGACCCCGCATGCCGGGGACATCACATGGCTGGCCGATGTGGGTGTGACCACCGGTTGGAACCGCGCCGATGGGCAGCGTGAGTTTCGCGGAATGACGCCCGTCACGCGTCAGGATATGGCTGCCTTCCTTCAGCGACTTGCTGGCATTAATGATGCCTCGGCCGAAAAGACGGTACGTGCGAGCTGGGGCGATGAACCCACGTTCTTCCGCGATGTCACCGTGCGCACACCGCATGCTTGGTCCGTTTGGTGGATGGGGCTTAAGGGGATGTCCACAGGCTGGTTTGTCGCTGACGCCGAACCGTCGGAGCCGGAGGCCTGACTCTTTCCATCCGCGATATCGAAGACGACGGAGGGGCGTTCGCCGGACTATCCCGGTGAGCGCCCCTCCGTATTTGTGATGCGATATGCAACCGGTCAGTCAGCTGGCCGGTCGAAATACCGATGCCACCATTGCGGGGAGACCATTTCGGCGAAGGCCTTGCGATATGCAGACTGATACTTGCGCCACTGGAAGCCGAGGCGTACGTATGACGTCGCCACTCCAACCAGCCCGGTGAACGCCTTCCATGGGCGGCGCACCAGCAGCGTGCCGGTGCCGTTCTCGCGGTTCACAGCCACGGCCGAATCCATGCGTGCCATGGCACGCCAATGCTTGCTTGGCTCGTCGGTGACCAATGTCAGCGTGTCGAAGTCCGTGCCGGGCACCGTGCGTTTGACGTCGTGCCCTGCGTCGACACAGTCCTCGTCATCGACCAGCCACCATACTTTCATCGGCTCGACATAGCCGTCGATCACAGTGCGCCGGTCTCGTCTCGGCATGGCGGCGAACATATGCATCAGCGCGCTGCGTGGGTCATCGGCCGAGTCCAATTCGGCCTCGCTATGCGTGCGCAAGGTATCAGGTAGCTGATCCAGCGGCGTGGTCTGCGCATCCGGCTCCTGCCCGCGCGCCTGGCGGATCTCCGGCAGACGGCTTTCCAGGATATCGCCGATGTATTCGGCTCCCCGCAGCACATCGGCGACGGCCATGCGATGCAGCTTCACCGCGGAATACCGCATCTTCGCTGTGGCCGACAGCGAGGCGCGCATCATCAGTGGCAGCAGCATGCCTCCCCACGGGCGGCGGGAATATAGCAATCCCATGATGAGTTTGTTGCGCACATGGAAATACGCCTGCCAATCGAGGATATCGTCCTTATCGATCCAGGACTGATGCCACAGGCATACGCCCGGCACCGTCGCCGTCGGATATCCGGCCATCTGCGCGCGCACGCCGTATTCGACGTCGTCGTTCTTGATGAAGAACGGATACGCCAATCCGATTTTGTGAATCGTTTCGACGGGAATCAGACACATCCACCATGCGTTGTAATCCGCATCCCAACGCCGATGCAGATAGGATGTTTCGGCGAATGGAGCCGTGGCCAGATCGGCGAACTTGGGGGAGCCGGGCGCCTGTTCCCAGAGGATCCTGTCGCGGTTGAAGGTCTCGGCCATCGCACAGATGCGCGTTGGTTCGGTCAGGAACAGCATGTTGCCGCCCACGATAGTGGGGCGTTTGCAGTGGTTGGCGAAGGCAAGGGCGCGTGCGATCGACTCGGGTTCCAGCACGGTGTCGTCATCAAGCAGCAGCGCATATCCGCTGTCGCCATGTTCCGACACCTCGGCCATGCCGCGGGCGAAGCCGCCGGAGCCGCCGATATTGCGCTGGCGAATGATATGCAGCCGTCCGTCGAGCCGTGCGCTGGCTTCGGCGAAGCCTGGTTCGTCCTGCACCAAGCGTGTGCCTTGGTCGACGACATACACGGCGTCGATGAGGTCCAGATCGCCGGCATCCGCGAGCACATTGAACTGGCGGACGCACCACTCCGGTTTGTTCATCGTGGTGATGGCCATGGACACGGTGCCATGTCGTGTTTCGGATGCAACAGTGCTCCATGCGGCGTCGGACAATGTCAGCGGACCATCGGCGCTGGCCGTGACCTCGAACCAGAGGCAGCCGCCCTCATCCATTCCCTCGATGCTGGTCGTGAATGAGAATTGGCCGTCACTCACCGGCATGGAAACGAGTTCCGTCGCCTTGGTCCGCGAGTCCGAGGCCAGCACGCGCACAATGCCCGTGCCCTCGGCCATGCCGGTCAAGGTCACGGTTTTCACATTGGTCCAATGCGCCCAATAGGCGGCTTGGAAGGCATTGTAATAGGAGCCGGAGGAATATGTCGCGCCGGCGGGCAGCACGATGGAACGGCGGGACGGCGACCATGCGTTGAGATCGGCTCGTTCGCCCGATGCCATCGTCCCCTCGCCATACACGGGCAACGCCCGCGAAGCGAAGTCCGCGGAGATCGAATCGATGCCGGCGGGGAATACGATTCGCCAGAGTGTGTGCATGACTATGTTCTCCTCACTTCGTGTGTGTCGAGAGCTGCCGTGGTGATAAGCGAACTGTCATCTTCCATGATGGGACACTGGTATTTCGCCGGCTTTGTCGGCGACGTGGCAGCTCGCTTATCAGCTATCAGTGTGGCCGGATCTTATTTGTTGAGCATGGGGGCGATGTGTTCGTCGTATGCGGTGAGGGCGGTGTCGATGACTTGGTGCATGTCGTAGTACTTGTAGGTGCCGA
>NZ_JBKETB010000023.1:0-8854 GCF_056355835.1 Bifidobacterium sp. LH_730
TACTGCTCGAAGTAGGTGATTTGCGAGAACTCGCCCCATGTGAACTCGGGCATGGCTTGCCATGCCATGCCGATGGGGTTCAGGTCGTCCCACTTGCTCAGCGTGCTGGGCGTCATGGGCAGCGGGGTTAGGGTCAGTTCGTTGGAAAGGACCGGTTCGCCGTTCCGCCAGTCGAACGACAATGTGCCGCCGGTGGCGAGCCATGCGCCGGACGTGGCCGGGGTGCCGTCGTCGGCCAATAGTTTGGTGTACCGGGTGTTGACGAACGCCCACAGGCTGGCCGTGGGCTGCAACTGTTGTTCGTACAGGTCGATGTCGAGGTGGCGGCTGCTGGCGGTCAGTTTCTCCGGTCTGAGCCTCAGCGTCTGCGTGGCGAGCCATCGCGCCCACTGCTGGCGTTCGTCGTCGCTTGGCTGCCATGTGCCGCGCGTCCAATGGCCCTGCGAGTCGTCGCGGGTCACGGCGTCGCAGTCGAACGACACGGATTCCACGGTTTCGGTGAGGTTGGCCGGCAACAGGCCTTGATCGCCGATTTCCAGTTCGTCGTCCTCGAACGTGAGCTTTTGGCTGTTGTCGTCCCATTTGACGGCCTTCGTGGACAGGGTGACCTTGCTCACCGGGTCTGGGATGGTCAGCGTGTTGCCGTCAACGGTTATCATGCCGCCGTCGGCCACGGTCTGTTCCATGCCGTAGCCGAGCACGCTCAGCGTGCCGTCCGAGTGCAGCGTGATGCTGTGCGGGCTTCCGGCGAACACGGCGTGGATATGGTCGTTTCCCAGCCCGGTGTCGTGCGTTTCGTAGTACAGGGGGATGTACGGGCTGTTGGCGGCCAATGCGTTGAGCACGGTGGATAGATCGGGGTATGAGTCCGTGTCGTATGGTGCCGGCTGGGCGGCGTTGGTCTTGAGCCACACCGTGGTCTGGGTGTCCAAGACAGGGCAGCCCAACGCGCGTAGCCTCGCGTTGATCTCGTCCACGCGCGCCGCCTTGTCGCCGGTCCAATGCAGGCCGGAGAAGGCCGCGTCGGTCGAGGTCGGACCTTGCCGCGTGGTGCGGTTGGCGCGCACCAGCGTGCTGTTGGCGTACAGGTCGAGCAGATACGTGCCGTCGCCGCGCTGGGTGATCTCGCCGCCGCTGGTCACGTTGCCCGTGAATATGGTCAACGCGCCTTCGTCCGGCTGCCCACCGGTGGCGGGCCGGTGGGTCCGGTGGAAGTCCGCCCACGTCATTGAGCGTGGCTGTTCCTGCCAGCTTTCCACGCCGTCGAGGTCCCGCCACACCGGGCGGCGTGACAACTGTATGAGCACCTTCATGCCGGCCAAGCGCGTGCTGTTGCCCGCCAAGTCGCCGGTGCGGTCGATCAGCTGGAACCGCAGCACGCTGGGGTCGGGCTGTTCCTCGGGTGAATCGCACCCCCAGTCGATGGAGAACGAGGCCAGCGCGGCCGGCGCGTGAGCGTGGCCGGTCGCGTCCTCCCAGCCGTTGCCACGGTCGATGTACAGCATGGGTTGCCTCATCTGCGGCCCCGCTTCCTCGCGCGCCCGTCCAACAGGCGTTCTATGGCCTTGGCGGTGCCGTCTGGGTCTGCCACCAGTCCGTCGATGTGGACTTCATACGTATTGTTTTCGACGCGCTGCACCACCGGGCGCGCGTTCACGGCGGCGGGCGTGGACAGCCTCGGCAATGCCATGCCGGACGTGCGCGGCGTGGACATGCCGGTGATGGAGCGCACGGGCGCGTAGGCGCGCATGACGGGGGCCGTGTAGGCGGCGGCCTGCTCCGCCTGCGCTGACGCGCCGGAGCTGAACCAGCCGGTCACGGTGTCCCATGCGCCCTTGATGCCGTCCCATATGCCCATGACCTTGTCCTTGAGCCATTGGAACCTGTCGGCCACCCATTGGATGGGCGCGGCGAACGCCCGTTGGATGCCGTCGCCGATGCTCTGGAAGAAGCCGGTGATGCCGTTCCAAGCGTCCTTCACCCATTTGGCGGCGTTGCTTCCGGCGTCGCTGACGGCCTTCCATTTGTCGGCGAACCACTGGCCTATGCCGGAGAACACGCCCGTTATCCAATTCCAGAACGTGTTCCAAGCGTCCTTTATCCACTGGGCCGCCGCCGCGCCGGCCTTCTTCACGCTGTCCCAGTTCATCACCAGCACGGCGATGGCCGCCACCACGGCGAGCACCACCGCGATGATGGGGAGGAAGGCGAGGTTGAGCGAGCCTTGCGCGATGGCGACGATGCCGGCCACGGTGCTGTACGCGGTCATGGCCGCGTTCAGCGTGACGATCACGCCTGCCACGCCGGCGATGACGCCCACCAGCGGGGTGAGCCAGCCGGTGTTCTGCTGCACCCATGTGGCGAACTCTGCGAGTTTCTGCGCGCCGATGGTCAGCGCCGGCAGCAGGCTTTCGCCCAGCGCGGCCTTGGCGTTCTCGAACGCCGCCGCCATGCGCTGCTGCTGGCCCTGCGCGGTGTCGGCCTCGCGCGCGAAGTTGCCCACCGCCTTGCCGGACTGGGCGGTTATCGCCGCAAGCGTGGCTTGCATCTTCGCGTTGCGGTCGCCCTGCTTGTACAGGTCGCCCAAGCCCATGCTGGCGGCCTGCGCCTGCAAGGTCGCGTCGTTCAGGCTGATGCCGTATCGCTCGATGGGATCCATCTCGCCCTTGAGCGCCGAAGATAGCGCGTCCACGGCCTCGGCGGTGGTGCCGCCGAACATGGAACTGAGGTCTGCGCCCAAGCCGATCAGTTCGTTCGTCTTGTCCGCGCTCTGGTCAACGGTCATGCCGAAGTTCTGCAACTGCGAGCCGACCAGCGTGGCGAACTCGTTGTACTCGTTCTGCGAGAGGCCCACGCTTTGGGCGGCCTGCTTGCTCCATTGCAGCATCTTGGCGCTGCTGGACTCGAACACCGTTTCCACGCCGCCCACGCTCTGCTGTAGGTCGGCCGCGCTTTTGACGCATGTGGCCGCGCCCGCGCCTATCGCGGCAAGCGCCGCGCCGGCGGCCACCGATGCCTTGCCCACCTTGTCCTTGAAGGACATGCTGGCGCGCTGGGCCTTGTCCATCGCGGCCACGGCGCTGGTGGCGTCGCCGATGATGCGTATAGCCAGTATCGCGCTTTTCATTCCCTCGCCTCCATCGCTTCCCGTTCGGCCTCTTCGGCGGCCTCTCGCTCACGTTCCAAAAGCTCCAAGCATGTGCCCCAGTCCTCGGGGCTTGGCCCGCTCTCGCGCCGCCAAGCCCACGGCGTGCCGCCGAACCGTGCGGCGAGCACGCATGACCAGACGTTCAGTCCGTCGTCGTCCCACCGGGGAAAGGGTTCGATGCCTCTTCCACGCCGGGCGTCGGGTTGAAGTACTCGGGTTCGGGTTCCGTGTCCTTGCTGATGTCCTCGACGCTGACGACCTCGGCCAGCCACCGGTCGAACGGCAGGCTGGTGAGCTGGGTCTGACGGCAGCGCATATAGGCGCTGTATGCGTTGAATTTGACGGCGGCCTCCATGAGGGTGCCCCACCCGTGGGCCTTGCCGTAGGTCTCGGCGGCGGTGCGCTGGAACATGGTCACGGTGATTTCGTCGATGTGCCCGTCCACGTAGCGCACGCGCGTGTTCGCGGTCACGGGTTCTGTGTTGTCGCTCATTTGCTCAAATCTCCTGTGGTTATGCGATCGATGATCTTCTGCACGGCCTGTGAATACAGGGCCGTCCATTCTGGCTCGGTGTCCTTCGCGGCCTTGTTCGCAAAGTACGTAGCCTTGATGTTGTGGCCGGGCCACCCGTAGTTGATGACGCCGGCATAGGGCACCTTGCCCTTGTTGCCGGCGCGCATGACGCCGGCCTTCTGGGTCGCGCCGGCGCGGATGGTGCGCGCCAATCGGCCGGAACGGTGGGGCGCGGTTTTCTTGGCCTCGCTGGCCACGATCTGCGCGGCCTCGCGGTTCGTTTCCTTGAGGTCTTTCAGATCGTCGCCGGCCTTCCTCAGACCACGCGCCAACTGGCTTGCGCCCTTCAATTGCAGATAGCCGTTGCCGCCGGCCGCGATGGTTCCGGCCATGCGTTTAGGCGGCGGTGTAGGCGCTGGGCGTCACGTTCGTGGCAGCAAACGAAAAGTCGTTGGCGTTCTTGCTCTTCACGTCGCCGCCGATCTGGATGCTGGCGATGGTCACGTTGCCAGTCCATTTCACGGTGCCCGACGTGTTGGGGATGAACTCGAACGGCAGTTCCTCGCCGCTGTGCGTGTTGCACCAGACCTGAAGGCCGTCCATGCTGAAGTCCTCCTTGACGGAGCCGCTCAGCGTCCAGCTTTCGGTCTGCGCGCCGCCCTCGGAATGGCCGTCAAGGAAGTTGTCCGGGTCCTCGGTGTCCGTCGATGGTGCCAGCGTCGTGTTGGTCACGTCCGCCGAGAAGTCCTGTTCGCTGCCGGTCGCGCCGATCTTGAGCGAGCCGGGGCCAAGGGTTCGTACCTTCGCCATGATGTGTTCCTTTCGATTAGTCCTCGGTGAGTTCCAAGGGGTTCAGTGTGATTTCGTAGGCGGCCAGCTTGCCGACGCCGGCCAGCGAGTAGCTGACGGGTTTCGCCTCGCGCATGTTGACCTTGCGTTCCCAGAGGCGTTCGACCACGGGGGTGATGATGTCCAAGGCGTCCACCTGAGTGGCGGTGGTGCCGGCGATCACGTTCACCGTCCACACGCGCTCTTGGAACTGGTAGCCCTCGAACGTGATCGCGGGCGGGTCGATCAGCATAACGGCCTTGCCGGGCAATGGGCGGGCCTCTTGTGCGTCGATGGTCACAACGTCCACAAGGTCGCCGGCCGCGTCCCTGAGCAGTTCCATCAACGCTTCGCGTTCCTCGCGCACGGATACGGTCATGCGATCACCAGCCCGCCGGTGTTCACGCCAGCCGCCTTCAATTTCGGCCACACCGACCTGAGCGGGTCGGTGCTGACGCGGAACGGTTCGGTCACGCCGTCGCCCACGTCCATGACGCCCAGCCGTGCGTCGCGGCTGTTGTACAGGTCGGCCGCGCAACCCACGATGCAGTCGGCCAGCACGGTGTCGGCCACTTCGGCCGCGCCTACGGCGCTGCCCACATACGCCTTGGCGGCGGCCAGCTTCGCGGCCAAGCGTTCGTCGTCCCCTTGGGGCACGTTGACTTCGTTGCGGAGCTGGGCCAAGAGTTCTTCGTCGGTCATGCTCACGCTGCCTTGGCGGCGAACTTGATGGGGAGCAGGCCGTCGGTGAACGTGGCGGCCACGGCCATGTATCCGTACACGCTGTAGTTGTCCACGATGTTCACCGGGTCGGTGTTGGAAAGCTGGGTGGGGCCGCCGCTCTCCCACACGGTCACGCTGGTAGGGTCGATGAACGCGGCGGTGCCCGTCGGGGCCTTGGGCAGCATGTACACCGGCACGCGCATGAGGTCGCCCACCACGCCGGTGAGGTCGAACGCGCCGATAGTGTCGCTGCCCTTGCCGGAGATGTCCATGAAACGGTTGCCCGAGTCCTTGAGCTTGATAAGGGCAAGCGCCACGTCCTTGCTGACGCCGAGGCGGGTCATTGCCGCGTTGCGGTCGTCCATCACCTCGGCCGCGTCGAGGATGAGGCCGGCCCACTGGTCGGCAGTCATCGCGTCCAGCGTGGCCGGGGCCGCGATGTTGTTCGCGTTCTCCTCGGCGTCGCGCTGCGCTGCGATCAGCGTGTACAGGTAATCGCGCACGGCGTTTTCGGTGGCCTTCGCGTNCTTCGCGTAGGCGTTGTTCAGCGCCTTCAGGGCGGTGTTGAGCATGGGCGTGGTCGAACGCTCGATGGTCTGACG
The DNA here is from genome assembly GCF_056355835.1 of Bifidobacterium sp. LH_730. Taxonomy (NCBI): domain Bacteria; kingdom Bacillati; phylum Actinomycetota; class Actinomycetes; order Bifidobacteriales; family Bifidobacteriaceae; genus Bifidobacterium; species Bifidobacterium sp. LH_730. The sequence goes on from NZ_JBKETB010000023.1 coordinate 5,816, forward strand.
GCTCAGGGTGGTGTAGCCGCCGTAGGTGTCGATGTCGGCCGTCTTGGTGCCGAACTTGACCTTGCCGAACTTCAGGGCCGTGCCCTCGCTGGCCTGCTTGGTCACGCTGGTGGTGTCTTCGGTGACCACGTTGTATTCCATCGACATGCCGGTGGCCGGCAGCGTGTCACGGGTCAGGATGTTGGTCACCTTGCGGCGCTGCTCGATCAGTCGCAGATCGTCGGCGATCCACGCCACGGTGTTGCCGGTGTCGCCGGTAACGATGGCGTCGCGGGTCTGGCGCATAAGGTCGATGGCCGTCTGGTGGTTGGCGTCGCGTTCGTCGCTCAGGGCCTTGAGGTAGTCGCCGGGGGTGCGGAACTCTCCGCCCAGCTCGGCCGGCTTGCCCGTCTCGATGCCGGCGGCCACGGTGGCCTTGATGCCGCGCAGTTCCTCGCCGAACGCCTCTAGGCGTTCGTCGATGGCCGCGCGCGCCTCGTTGTTGTTGTCGTTGCCCATGGTGGGTTCCTCGCTTTCGTTGTTGTTTGCGGTGGTCTGGGAACGCTGCCCGGTGATCTGGGCGGCGGGATAGGCGGGGATGCCGGTAACGGCAACCTCGAACAGGTCGATCGCGCGGCGATGCACTTCGGTAACGCCGTCGTCCGACTGGATGACGCGGTTCTCAACCGGCCTGAAGCCAATCGAAAAGCCGTCGTACACGCCATCTCGCACCAGTCGCACGGTCTCGCGCGCGTTGTCGGTGTCCGACAGCTTCATAACGACGTGCAGGCCGTCCGGCCGGCGTTCGGTGCCGGTCACCTTGCCGATAAGCTCGCCATGCTCGCGGCTCACCTTCACGGTCTGGCGGGTGCCGAAGTCGCAGTCGGGGTCGATGACCTCTGCGTAGTCACCGAACAGCGCGTACCTCTGGTTGAAGGGCACGGCCACGCCCTCCAAGGTGGTGCCGTCCCCGGCGTCGGCCTCGCGCAGCTCGATGCCGGTAAGGTCGAGCGTGCGCGTCTCCATAAGCCTGTTGTCGATGTCATTCATTCGTAGTGCCTCCAATCGGTTGAATCACCGCCGCCTGTTCCAATGGCGGCAGACCTTCGCGTTCGCGCACGTCGTCCACGGTCAGCCACCCGCTGCCGATGGCGGTCTGGTACGCGCCATACCGGTCGGCCATGTCGGCGCGCCGGCTGCTATCCCAGTCGAACCGCACGGTGCGGCCGCGCGGCAGAAGGCCGCTTAACAGTTCCTCGATCTCGCCGGTGTAGGCTGCCAACGTGTAGTCGGCGAACTCAATCCACGATTGCTCGATATTGCTGTACGTCAGATTGCTGCCGTCCACGGCGGCCAGCATGATGCTGGCCGGGATGCCAAGAAGACGCGCGATCTGCGTCGTGTCGAACTTCTGCGTCTCAAGAAACTGCAAATCAGCCGGCTTCATGTCCAAGGGCACATACGTAAGGTTGCTGCCGACCACCTTGATGTCGCCGGCCCTGCCGGCCTTGCCCCAATCGTCCTTCGCCTGTTTCGCGCTGTCCGGGGTAATCTTCTGATCTGACTTCAAATAGCCCTTCGCGTTGCTGCTATCGGTGTAGAAGCGTGCCTTGTAGTCGCGGGCCATCTTCGCGCCCTCAACCTCTTCGCGCGCGGCGGAGATGGGGCCAAGGCCCCTCAGCCGGCCGGGAACGTTGAGGAACTTCAAATGGGTGATGTCGTCGGGCGTGTACTCGCGGCCAAGATACGTGTAGCGAAGCACCGGGGCGGCCGGGTCTCGCCCGTCGTCCCTGACGGTCACCAACGCTGGCGGCAGCACTTGGCACGACACCACTTCGCCGCCATAGCGCAGCTTGCGAACAAAGGCGTTGCCGTCCAAGCACAATGAGGCCACTATGTCGCTGATGAAGTCGCGGCGGCTTCGGTTGGCGTCCGGGTGGTCAACGATCGAGGCAAGCGTGTTGAGCTTCACGCCGCCGCGCATCTCGTGCAACGGCAGGCCGGCGATGGCGGTCTGCAACACCTGCACGCCACGGAACACGGTGGACAGCTGCAACGGGTCATAGGCCGGCGTGCGGCTGGGCGGCATGATTTCCGGCGGGATGTCATCGACGGCGGCCACGCCGCGCGTGATGATCTTGCCGGCGAAGCGCAGCCGCGCGAAAAAACCCAAGTCGTTCATGCGGCACATCATGCGCCCGGCCACCGTGGCGGGGCCAGCGGCGCGCGCCCTTGCCCGCCACAGTCCGCCACGGCCGCGCACAATACAATGGGCCAGTGGAAAGATACAGGTTCCCGGCGCGCAAGCCCGACATGGAATTTGCCGACACCGTGACGGCCGCCATCCAAGCCGGGCTTCTTCAGGCGCATGTGACGGCCCCCGGCGATGGGCGGGCGCTGGATGCTCTGGACGCGCTCGGCCTGCTCGCCCGAGTCACCGACGCCGTGGCCCGTGGCGAAGCCTCGCTTACCGTGTCCCCGACGCCCAGACTCATAGCCGCAGACCATGACGGCGTGCTTGAACGGCTGTACGCCGATTAGAAGATCTGCAACGGCCCTTCCGGTTCCGGCCGGTGGGAGACGCCCCACGCGGCCAGCATGGCGCTTTCGAGCGGCGAGGTCTTGCCAGTGCTGCCACGACGGCTCACGCGCCATGCGTCGCCCGACCATGCGCGCGCGCTGTTCGCGGCGCTGGCGTCCAGCTCGGTGTCTGCCGCGTGCCGCACGGTGTTGTTCTCCAGACCGGATACGAACGCTTGGCCCACGCTGAGGTAGTCGGCGGCCTGCATGTCCACGAAACGCACCACGGGGTCGCCGTTGGCGTCGTTCAACGCCCTGAGCCGGTCGCACAGGTCGCCGTTGGGGCCGCGCGAGTCCATGCACAGGGGCGCGTGATAGGTGTCGCACAATCGGGTTATCTCGCCGGGCGCGCCGCCGGTGCCGTCCAACACCTTGAGCAACTGCACGGTAACAGTGCCGTCGGGTTCGGAGATGCCGGCGCTAATCGACGTATGCGTGGCGTCAACGTCCACGGCCGCGCCGAACACCACCGGCCTGCCG
>NZ_JBKETB010000024.1:0-8605 GCF_056355835.1 Bifidobacterium sp. LH_730
GTTGCTCCTTACTGCTCGAAGTAGGTGATTTGCGAGAACTCGCCCCATGTGAACTCGGGCATGGCTTGCCATGCCATGCCGATGGGGTTCAGGTCGTCCCAATGGCTCAGCGTGCTGGGCGTCATGGGCAGCGGGGTTAGGGTCAGTTCGTTGGATAGGACCGGTTCGCCGTTCCGCCAGTCGAACGACAATGTGCCGCCGGTGGCGAGCCATGCGCCGGACGTGGCCGGGGTGCCGTCGTCGGCCAATAGTTTGGTGTACCGGGTGTTGACGAACGCCCACAGGCTGGCCGTGGGCTGCAACTGCCGTTCGTACAGGTCGATGTCGAGGTGGCGGCTGCTGGCGGTCAGTTTCTCCGGTCTGAGTCTCAGCGTCTGCGTGGCGAGCCATCGCGCCCACCGTTGGCGTTCGTCGTCGCTTGGCTGCCATGTGCCGCGCGTCCAATGGCCCTGCGAGTCGTCGCGGGTCACGGCGTCGCAGTCGAACGACACCGATTCCACGGTTTCGGTGAGGTTGGCCGGCAACAGGCCTTGATCGCCGATTTCCAGTTCGTCGTCCTCGAACGTGAGCTTTTGGCTGTTGTCGTCCCATTTGACGGCCTTCGTGGACAGGGTGACCTTGCTCACCGGGTCGGGGATGGTCAGCGTGTTTCCATCGACGGTTATCATGCCGCCGTCGGCCACGGTCTGTTCCATGCCGTAGCCGAGCACGCTCAGCGTGCCGTCCGAGTGCAGCGTGATGCTGTGCGGGCTTCCGGCGAAGACGGCGTGGATATGGTCGTTTCCCAGCCCCGTATCGTGCGTTTCGTAGTACAGGGGGATATAGGGGCTGTTGGCGGCCAGTGCGTTGAGCACGGTGGACAGTTCGGGGTATGAGTCCGTGCCGTATGGTGCAGGCTGGGCGGCGTTGGTCTTGAGCCACACGGTGGTCTGGGTGTCCAAGACGGGGCAGCCCAACGCGCGTAGCCGCGCGTTGATCTCATCCACGCGCGCGGCCTTGTCTCCTGTCCAATGCAGGCCGGAGAAGGCCGCGTCGGTCGAGGTCGGGCCTTGCCGCGTGGTGCGGTTGGCGCGCACAAGCGTGCTGTTGGCGTACAGGTCGAGCAGATACGTGCCGTCTCCGCGCTGGGTGATCTCGCCGCCGCTGGTCACGTTGCCCGTGAATATGGTCAACGCGCCTTCGTCCGGCTGGCCCCCGGTGGCGGGCCGGTGGGTCCGGTGGAAGTCCGCCCACGTCATTGAGCGTGGCTGTTCCTGCCAGCTTTCCACGCCGTCGAGGTCCCGCCACACCGGGCGGCGTGACAACTGTATGAGCACCTTCATGCCGGCCAAGCGCGTGCTGTTGCCCGCCAAGTCGCCGGTGCGGTCGATCAGCTGGAAGCGCAGCACGCTGGGGTCGGGCTGTTCCTCGGGTGAATCGCACCCCCAGTCAATGGAGAACGCGGCGAGGGCGGCCGGCGCGTGCTCGTGGCCGGTCGCGTCCTCCCAACCGTTGCCACGATCGATGTACAGCATGGGTTGCCTCATCTGCGGCCCCGCTTCCGCGCGCGCCCGTCCAACAGGCGTTCTATGGCCTTGGCGGTTCCGTCTGGGTCTGCCACCAGTCCGTCGATATGCACTTCATAGGTGGTGTTCTCCACGCGCTGCACCACAGGGCGAGCGTTCACGGCGGCGGGCGTGGACAGCATCGGCAATGCCATGCCGGACGTGCGCGGCGTGGACATGCCGGTTATGGAGCGCACGGGCGCGTAGGCGCGCATGACGGGGGCCGTGTAGGCGGCGGACTGCGCCGCCTGCGCGGACGCGCCGGAGCCGAACCAGCCGGTCACGGTGTCCCATGCGCCCTTGATGCCGTCCCATATGCCAATGACCTTGTCCTTGAGCCATTGGAACCTATCGGCCACCCATTCTATGGGCGCGGCGAACGCCCGCCGGATGCCGTCGCCAATGCCTTGGAAGAAGCCGGTGATACCGTTCCAAGCGTCCTTCACCCATTTGGCGGCATTGCTTCCGGCGTCGCTGACCGCCTGCCATTTGTCGGCGAACCACTGGCCTATGCCGGAGAACAGGCCGGTTATCCAATTCCAGAACGTGTTCCAAGCGTCCTTTATCCACTGGGCGGCCGCCGCGCCGGCCTTCTTCACGCTGTCCCAGTTCATCACCAGCACGGCGATGGCCGCCACCACGGCGAGCACCACCGCGATGATGGGCAGGAAGGCGAGGTTTAGCGAGCCTTGCGCGATGGCGACTATGCCGGCCACGGTGCTGTACGCGGTCATGGCCGCGTTCAGTGTGACGATGACGGCGGCCACGGCAGCGATCACACCGACCAATGGGCCTAGCCATGACGTGTTCGCCTGTATCCACGTCGCCACTTGCGCGAGTTTCTCGGCCATCTGGGTGAGGAACGGCAACAATGCTTTGCCCATTGCGGCCTTGGCGTTCTCAAACGCGGCGTTCATGCGCTGCTGCTGGCCCTGCGCGGTGTCGGCCTCGCGCGCGAAGTTACCCACCGCCTTGCCGGACTGTGCGGTGATGGCCGCAAGCGTGGCTTGCATCTTCGCGTTGCGGTCTCCCTGCTTGTACAGGTCGCCCAATCCCATTGACGCGGCCTGAGCCTGTAGCGTGGCGTCGTTCAGCGAAATGCCGTATTTCTCGATGGGGTCCATTTCGCCCTTGAGCGCGCTAGATAGCGCGTCCACAGCGTCGGCGGTGGTGCCGCCGAACATTGAACTAAGGTCAGCGCCAAGGCCGATCAGTTCGTTTGTCTTGCTTGCCGACTGGTCAACGGACATGCCGAAGTTCTGCAACTGCGAACCTACCAGCGTGGCGAACTCGTTGTATTCGTTCTGGGATAGGCCCACGCTTTGTGCGGCCGCCTTGCTCCATGCCAACATCTGCTTGCTTGAGTCGCCGAACACGGTTTCGACGCCGCCCACGCTTTGCTGTAGGTCGCCGGCTGCCTTCGCACAGGTGGCCGCGCCCGCGCCGATGGCTGCCAAGGCCGCGCCGGCCGCGACGGACGCCTTGCCCACCTTGTCCTTGAATGACATGCTGGCGCGCTGGGCCTTGTCCATCGCGGCCACGGCGCTGGTGGCGTCGCCGATGATGCGAATGGCCAGAATCGCGCTTTTCATGCTTTCGCCTCCCTTGCCTCTTGTTCGGCCTGTTCGGCCTGTTCGCGTTCCTGTTCCAACAGATCAAGGCATGTGCCCCAATCCTCCGGGCTTGGCCCGCTCTCGCGCCGCCAAGCCCACGGCGTGCCGCCGAACCGGGCGGCCAGCACGCATGAATAGGCGTTCAGGCCGTCGGCGTCCCATCGGGGAAAGGGCCGAAGTCCTGTTCCTCACCTGCTGCCGGTGCTGCCACGGCGGCACCGAACATATCGACGGGTTCGGTTTCCGTGTCGTTGGCGATGTCCTCGATGCTGACGACTTCGGCAAGCCACCTGTCGAACGGCAGATCGGTTAACTGGGTCTGGCGGCAGCGCATATAGGCCGAATAGGCGTTGAACTTCACGGCGGCCTCCATGAGGGTGCCCCACCCGTGGGCCTTGCCGTAGGTCTCGGCGGCCGTGCGCTGGAACATGGTAACGGTGATCTCGTCGGTGTGCCCGTCGATGTATCGCACGCGCGTGTTCGCTGGCACGGTGGTGGTTTCGGTGTTGTCGCTCATTTGCTCAAATCTCCTGTGACGATGCGGTTAATGATCTTTTCGACGGCCTGTGAGTACAGGGCCGTCCATTCCGGCTCGGTGTCCTTCGCGGCCTTGTTGGCGAAGTACGTCGCCTTGATGTTGTGGCCGGGCCATCCGTAGTTGATGACGCCGGCATACGGCACCTTGCCCTTGTTGCCAGCGCGCATGACGCCGGCCTTCTGGGTCGCGCCGGCGCGGATGGTGCTCGCAAGCCGACAGGAACGGTGGGGCGCGGTCTTCTTGGCCTGACTGGCGACGATGCCGGCGGCCTCGCGGTTCACCGTCTTGAGGTCTTTCAGATCGTCGCCGGCCTTCTTCAGACCACGCGCCAACTGGCTTGCGCCCTTCAATTGCAAGTAGCCGTTGCCGCCGGCCGCGATGGTTCCGGCCATGCGTTTAGGCGACAGTGTAGGCGCTGGGCGTCACGTTCGTGGCAGCAAACGAAAAGTCGTTGGCGTTCTTGCTCTTCACGTCGCCGCCGATCTGGATGCTGGCGATGGTCACGTTGCCAGTCCATTTCACGGTGCCCGACGTGTTGGGGATGAACTCGAACGGCAGTTCCTCGCCGCTGTGCGTGTTGCACCAGACCTGAAGGCCGTCCATGCTGAAGTCCTCCTTGACGGAGCCGCTCAGCGTCCAGCTTTCGGTCTGCGCGCCGCCCTCGGAATGGCCGTCAAGGAAGTTGTCCGGGTCCTCGGTGTCCGTCGATGGTGCCAGCGTCGTGTTGGTCACGTCCGCCGAGAAGTCCTGTTCGCTGCCGGTCGCGCCGATCTTGAGCGAGCCGGGGCCAAGGGTTCGTACCTTCGCCATGATGTGTTCCTTTCGATTAGTCCTCGGTGAGTTCCAAGGGGTTCAGTGTGATTTCGTAGGCGGCCAGCTTGCCGACGCCGGCCAGCGAGTAGCTGACGGGTTTCGCCTCGCGCATGTTGACCTTGCGTTCCCAGAGCCTTTCGACCACGGGGGTGATGACGTCCAAGGCGTCCACCTGAGTGGCGGTGGTGCCGGCGATCACGTTCACCGTCCACACGCGCTCCTGAAACTGCCAGCCGTCGAACGTGATGGTCGGCGGGTCGATCAGCATCACGGCCTTGCCCGGCAGCGGCCTAGCCTCCTGCGCGTCGATGGTCACAACGTCCACAAGGTCGCCGGCCGCGTCCCTGAGCAATTCCATCAACGCTTCGCGTTCCTCGCGCACGGATACGGTCATGCGATCACCAGCCCGCCGGTGTTCACGCCAGCCGCCTTCAATTTCGGCCACACCGACCTGAGCGGGTCGGTGCTGACGCGGAACGGTTCGGTCACGCCGTCGCCCACGTCCATGACGCCCAGCCTCGCGTCACGGCTGTTGTACAGGTCGGCCGCACAACCCACGATGCAGTCGGCCAGCACGGTGTCGGCCACTTCGGCCGCGCCTACGGCGCTGCCCACATACGCCTTGGCGGCGGCCAGCTTCGCGGCCAAGCGTTCGTCGTCCCATTGGGGCACGTTGACTTCGTTGCGGAGCTGGGCCAAGAGTTCTTCGTCGGTCATGCTCACGCTGCCTTGGCGGCGAACTTGATGGGCAACAGGCCGTCGGTGAACGTGGCGGCCACGGCCATGTATCCGTACACGCTGTAGTTGTCCACGATGTTCACCGGGTCGGTGTTGGAAAGCTGGGTGGGGCCGCCGGATTCCCACACGGTCACGCTGGTGGGGTCGATGAACGCTGCCGTGCCCGTCGGGGCCTTGGGCAGCATGTACACCGGCACGCGCATGAGGTCGCCCACCACGCCGGTGAGGTCGAACGCGCCGATAGTGTCGCTGCCCTTGCCGGAGATGTCCATGAAACGGTTGCCCGAGTCCTTGAGCTTGATAAGGGCAAGCGCCACGTCCTTGCTGACGCCGAGGCGGGTCATTGCCGCGTTGCGGTCGTCCATCACCTCGGCCGCGTCGAGGATGAGGCCGGCCCACTGGTCGGCAGTCATCGCGTCCAGCGTGGCCGGGGCCGCGATGTTGTTCGCGTTCTCCTCGGCGTCGCGCTGCGCTGCGATCAGCGTGTACAGGTAATCGCGCACGGCGTTTTCGGTGGCCTTCGCATAGGCGTTGTTCAGCGCCTTCAAGGCGGTGTTGAGCATGGGCGTGGTCGAACGCTCGATGGTCTGACGGCTCAGGGTGGTGTAGCCGCCGTAGGTGTCGATGTCGGCCGTCTTGGTGCCGAACTTCACCTTGCCGAACTTCAGGTCCGTGCCCTCGCTGGCCTGCTTGGTCACGCTGGTGGTGTCTTCGGTGACCACGTTGTATTCCATCGACATGCCGGTGGCCGGCAGCGTGTCACGGGTCAGGATGTTGGTCACCTTGCGGCGCTGCTCGATCAGTCGCAGATCGTCGGCGATCCACGCCACGGTGTTGCCGGTGTCGCCGGTAACGATGGCGTCGCGGGTCTGGCGCATAAGGTCGATGGCCGTCTGGTGGTTGGCGTCGCGTTCGTCGCTCAGGGCCTTGAGGTAGTCGCCGGGGGTGCGGAACTCTCCGCCCAGCTCGGCCGGCTTGCCCGTCTCGATGCCGGCGGCCACGGTGGCCTTGATGCCGCGCAGTTCCTCGCCGAACGCCTCCAAGCGTTCGTCGATGGCCGCGCGTGCCTCGTTGTTGTTGTCGTTGCCCATGGTGGGTTCCTCGCTTTCGTTGTTGTTTGCGGTGGTCTGGGAACGCTGCCCGGTGATCTGGGCGGCGGGATAGGCGGGGATGCCGGTAACGGCAACCTCGAACAGGTCGATTGCCCTACGGTGGACTTCGGTAACGCCGTCGTCCGACTGGCTGACGCGGTTCTCAACCGGCCTGAAGCCAATCGAAAAGCCGTCGTACACGCCGTCGCGCACCAGTCGCACGGTCTCGCGCGCGTTGTCGGTGTCCGACAGCTTCATAACGACGTGCAGGCCGTCCGGCCGGCGTTCGGTGCCGGTCACCTTGCCGATAAGCTCGCCATGCTCGCGGCTCACCTTCACTGTCTGGCGGGTGCCGAAGTCGCAGTCGGGGTCGATGACCTCGGCGTAGTCGCCGAACAGGCTGTAACGCTGGTTGAAGGGCACGGCCACTCCCTCCAAGGTGGTGCCGTCCCCGGTGTCGGCCTCGCGCAGCTCGATGCCGGTAAGGTCGAGCGTGCGCGTCTCCATAAGCCTGTTGTCGATGTCATTCATTCGTGTTGCCTCCGATCTTTTGAACCACTGCCGTCTGTTCCGGCGTCAATGCCGGCAAGCCCTCGCGTTCGCGCACGTCGTCCACGGTCAGCCACCCGCTGCTGATAGCGGTCTGGTAGGCGTTGTACCGGTCGGCCATGTCGGCGCGGCGGCTTGAATCCCAGTCGAACCGCACGGTTCGGCCGCGCGGCAGAAGACTGCTTAACAGTTCCTCGATCTCGCCGGTGTAGGCGGCCAGCGTGTAGTCGGCGAACTCAATCCACGATTGCTCGATATTGCTGTACGTAAGGTTGCTGCCGTCCACGGCGGCCAGCATGATGCTGGCGGGAATGCCCAGAAGGCGCGCGATCTGCGTCGTGTCGAACTTCTGCGTCTCAAGAAACTGCAAGTCGGCCGGCTTCATGTCCAAGGGCACATAGGTGAGATTCGAGCCGACCACCTTGATGTCCCCGGCCTTGCCGGCCTTGCCCCAATCGTCCTTCGCCTGTTTCGCGCTGTCCGGGGTGATCTTCTGATCTGACTTCAAATAACCTTTGGCGTTGCTGCTATCGGTGTAGAAGCGGGCCTTGTAGTCGCGTGCCATCTTCGCACCCTCCACCTCCTCGCGCGCCGCCGAAATGGGGCCAAGTCCCCTGAGACGTCCGGGGACGTTGAGGAACTTCAGGTGGGTGATGTCGTCGGGCGTGTACTCGCGGCCAAGATACGTGTAGCGAAGCACCGGGGCGGCCGGGTCCCGCCCGTCGTCGCGCACCGTCACCAACGCGGGCGGCAGCACTTGGCACGACACCACTTCGCCGCCATAGCGCAGCTTGCGCACAAAGGCGTTACCGTCCAAGCACAATGAAGCCACGATATCGCTTATGAAGTCGCGGCGGCTGCGGTTGGCGTCCGGGTGGTCAACGATCGAGGCAAGCGTGTTGAGCTTCACGCCGCCGCGCATCTCGTGCAACGGCAAACCGGCTATGGCGGTCTGCAACACCTGCACGCCACGGAACACGGTGGACAGCTGCAACGGGTCATAGGCCGGCGTGCGGCTGGGCGGCATGATCTCCGGCGGAATGTCATCGACGGCGGCAACGCCGCGCGTGATGATCTTCCCGGCGAAGCGAAGCCGCGCGAAAAAACCCAAGTCGTTCATGCGCCACATCATGCGCCCGGCCACGTTGGTGGGACCAGCGGCGCGCGCCCCAGTCCGCCACAGTCCGCCACAGCCGGTCACGGCTAGAAGATTTGCAAGGGGCCTTCTGGTTCGGGCCGGTGGGAGACGCCCCACGCGGCCAGCATGGCGCTTTCGAGCGGCGAGGTCTTGCCAGTGCTGCCACGACGGCTCACGCGCCATGCGTCGCCCGACCATGCGCGCGCGCTGTTCGCGGCGCTGGCGTCCAGCTCGGTGTCTGCCGCGTGCCGCACGGTGTTGTTCTCCAGACCGGATACGAACGCTTGGCCCACGCTGAGGTAGTCGGCGGCCTGCATGTCCACGAAACGCACCACGGGGTCGCCGTTGGCGTCGTTCAACGCCCTGAGCCGGTCGCACAGGTCGCCGTTGGGGCCGCGCGAGTCCATGCACAGGGGCGCGTGGTAGGTGGCGCACAGGCGGGTTATCTCGCCGGGCGCGCCGCCGGTGCCGTCCAACACCTTGAGCAATTGCACGGTAACAGTGCCGTCGGGTTCGGAGATGCCGGCGCTAATCGACGTATGCGTGGCGTCAACGTCCACGGCCGCGCCGAACACCACCGG
>NZ_JBKETB010000025.1:0-8242 GCF_056355835.1 Bifidobacterium sp. LH_730
CTGCTGCTCAACGGCGTGCTCGCGCACTGGGGGCGTGCCCTGACCTACAAGGCGTCGTACGGCTTCTGGGGATTGGTGATCCTGGTGTGCTGGCAGCAGATCGGCTACATGATGATCATCTACATCGCCGGACTGCAATCCCTGCCGACCGACGTGCTGGAGGCGGCGCAGGTTGACGGCGCCAGCGGACGCCAGACAATGTTCCGCATCATCATCCCGCTGATGATGCCGTCCATCACCGTCTGTTCCTTCCTGACGGTGACCAACGGCTTCAAGCTCTATGACCAGAACCTGGCATTGACCAACGGCGCGCCAAGCAATATGTCCGAAGGTCTGGCGCTGAACATCACACGCACCTTCTATGGCCGCATGGGCTGGGAGGGCGTCGGCCAGGCGAAGGCCGTGCTGTTCTTCATCCTGTTGGCCGTGATCGCGCTAATCCAGAACAAGCTCACCACAAGCAAGGAGGTGGCAGCCTGATGAACGAGGATAGGGGCAATGTCAAGCACGGCGCGCTGTGGACGGTGCTGTTCACTGTCGTCTCGCTGTTGTGGATCTTCCCGATCGTCCTAGTGGTGATCAACTCCTTCAAACAGAAGGCCTACATTTCGCGCAACGCCTTCTCGATCCCGACCGGCAAGGCGTTCGTCGGATTCGAGAACTACGTGCGCGGCGTGGAAACCACCCAGTTCTTCGCCTCCTTCGGATGGACGCTGCTCATCACCGTCGGTTCGGTGATCCTGATCCTGGTGTGCACGTCGATGTGCGCATGGTGGATCGTGCGTGTGAACAACTGGGCCGCAAAACTGCTCTACACGCTGTTTCTGTTCAACATGATCGTCCCGTTCCAGATGGTGATGTTCACGCTGTCCAAGATCGCCGACATGCTCGGGCTGAACACCCCGTGGGGATTGACGCTGGTCTATCTGGGCTTCGGAGCGGGTCTGGCAGTGTTCATCTTCACCGGCGTGATCAAGGGAATCCCCCAAGAGCTCGAGGAATCGGCCATGATCGACGGAGCCTCCGTGCCACGCACCTTCTTCCAGGTCGTGGTGCCGATCATGAAGCCGTCCATCGTGTCGGTGGCGATCCTCGAGGCCATGTGGATCTGGAACGACTACCTGCTGCCGTACCTGACGCTCGACCTAGGTAAGTACAAGACGATCTCCGTGGCCGTGCAGTACCTCAAGGGAGGCTATGGCTCAGTGGACATGGGCGCCATGATGGCCTGCTTGGTCTTGGCGATCATCCCGATCATCGTCTTCTACCTGGTCTGCCAGAAGTACATCGTGAGCGGAGTAATGGCGGGAGCCGTAAAGGGATGACGGCTGATGTCAACATCCCTTAGTGGACGGTCCACTGGACTGTCCACAGGCTCCCGCCTGAGCGAGGCGGTGGCCGAGCGAAGGTGGTATTGAGCCTGCGCGAGCCTCCACATCCGCGCACAAAGCACCAACGCTCACACGTTGTGCGCACTTTCCTCTCCCCAAATGAACATGAGTGGCTGGATATCGCTGATATCCAGCCACGTTCATAATGTGCTCGTTTGCTGTTCGTGCGAATGATCGCACGGTTATTGCAGACTGCGCTTCTCGGCGCACCGGTCCTGCCATGCTGCGGGCTTGCCGCGGGCCTACTATGGGCTTAGGAGGTGCTATGCGGTTTCTTTCCCCCGATTCGAAATTCATGATCGGCCTGGGCAACCTGATCGATGCGGTGATTGTGAATATTCTGATGCTGGTCACGTCGATTCCGATCGCGACGATCGGAGCCTCGCTGACCGCCGGCCATGACGCGATCCGTCGTGCGATCCAAGGCGAGGCCGGCGGCGTGACGCGCAATTATTTCAAGGCCTTCGCCGCGAATTTCATCAAGGCGACGTTGCTCTGGCTGCCATATCTGCTGGTCGCGATCGGCTTGGTCTACGCATGGGTGGTGCTGCAGATCACTCCGCTGCTGGTCCCTAAATTCGCGTTGACGATACTATGGCTGATCGGCTTCGAATGGACCTTCGCATTGCAGGCGAGGTTCGAGAACTCGATCGTTGCCACGTGGAAGAACGCCTTCATATTCGGAGTCACCAAATTCGGCACCACGCTCGCGTTGATGGCCCTGGACGCCGTGTTCGTCGCGCTGTTGGTTGCCAGCTGGTTCATGATGCCGCAGGGCCTGTTCCTCCTGGTGGTGCTCGGCTATGGCAGCATCATCGCGCTGCATGTGCCGATCCTCGAGCACTCGCTGCGTGACTACCTGCGGCGGTAGGTGCGGGTAGACACGCAGCGCACATCCGTTGCCTATGGAACGCCTGCCGCCCCGCTATCGGCGCATCACCGCTGCCAACGATTGCACCCTCGGCAGGTCGAATACCTCGTCGGTGTGCACCACATGCAGATGCTCGTCGCACAGGGGAACGCGCCAATTGCAGTACTCCGTTGACGTGCCGGGCTGGTTCTGGGCTCGATGCTCGCCCACGCCATCCACCAACGCGACCTGCAGCAGTAGCGACGGTGTGTCGCGGAGCATTGCGTGCATGGCCTCGACGATCTGCTGTTCGTGCGCCGGCACATCGGCTGCAATATCGGGCGTGATATAGCCGCTGGCGACCAACCGATCCATCATGGCCGTGCGTTCGGCCAGGGCCGACGCTGCGAACTCCTCGACCGGGCCAGCCAGCAGATGCAGCTCCTCACGCAGCTTGACATGCTCGAAGTTGAGATATCCGGCAGTGGGCGGCAGATCATGCGTGGTCACGGAGGCGAGGGCCTGGCGCCGGTAGTCGGACGCCGGCTTGTAGGGGTCCCCTGCGTTGGGGGAGTCGTCCACGCGGGCGAACCATTCCACATCGGTGCCAAGCACGCCATGGTCGGCAAGCACAGTGCGCACATAGTCGGGCACCGTGCCCAGATCCTCGCCGATCACCATGCCCCCAACGCGCGACGCCTCGATGGACAGCACGCCAAGCATCGCCTCGTGGTCGTAGGTCACGTAGGCGCCGTTCTTCGCGCCAAGCCCCTGCGGAATCCACCACAGGCGGAACAATCCAAGCACGTGATCGATGCGCACGGCACCAGCGTGTTCGTACATGGAATGCACCATCTCGCGGTACACCTGATAACCGGTCTCCTCCAGATAGCGGGGATTGAACGGCGGCTGGCCCCAATCCTGGCCCTGCTGGTTGTAGAAATCAGGCGGGCAACCCACGGTCACGCCGCCGAGGGCAAACCGTTCGGGATTGGCCCATGCGGCCGCGCCCAATCCATGCACGCCCACGGCCATGTCTTGGATCAAGCCCAAGGCCATACCAGCGTCCAATGCCGCGCGTTGCGCGTCGTTCACCTGTTCGGAGGCAATCCATTGCAGCCAACGTTCGAAATCGAACAGATCGCGATGATCCCGCACCAATTGGCGCACGGATAGGTCGTCAATGGTCTTCTCGAAGAACCAACGATCCTCTCCCCACGGCGCTCCCCACAGTTCGAAACAGAGGCACCATGTGGCGAAGGAATCGAGATCCGCTCCGGCGCGGGCCGCGAAATCGGCGAAGGCCTGCTCGCGTTCGGGAGTCCGGCCCGATTCGAAGATAACGCGCAGGGCCTTGCGTTTGGCGTCCCATGCTGCGTTGATATCCATCGGCGTCGACTCATCGTTGCGCGGGGCGACCGAATCATGAAGGGCATCCACCTGCGCCTTGGCCGCAGCCGGCAGCGTGGCGTATTCGGGGATATCCTGCGGACGGATGTAGGTCACGTTGAGGAAACGACGCGATTCAGGCAAGTAGGGAGACGGCTCGAGCGGAGGAATCGGCGCGCCTGCGTGGATCGGGTTGATGAGCATGAAATCCGCGCCGGACTTCTTGGCGGCGTCAACGAGAAGACGCTTGAGATCGCCGTAGTCTCCTATGCCCCAGGAGTCGTGGGCCCTGACCGAATACATCTGCGTCATCCATCCCCAGCGGTGGCGGCGTTCCACTGCCTCCGGCACCGGTATGCGCGCCGGCGCACAGATGATCGTGGCTGTGGCGGAACGTTCGGCGGCACCGGCGGCACCGGCACCGGCGGCACCGGCGGCACCGGCCATTGCGGTGCCGTCCTCCGGCTTGAGCGTGATGCTGAGCGTATGGTATCCAATCGGGAGGCTGGAGGGCAGGTCCAGCGCCATTCCGATGCCATCCGTTGCCGGCCTCAGGGCGATGGTCTCGTCGAACGATGTGCCGTTCTCCAAGTCGATGGTGGCGGACGGGTGGTCGTTGGGAGTGCAATTGAGCGTTACCACCGTGGTCTCGCCGCTATGGGCCACGATGGTGGGCGGCATGAGTCGTTGTGCGTCGCTCTCCCTCAATTCACGCAGGGACCGTGCGACCGCTTGCTCGTCCGCCGCATTGATTCCCAGCGCGGCAAGCACGGCGACGATCGCCTCGTCGCTGTTCTCCACATAGGTGCCCAGTTGGTCGATGTACGAAGTGGACACTCCGGCGGCTTTGGCCAATTGGATCAAGGGCCTGGAGATGCGTTCGGGACTTTCGGCGCGTGGCGTTGAAACCGGCATATCGTTCACCTCTGTGTGAGTCAGGTTTGCAAACGTTGAACAATGGAAGTCGTCATTGACATTGTTTTGCGTTCTTCTTCTTGCTATTTCCTTATGATAAACGTTTTTGACAACGATTGCAAAAATGTCGGACCGTGATTTGTGGCAAACGACAAACGGCATACGGCAGACGGCAAACGCAAACGGCATACGGCAGACGGCCTGTGTCGAACATCCGTGGCGACAGGTCCCGACTCCCCGCTTGCTGATGTGGGGGAAGAACGCGAACGCAATACGTTGCCGGGCACGGATTATGGAGTCGGGCGCCTCGGTCGTCACAAAGTGTCGTGACGCGCCGCGGGGTGCATAGCGCGCCACAAAGCACCCCCGCGGATCACAGTGTGCGGTTCAGATCCTCGAGCGCACGCTTCAACGAGATGCTGAGGACCTCGAGACTGGTGGCGCTGATGCGATCATCCGAGCGGGCTCGCGCGAGCGTGGCGTGCGCGGTATCTCGGAACTCGTCGATAACCGCCATGGCGCGGTCGTACCGGCAGCCCGCCTCGGAAACAGCCGCAATCGGCGAACCGTTGCCGTCCAACGAAACGTTGTCGTCTCGCGCACCGGTATCGGGGTGCGCGCTCGCCGGAACATTGCCCGCTGATGCGGCGCTCGCCGGTGTGGAGCGTGTGCTGACGTCTGCTGTGCTTCCTGAACTATCGTCCGCACGGCCTTGGCCTGCGCCATCCACGTCGTTCGTTTGCGCAGCCGTACCATTTGCGGGAAAGGGGAACTTGTCGGGGCGCAGGTCCGGTCGTTCCATGGTTCTGCGCATGGAATTCATGGAACGGCGAATCGAGGCGCGCAGGGCATCGGCCTCTGCCTGCGCATCGTCAGAGGCGGCGCGGTTCGTCAGCGAGGCGTCGATATCATGCTCGAGCGCCTGCAATTCATCGGCGCGCTGCGCAAGTTCAGCCTTGCCCGCGTCGGTGATCGCATACATGGTTTTACGTCCCTCGATGCGCTTGGAGGCAAGGCCATCCTCGGCGAGTTTGGCGAGACGGGGGTAGATGGTGCCGGCGCTGGGAACATACGTGCCGTTGAACCGTTGCTCGATGCTTTGCATCAGCTCGTAGCCGTGCTTGGGTGAATCGGTGAGCAGCGACAGCAGATACAGGCGCATCTGGCCATGTGCGAATGTCGGGGCGCTCATGACTCGGCCTCGGTTGTGTTCTCGGAGCTATCGCTGCCGGCGGGACGGCGCACCACCGTGAGTTGGGCTCGCATGGCATCGACTTTGACTGTGGTGACAGGCGCATCCTGCGGCCCATCTTCGAAATGAAGTGTGCCGCCGGTTGCATGCAGCCTATGGCCATCAATGACAGCTTTGCAGCGCATGCCGTCGATGCTGTAACGCGCATGCACCGACGGGTCGAAACTGATGACTGCGCTGCCATTCATGGCGTCAAGCGACACTTTCTCCGGCGCGCCCATGGCGTTGAAATACAGCTTGCCGCTCATGGTGTCGAGTTTGACACGGGGACATGCGCCGGAGACGATGACATCGCCGCTCATCGAATTGGCCCTGACGTTGCCCTGATGGTTGCGGGCCTCCACCTTGCCGCTCATCGTATCAAGCTTGAGATTGCCGGTTATCTGATCGGCCAGCAGCGTGCCCGACATGGTATCCAGCGATACGTCGCCCCTGACGCCACTGACCATCGCATCTCCATTGAGACAATCCATTGTCACCGTGATATCGCGCGGCACCAGCAGGGTGATATTCGCATAGGCGGCATCGCCTTTGTTGGCGGTGCGGACATCTGAGGCATGATTGCGATTCCGCCCGAACATCGCGGATAGCAACGCAGGCACATCGAGACCGGTGACATTATGCAAACCGGAACGCGACTGCGGGTGCCCGATGCGCAGCGTGCCGCCGACCAGCGAGGCACGCACCTCCTCGCCGCGCACATCGGATACCTCGAGCCTGACGTCTGGTATGTCGCGGGCGATGATGTCGATTCGACCGTTGATGAATGCGGCCTTGATGGCGGCCATGTCATCAATGTCGATGGTTTTGCGCTCGCCGGGGCGGATGATCCACCGTTCCTCGCCCGCCTCCGGATCATATTCGGCGGAATCGTTCCACAAGCGGTCGAACTCCTTGTCGCCGCTTGTCAGCGAGACTTTGACATGTGCTGATTGCGTCATTGTTGCTCCTTGTGACATGCCGTCCCACCCATGGTAGGACGGCCGCGATATATCGCGTTTATGGATAGGTTTTATGGGGTGTGGCCGGCTCTGAACCGGCACTATCGGTTCAGTTCGTCTGCCGGCTCAGTTCAGTTATCGGTTCAGTTCGTCTGCCGGTTCAGTCCAGCGGCAGCGGACGGACTTCGGAGAAACGGGACTGCGAGGGGATGTCGCGCAAGGTCTTGGAGGCAAGGCACAGCGTCACGGCCACGACGATTGCGGCCAGCGCGGTGGCCATGGCGAAACGATAGCCAGTGTATTTGAGCAGGGTGCCGGCGCAGGCGGACGCCAACGAACCCAGCACCATGGAACACAGGGTGCCTATGGAATCCACCCGTCCGCGCAGGTCGTTGGGAATCAGCAGCATGGTGTATGCGCCAAGCACCGCATTGCAGGGGATGAGCAGCGAGCTGGTCATGGCGAAGCCGACGATTGTGGCCCAGATGTTGTCGGTGAATGTGATGCCGGCATAGCCGATGACGGTGGGCAGCAGGCCGAGCTGGATGATGCGGCCGCCTGCGAAGTGCTTGGACAGAGGTGTGGAAAACAGGGAGCCGGCGATCATGCTGGCGCCGGAAGCGGCGCCCATCAGACCGATCAACCCAGTCGGTGTGCCGAGAACCTGCTGCTGCAACATCGCCACTGTGGAGCCAAGGGCCAGCGCGAAGTTGACGAGTAGTGTCAGCGTTAGCAACAGCAGCGCTTGGGGCCAGCGCATGAACCACCGAAAACCTGCGGTGAGGGAACGGGCGTGGGAGGCATTCGGCTGATTGCCGGTGTCCGAGGCGGTGTTGCCAGTGTCTGAAGCGGTGTTGCCGGGATGCAGATCGGTGGTAATGCAGGGCGCGGCGCAGGCCATGGCCAGCATCATGACGGCGCTGAACGCGAAGGGGGTCTCCGGACCGAACGCATACAGTAGGCCGGAGAGCGGGTTGGCTAGTATTTGGCCGATGGCATCTCGCGTTTGGTTGGTGGCGTAGGCTTTGGTCAGTTGGTTGCCGCTGACGATCTGAGGCAGCGCGGCGTCGGTGACCGATGAGAACGTGCCGGAAGTGAACCCGCGTGCCACGGCGAAGATGAACAGTCCGGCGACGTTCACCAGTCCCAGCAGCCATGCGGCTACGAATGACGCGAGCACGGCGAAGGATGTCATTCCTCCGGCGACCATGAGTTTCTTGCGGTCCGCATGGTCGGTGAGCCAGCCGCCGGCCAGCGTGGCCGCGCCACGGGCCAGTGCGTAGGTGGTGGCGGCTAGTCCGGCGATTGCCGTGTCATGGCTGATCGTATATCCGAGTAGATCGAATGCCAGTGCGCCGATCAGCGAGCCGATCATCAGCGAGGTGTCGGCTGCGAACCAAGCGCGGTAGTCGCGCTGGTGCCATAGGGAAGCGTTTGAGGCGTTGCCTTCGACGCTTTCGCTTGCGGTGTCGCTCTTGTCGGTATGTGTGGCGTTGCTGTCGGC
>NZ_JBKETB010000026.1:0-5544 GCF_056355835.1 Bifidobacterium sp. LH_730
TGGACGCGTACATCGTCCACTGGAACACCAAACGACGCCAGATACGACTCGAGGGACACACCCCGGAGGAATACCGGAACATGTCCCTCGCAGCCTGACCCCCGTATCCTAATAAACAACGTCCAACAAACAGGGCGCAGTTCATATTGCTAGTGCCGGGCCTTTTTCTATCGGCTCTCGCCGATCGGCCCGTCATATCAACGGGGACGCCGCATGTACGACGTCACGCGACAGCATATCAGGTCGCGCTCCGGAGCAAATCGGTCCGACTTGTCTCATATTAGGGCTCATGACCCGAGAGCCGCTCGATGTAACGCCGCACACGGCACACACCTGTGGCGCCGCGGACGGCTGGAGTAGGGGCGGAGTATTGTAGCGAATATCCTCTCGCCTGTGTGAAAGGGCCGTCCATGGTCACCATCTCTGATGTCGCGCGCGCCGCAGGTGTCTCCAAGGCCACGGTCTCCTATGTGCTTTCCGATGACCCTCGCATCACCGAGCAGACCGCGCTCAAGGTTCGCCAAGCCATCGACGACCTTGGATATACCGTCAACCATGCGGCGAGGGCACTGTCCGTGAAGAAGACCATGACAATGGGCATCGTCTCGCCTACCTACCACGGTAGTTACTTGTCCGCACTGTTCGGATTGCATGTTTACTTGCTGTCGGAACAAGCTGCAAAATATGGCTACGACACATTGTTTGTCGCCAACGATGAAAGCAATGAAGCATTGAAACGAGCATGGGCGTCGCGCAAAGTCGACGGATTCATTCTCATGGATGTTTCGGATGACGACCCCCGCATGAAGCTGGCGGCAAAGCTCAAGGCGCCGACCGTCGCCTTCGGCGCCCCATTGGATTCCTTTGGTCTAGACACGATTGACGCAGACTATGCAGCCGAGGCACGTAGCATCGTCAATTGCCTCGCCGACGAGGGGCACCACGAAGTCAACCTTCTGCTCTGGTCACGCAGTATTTTCCACAAACGTCTCGGCTTCGCCATGCGATTTTATGAGGCCATCGTCGCGGCCGCCCACGACCGGGGCCTCACATTGCACGTCGCTTCTCCCGAAGATGACGAATCCGATCCCTCCGATGCGATTCGCCATGCACTGCGCGAACATCCCCAAGCCGATGCGATGGTATTGCACAACGAATCGGCCACTATTGTCGCCCCGCAGGTCTTCGCCGATCTCGGCTTACATGTTCCCCACGATCTGCGCATCGTCACGGTGTTTCCCAAACAGCTGCGCGAATCGCTCAAAATTCCATTCGATGCCGTCGAAACCGATGTGCTCAAACTAGCCGAGACCGCTGTGCAGCTGCTGATGTCACGCATTGCTAACCCCGACGCACCGGCGATTCATCAGAAGTTCGATTTCTCCGACAGCCTGGGAACCTTGTAATTTCAGTTTTTGCTGCCCTAAATACAACTTGGCCCAGCAGAGCTGCGCTCACTCGATTTGCATACATTCATATGTCATGATATACTTATCTCGTTGAACCGGTTAAACACGATAGTTGACCCATCCTTCGTCACAAAACAGCGATGTCGACGATGGACTTAATGGAACGCGAAGCTGCGTCAATCCTGAAAGGACACCCCATATGAACAACCGGATTTTCCGCCGCATCCTCACCGTCGCCACAGCCGGCACCGTCGCCTTGAGCCTGGCGGCCTGCGGCTCTTCGAACGCACAGGACGACAAAACCATCGAGTTCTGGGACCCCTACCCGCAGAAAGGCGCCGACAGCACCTGGCAGACCTTCGTCACCAAATGCGCTCCCGATGGATACACCATCAAGCGCATTGGATACCCGCAGTCGGACCTGCTCAACAACCTGACCACCGCCGTCAAGGCGGGCAACGCCCCGCAGATCGCCTTGGTCGACAATCCGAAGATGCCGACCGCAGTCGATGCGGGACTGGTCACCGACATTAAAGCCGCCGGAGTCAACACGGACGGCTATGACGAGAACATCCAAGGCCCCGGCATCATCGACGGCACGACTTACGGCGTTTCCTACGGCTCCAACGCCCTCGGACTCTACTACAACCCCAAGGTTCTGGACAAGGCAGGCGTTGACCCGGCCTCAATCACCGACTGGGATTCCCTGAACGCAGCGATCAAGAAAGTCGTCGACTCCGGAGCCAAGGGCATTACCTTCGCCGGCGTCTCAGGCGAGGAGGGCACCTTCCAGTTCCTGCCCTGGTTCTGGGGCGCGGGCGGCGACCTCGCCGATGCCTCCGGCTCCACCGCCGAGCAGGCGGCCCTCGACCTGGTCTCCGGCTGGGTGAAGAACGGCTGGGCGCCCAAATCGGTCACCACCGACAACCAGTCCGCCGCCTGGGATCTGTTCCTGACCGGCGAGTATGGCTTCTCCGAGAACGGCTCCTGGCAGGCCGAATCGGCCAAGGAGCAGGGCTATGAGATGATTCCCATTCCCGCCAAGGACGGTGGCGTGGCCCCGGTGCCCACCGGCGGCGAATTCATCACCATCCCCACCCAGAAGAACACCAGCGACGAGAAGATGAAGGCCACAGTCGAGGTCATCGAATGCCTGATCGGCAACGACGATAACCTCAAGGCCACCAACGACGAAATGGTGTATCTGGCAGCCAAGAAGTCGGTGCGCGAACAGCAGGTCGCCGAGAACGACGTGTGGAAGCCGTGGGTCGATTCCGTCGAAAACGCCGAAGGACGTTCCACCGACGTGGGACTGGAATATGAAGAAATCTCCGCGAAACTGTCCGAGGATCTGCAGGCCGCGCTGAACAGCTGAGCCACGCCTTCTCCCTCTATACACGCGACCGGGGCCGACGGCAATGCCCGCCGACCGGCCCCGTCATCCCCTCAATCACACTATTCGAAGGTGAATCATGTCCCAAGCGACTCCAAAAGGTCTGACGCGACGGCGCGTCAAGCCCACCACCCTGGCGGCCATCGGTTTCGCCGCTCCGCTTCTTCTCTACATGCTGATTTTCTACGTCGCCCCTCTGGTGCAGAACATCTCGATGAGCCTGCATCGCTTCACCCGCCGTACCTTCGTCACCGGCGAAGCGCCGTGGTCCGGGCTTGAGGTCTACCACGAAGTGCTTGCAGATCCGGTTTTCTGGAGCACGTTGCGGCAAACTCTTATTTTCGTCGTTCTATCCATCCTCTTCCAATATTCCATCGGCTTGGCGCTGGCGGTGTTCTTTAACCAGCATTTCAGACTCTCCGGCGTGCTGCGCGGCGCGTTCCTCGTGCCGTGGTTGCTGCCGCCGATGATCTCCGGCACCACCTGGCAGTGGATGATGGACGCTGATTCCGGCATCATCAACAAACTGCTCAGTTTCGTGGGCATGGACCCTGTCTGGTGGCTTCAGGCGGATAATTCCCTGTGGGCCGTGATCATCGCAAACATCTGGCTGGGCATCCCGTTCAACCTGGTTATCCTCTATTCCGGTCTGCAGAACATCAACGTGGATCTGTACGAGGCGGCCTCGCTCGACGGGTGCAACGCATGGCAGCGCTTCTGGAAGATCACCTTCCCGCTTTTGAGGCCCGTGACGATGATCACGCTGCTGCTCGGCTTCGTCTACACACTCAAAACCGTCGACATCATCTGGATCATGACCAAAGGCACCGGCACCTCACGCACGCTGGCCACCTGGGCCTACGAAATGGCCTTCGGCAAAGGCACCTCCGCAACAATCCGCTATTCAGAGGCTTCCGTCGTCGGCACCATCCTGATTGTCATCGCCCTGATATTCGCGTTCGTCTACCTCTGGGCGCAACGCAACGAGGAAAAGAGGTAAGCCATGCAGCATCGTTCGACTTGGTGGAAGACACTCATAGGCGTCGTTCTCACTCTGCTCATGCTCTTCCCGGTCTATTGGATGATCAATATCTCCTTCACCGATCGCTCGGCCATCCGCTCGGGCGACCTTTGGCCCAAGGCCTTCACTCTCGACAATTACGCGGCGGCCTTCTCCTCACAGCTGCCCTACCTTGGCACTTCGTTGGTCATCGCGCTAGGAACCGTGCTGTTCACACTGCTGATCGCGCTGCCCTCCAGCTATGCCATCGCGTTCCTAGAGCTCAAAGGCCGCAAAACCATCAACTTCCTACTGATCGTGGCGCAGATGATTCCGGCGGTGGTCATGGCTCTGGGCTTCTATCAGATCTTCAATCAAATCGGTATGCTTGATTCGATTCCGGGTCTGATCGTGGCGGACTCGACGGTGGCGGTGCCCTTCGCGGTGATGCTGCTGAGCTCGTTCATGATGGGCATGCCCCGTTCGCTGATCGAGGCGGCCGAGATCGACGGGGCGAACCGTTGGATGGTGTTCACGAAGATCGTGGTGCCATTGTCTCGCAACTCGATCGTGACGACCTCGCTGTTCAGCTTCCTGTGGGCCTGGAGCGACTTCATGTTCGCCTCAACGCTCGACGCGGGAGGCGGCAACCTGCGCCCCATCACCATGGGCATCTATGACTTCATCGGCGCGCAGAACCAGGAGTGGGGGCCGATGATGGCCACCGCAGTGCTGGCCTCCGTGCCCACCGCCCTGCTGCTCATCGTGGCCCAGAAATACGTGGCCGCGGGAGTGACCGCCGGCGCCGTCAAGGACTGAGCCCGCCCACCTTCCGTAACCAACATACACGACTGAAAAGGAACTCATATGACCCCCATCACCTTCGCCATCGACGGCGACGCCTTGACCTGGACCGGCAACGGCGAATACCTGCGCATCGAACCTTGGGGCGCTGACTCCGTGCGCGTGCGATCGGCACACATGCACGAGCCCGGGAAACCCGAGTGGGCGCTGCTCCCCGAGGCACCCGCTCCCTCGCCCGACGCCCGCGTGACCATCGACGAGGAGCATGGCACGGCCGAGGTGCGCAACGGGCGCATCGTCGTGCGGGCCACCGCCACCGGCGGCGTGTACGCCGGGTCGGGCTACGAGGAGCCCCGCTGCGCGCTGTCCTTCCACGACGCCGACGGACGCGAACTGTTCCGCGAGGCGGCGCGCGGAGGATCGCTCAACCTGCACGCCCGCCGCTTCACCCCGATCACCGGCGGCGAGACGGCCGTCACCGCGTCCTTCGCCACGCCCGCGGACGAGCGGCTGCACGGCATGGGCGAGTACCAGCAGGACATCCTGGACCTCAAGGGCTGCACGCTCGAGCTGGCGCACCGCAACTCGCAGGCCTCGGTACCCTTCGTGGTCTCCTCCGCGGGCTACGGCTTCCTGTGGAACAACCCGGCCATCGGACGGGTGACCTTCGGAAAGAACCGCACCGAATGGCGGGCCGACGCGACCCGCCAGCTCGACTACTGGGTGACCGCGGGCGCCACGCCCGCCGCGATCATGGAACGATACGCCGACGTGACCGGCCACGCGCCCGCGATGCCCGAGTGGGGCCTGGGCTTCTGGCAGTGCAAGCTGCGCTACTGGAACCAAGGGCAGCTGCTCGACGTGGCGCGCGAGTTCAAGCGCCGCGGCATCCCGCTCGACCTGATCGTCGTGGACTTCTTCCACTGGCCGCACATGGG
>NZ_JBKETB010000027.1:0-4333 GCF_056355835.1 Bifidobacterium sp. LH_730
CAGCACACCAGGATCACCAATCCCCAGAAGCCGTACGACGCCTTGTAGGTCAGGGCACGCCCCCAGTGCGCGAGCACGCCGTTGAGCAGCAGCAGCCAGATGTAGCCCAGGATGATGCCGCCGATGAGGTTCGGCATGAAGAACACCGAACGGAAGATCGTGGAGCCTTTGATCGCCTTGGTGAGCATATAGGCGATGGTGAAAGCCAAGACGTTGATCACCACGGTGGTGACGATGGTGAACGCCGTCGAGAAGCCCAGCGCATGAAGGAATTCCTTGTCCCCGAATGCCCTGGCGTAGTTCTTGAGCCCCACCCATTCACCGTCGGTCACGGTGGTGAACTCGCAGAAGCTCAGGTAGACGCCCATGATGAACGGCACCACGAAGCCGATAATGAACGCTGCAAACGTGGGCAATGCGAACAGCGCCCACCATCTGCGTATTGATTTGCCAGCCATGCTGATCATCGCATTTCTCCTCCTTGAGTTCTGCCAGCGCATGCCAACGCTCCGTTGCGATTCCATGGCGCCTTCGGCCGCTTTACCGACGCCGCCACGCGAACGTATGGCTATCGTATCTCTCCGAGCCCGCTATGTCAAACGTTGTCATTTTTCTCCTTGCAACAGCGGACGCATTCTTTGCTCTCCCTTATCCGGCGCTGCTTCCATAACCTTGAAATAACAAGGTTTTCCACCGTCTCGCCGCTTTACAACATCCTGATACAAACGTTTGCAAAATGATTGGCGTTGCAGTATAACAAGACGTAGAATGGAATAGATAGTCGCGAGTGTTTGCAAAGGAGCGCACCATGAGCAGCAGCATCAAGGATGTCGCCAAGGTGGCGGGCGTCTCCGTCTCCACCGTGTCCCGGTCATTCACGCGCCCGGACCTTGTGTCAGCCAAAACCCGCGACCGCGTGCTTGAGATCGCCGAGAGGCTCAACTTCTCGCTTTCCCGCTCGGCCGCGGCGCTGAAATCAGGCCGTTCGCTCCGGGTCGCCGTGCTGATGAGCGGCCATATACGCCTGTGGTTCACGGCCTCGGTGCTCGAGGGCCTCAACGAGGTGCTGTCCGCCAACGGCTACGACATGTCCGTGTTCCAAATCTCCAGCATCGAGGAGCGCAAGGAGTTCTTCGATATGCTGCCGGTGCGGCGCAACGCCGACGCCGTGATCGTGGTGTCATTCGACATCGACAACGACGAGACCAAACAACTCGCCTCGGTGGACGTGCCGATCGTCGGCATCAACTCGGCCGAACCCGCCGACCATGGGTTCGACGCCGCGGTCAACATCGACGACACCCAGGGATGCATGCTCTCCTCGCGTCACCTCATCAATCTCGGGCATCGCAGCATCGCCTACATCAGCACCGACCGCGAGGTCTCCCTGAGCTTCTCCGTGAGCGATCGCTTCACCTCATTCATGTCATGCTGCCGCGAGGCAGGCATAGAGCCACAGGTGATCGTCTGCAAGGTCGACGCCAACGGCGATTACCAGATCGGCGACGTGGTCACGCAGATCATGAGTCTGCCCAACATGCCCACCGCCATCGCCTGCCAAGAGGATGGCATCGCCCTGCCGCTCATATTCCAGCTGGAACGCAGCGGCTTGGCCGTGCCCGAGGATGTCTCCGTGATCGGCTACGACGACAGCTTCTACACCAAGGACATCGGACTGACCACGATCCACCAGGACCCCACGGAAATGGCGCGCCATGCAGCGCATATGGCGCTCGACCTCATTGACGGCAAGAAGCTAGCCAAGCCCTTCGTCATATATCCGGCGCACCTGATCGTCCGCTCGTCCACAGCAAGGATGCGATAGGCAAGCGCCGCGCCGCGGACGCCACGCGGCGCGGACAACGCATAACGCGGCTTGGGCCGCCGCCCCCTCGGACGGCGGCCCAAGCCGCGTTCCCCATCAATCCCAGTCGCCGGCGCAACCGTTGGATAACAAACGATCGTCACCGACCTTCCGCCCAAAGGCGGTCGGTCGATGACGATCAGATCAAACCAAGGTCATTGCCGCGCTCAGTGCGTCGCCGCGTACTCGGATGCCCAACCGTCCACGAAGGCGGTCTTGACGGCATCCCAGTTGCCGGTTCCCTGAGCGTACTCAAGTAGGGCGGAGCCAAGCTTGTTCTTCCATTCCTCGGACGGCATCATGGTGAAGTTCCAGGTCACGGGGGTGCGGCCGGACTTCGAATCCTCGACGGCGGCCTCGGTCAGCGGGTTGTCGGACTCCACGTCGTCGAAGGTCTTGAACGGCGTGGTGAAGCCCATGTCCTGCGACAGCGCGGTCTTGCCGGCGTCGGAGGTGATGACCCACTCGAGGAAGTCCTCGGTGGCCTTCTTGTCGGCGTCGGAGGCCTTGTCGTTGATGCACCAGTAGTTCTCGGAGCCGGTGGCCAGGCCCTGGTTCTCCTCACCGGGGGCGCCGATGTAGATCGGCATCATGCCCACCTGATCGGCGGTCATGCCGGCCTTCTGCAGATCGGTCCACGCCCAGGTGCCGTTCTGATAGAACGCGGCCTCGCCGAGGGCGAACTCGGAGTTGGCGTCGTCACCGGTCTTGGCGCTGATCTGCGTGGGCTCGGTGGTGGAATCCGTCAGGTAGAGGTCCCAGATCTGCTTGTATTCCGGCAGATACGTTCCCTTGATCGTCTCCGGCTGCGTGGTGACGTCATCGTCCTTGAACTCGAAGTAGAGCGGCAGGTTCGCCAGGTGCGTCTTGAAGCGCCAGTCGGAGGAGGAATCCATGCCGGCGGAGGTGAACGCGCCCTTGATGCCCAGCTGGTCCTTCTTGGCCTGCATGTCATCGGCCACGGCCTTGAGCTTGTCGAAGGAGTTGATGTCCTCCACGCTTGTGGCCTTGGCGCCATCGGTGGCGAAATACTTCTCGAGGATGTCCTTGTTGTAGATCAGGCCGTAGGTCTCCATCACGTATGGCACGCCCACAACCTTGTCGCCGTCCTTCAGGGCCACATCCGGGTCGGACAGTTCCTTGTAGATATCGGTGCCGGAGAGGTCGGCCGTGTACCGCTTCCAGTTCTGGTAGCCGACGGGACCGTTGACCTGAAACAGGGTCGGGGCGTCAGTCTTGGCGATTTCGGATTTCAAGGTCTGCTCGTAGGTGCCGGAGGCCGCGGTCTGGACCTTGACGTCGACGCCCTTCTCGTCGGAGTACTTCTTGGCCAGCGCCGTCCACTGGTCGGCCGCCTCCGGCTTGAAGTTCAGGAAATAGACCTTGCCTTTGGCATCGCCGTCGGACGAGCTGGAGCTGCCGCAGGCCGCCACGCCGAGGGACATTGCCGCAACGGCCGCGACCGCGACCATCGACTTCACTGTGCGATTCATCGTCGAACCTTTCTGTTGTCTCCCATGTCGTCGCCGGCTGGCTGCCGGTTGGATGCTGTGATGCATCTCTACGACTTCTGACACACACCATTGTGCATCATTTCGTCCAAAAATGCAAACGATAGCATTTTGAATCATTGACGCGGCAGCAAAACCCGGCAAACACTGCCCTACGGCGACAAAACCGTATGATCGTTGAAAAATCGCAAGTTCGCGCAGAGAGTAACGACCACAGGGCAACGCACCCCCTCTGTGATGGAACCATGAAGTTTTTCGATACGTTCACCCATCATTGAAATCGTTTGCTATCCCAACGCAAGGCCATGCCTCCCATTTCTCCCATGCCTCCAACGCAATCGTCATAGAAACGACACACAACGGCACTATAACTGGCAAACGGTATGAGCGAATCCGTAAGCGAATCATTGGGCAAGACGCAGATGCAGGAAGAACAAAGGAAAGAACAGCAGGAAGCGCAGGGGAAGGAAACGCAGGAACATCACACCCACACGCTGGCCTCGATCCTAGGCCCGGCGTTCGTGGCGGCGGTCGCCTACGTGGACCCCGGCAATGTGGCGGCGAATATTACCTCCGGAGCCCGGTACGGCTATCTGCTGGTTTGGGTGCTGGTGCTGGCCAACGCGATGAGCGTGCTGATCCAATACCAGTCGGCCAAACTCGGCATCGTCACCGGCAAATCCCTACCCGAGATCCTTGGCGAGCGCATGGGTGACGCCGGCCGGTTCATGTTCTTCGCCCAGGCCGAGGTCATCGCCATCGCCACCGATCTGGCGGAGCTGATCGGCGGCGCGATCGCATTGAACCTGCTGTTCGACCTGCCGTTGTTCGTCGGCGGCTGCATCATCGGCGCGATCTCGACCATCCTGCTGCTCAACGGCGTGCTCGCGCACTGGGGGCGTGCCCTGACCTACAAGGCGTCGTACGGCTTCTGGGGATTGGTGATCCTGGTGTGCTG
>NZ_JBKETB010000028.1:0-3860 GCF_056355835.1 Bifidobacterium sp. LH_730
CGGCTCATGGGCTCGGTGGCGCGCAGCATGGTGTCGATGACCACCGAGATATTATGGTTGCGCAGGTCGTCCTGGTTGATGCGCCGCAGTGCCGCCATATCGTTCCTTTCCCGCGACGGAAGTGATTTCCACCGGTATTGTGCGGCGGTTTTCCGCCGATCCGCCGTCACTTTCGTCACTTAGTTCAATCTATACCTTAAGTCACGGCGTCAACGTCCGCTTCGACGACACCGTGCGCTTTGCCGACGTCCGTTTTGATGCTACACTATAGTTTATTCATCTAACTAAGCGGTGTCAACGCCGTCAACGAGGAGGCAATATGACTACATTGGTCGCGGGCGTCGATACGTCCACCCAGTCCACGAAGGTGCGCGTCACCGATGCGCAGACCGGCGCGCTGGTCCGTTTCGGACAGGCCAAGCATCCGGATGGAACCTCGGTCAACCCGGAGCACTGGTGGAACGCCTTCCAGGAAGCCACGGCGCAGGCCGGTGGCATGGATGATGTCGCCGCCCTCGCCGTCGGCGGACAGCAGCATGGCATGGTGCTGCTCGATGCCCAGGGGCGTGTGATCCGAGATGCGATGCTGTGGAACGACACCAGCTCGGCGCCCCAGGCCGCCGCCCTCATCGAGGCCCTCGGCGCCGCTCCCGCCAACGATGGCGAGCCGGAGGATGTCGTCGCACGCGGCAAGCAGCGCTGGGTGAAGGCCGTTGGTTCCTCCCCCGTCGCCTCCTACACACTGACCAAAATCGCCTGGGTCGCCGAGCATGAGCCCGAGAACGCCCGCCGCATCGCCGCCGTCTGTCTGCCGCATGACTGGCTGAGCTGGCGCATCGCCGGTTTCGGCCCGGTGGAGGCGGGCGAGGACGCGCATCTTGACGCGCTGTTCACCGATCGATCCGATGCCTCCGGCACCAGCTACTACGACGCCGCCTCCGGACACTATCGCCGCGATCTGCTGGCGCTGGCCCTCGCCCCCGCCTTCGGCGAGACCGTTGACGCCGCGGCCGCCTATGGCGATGGCGCCACCGACCTCGATACCTCCGCGGCTCCGCAGGCCACTGCTTTGGCCGAAAGCCTCACGCTGCCGACCGTGCTTGGTCCGCGCGAAGCCGCCGCCGTCACCGCATCCCCCGAGATCGCCGGCAAGGCTGTGGACGGCGGCTGTCTGCTCGGCCCCGGCGGCGGCGACAATGCGATGGCCTCGCTGGGCCTTGGCATGGCCGTGGGCGATGTGTCCGTGTCGTTGGGCACCTCGGGCGTGGCCGCGGCCATCGCCGAAAACCCGGTCTATGACTTGACCGGTGCGATCTCCGGTTTCGCCGACTGCACCGGCCATTATCTACCGCTGGCCTGCACAATCAACGGCTCGCGCATCCTCGACGCCGGTCGCGCGGCTCTGGGCGTCGATTATGATGAGCTGGCCCGTCTTGCCTTTGCCGCCGAGCCCGGCGCGGGCGGCATCACGCTGGTGCCGTATTTCGACGGTGAGCGCACGCCGAACCGCCCCGATGCCACGGCGTCGCTGACTGGGCTGACGCTCAAGAACACCACGAAGGAGAATATGGCGCGCGCCTTCGTCGAGGGCCTGCTTTGCTCGCAGCGCGATTGCCTCGAACTCATCCGCGCCCTCGGCGCGAAGATCGAGCGCATCCTGTTGATCGGCGGCGGCGCGAAATCCGTGGCCATCCGCACGCTGGCCCCGTCGATTCTCGGCATGGACGTCACCCGTCCCGCCACCGACGAATACGTCGCCATCGGCGCGGCCCGCCAGGCCGCATGGGTGCTTTCCGGCGCCGCCGAACCGCCCGCATGGGAACTCTCCATCGAAGGTGTCGAAACCGGCGAGCCCACTCCGACCGTCTACGAAGCCTACGCCAAGGCCCGCGGCTGACCTTTTCTCACATACGACAAACGCCCCGAGCACGACCCATACCGCATCGTGTTCGGGGCGTTCCGTATATCCCTTTGTGCCCTCCATACCGTGTCTTGCGACGGTATTCCAAGATCGGCTTTCCCCATCGATGCTTCCGTTTTCTCCCTTTTCTCGTGCTTGCCACACCTTGTTATAGAAAAAGGGAGAAAGCGTGCCGTATTTTTCGTGCTTTTCTCGTGGCAATGTGCGGCAAGCACGAGAAAAGGGAGAAATATCCCCAAAAGGAGAGTTCCGTCAACGCAAAGTCGCGAGAGAACGCGACCAAAGTATGCTGGGGCGTTCGATGACCAAATAGAAGCACCACCCAAACAGCAGACTTGCGACAAAGGCGACAAAAGTTTGAACGGACAATGCCGTCACGCCAAGCTTGGGCAGAACCGCCGCAAGCCCGCCGATGACGATGGCATGGGTCAGATACAGGCTAAAGGAGATACGCCCCAGGAAAAGAATCGGCCGCACGCTCAGAGCGCGACGCAACAGCCCATCGGTCATGGCAAGCGCCACCAATCCCATGCAGGCCAGGTTCATCATGGTCTGCAGCAGCGCATGGATCGGCGCCGGGACATCACCCACAAACACGGCGATCAAGAACGACGTTTCAATAAGAACCAATGTTCCAAAGACTGCAACCAGCTCGACGGCAGCAGGAAGCCTGAGACTCATCAGCATAGACGCATGCTTCGCCAGAATCACACCTAGCCAGAACATCAGACACAGCCGCAGCGGGAAATACCCGGACCAATGCGAGACGAACAGCGCCGCCGCGATAGCGCACACGGTCAGCCAATCCCGCCGAATCCGAGACACGCACCACACCGCCAGCGGCAACGTGAGACTGAACCACAGTTCCCAACTCATCGACCATACCGGCGAATCCGCACGCTGCAGAGGAGCGCCAAACAGCGTAACCGTATCATCCGAAACATTGAACAACAGATCAAATTGCATGAACGCATCATGGACGATCGTGCGGAATCCGCCGGCGAAATCGATGGCGGTCGCCGAACGCGACTGTGACCCCATACGCCACGCCACATATCCGGTCAATACGGCGAGCAGGATTGCCGCGCACGTGGGCACCAACAGCCGCACAATACGGCGTGGGAAATACGCAAACCAATCGTAGGCTTGCCCGCTTGCCATCCTCTTGAATGGAGCGAGCGACAGCACAACCCCGGAAAGAACGAAGAACACCATAACGGACGCGGTGCCCGGAACCAAGCGTTCAAGGCTCTTCGCGCCTCCCCACGGACCAAGCATCATGCCGAGGTGGAGCAGAAGCACCATAAGACAGGCCACACCACGCAAACCGTCAAGCGAACAAACACGTCCAGCACCAGCCGATGCACTCCCATGATCTTTTTCGTAAGCCTTGCTTCGAGGACAAGAGGTAGGTGATTCCGTCAAAACCTCTGGCATAGTGAACGTACCAGCATGCTTCACAATAAAGCTCCCCGTCTTCTCCCAACCGATAAAGCAATTATAGGTATGAGAGTTCAGCATTAGGAGACGATCGTCTACAATTCACGTTCGACGCGCGCAGCTTGAACCATGCGAACGAGCACCGAAAGCAGCAATGCGCACAGCAATGTCAGCGTCGCCACCATTCAGAAAAGGAGAAAAAGAATCAGTGTGCAGATATGCGAAAAGCCTCAGAAGGTTGTCCTTCTGAGGCTTTTCTTACGTGTGTAGCGGCGGCGTGCTACTCTCCCACACTCTTCCGGGTGCAGTACCATCGCCGTGCCAGGTCTTAGCTTCCGGGTTCGGAATGGAGCCGGGCGTCTCCCCTGGGCCATGGCCGCCGCAAATCTTCGATTATCGGTCGGTTGAAAGGTCTCCCTTATATCCGCCGGCATTCGTGGCGGTTCGGGGACCGGATGGCGGACGCTTCGCGCATGTTTCTGACGTTTTGTGACCCTTC
>NZ_JBKETB010000029.1:0-1839 GCF_056355835.1 Bifidobacterium sp. LH_730
TTGCCCCACGCCGCTATCTCCGCCGCACGTATCGCTGGGGCGACTACCTGTCTACGCGGCACGCTCGGCCTCCCTGCGCTTGCGCCTAGCCACGAACATGTCGAGGTCGGCCACCTCGTACAGCACGGGGCAGTTGGGCGCGTCGGTGGGTCGGTAGAACACCGGGCCGTAATGCTCGCCGCGCCACTTTCGCAACAGGCTTTCGCTCACGCCCAAGTATTTGGCCGCCTGTTTCGCGGTCAGCTTCGCGCGCGGGTTCATATGCCGGCCTCCGGGTCGGGGTCGGCGTCGTAGTTCGCCCTCACGATCGCCTCGGTGATGGACGGCAGCAGCCAAGTGGCGAATCGCAAGCGCCGGTGGTCGCCCTCGCGCGCGTCGTACACGCCTGTCACCGGGCTGCCCATATCGTCGAACATGCCGAACGCCAGCGGCAAGGTGGTGGTGCTGGTGCCCGTGTCGTCGGTTTCCTCGATCACCAGTTTCAGTTTCGCGCGCATGTCAACGCACCCCAGCATAGGCCTTGAGGGACTGCACCAGATCGTCGCGGTCGAACACCTCCACGCCATACTGACGCTTTGGACGAAGCACATAGCCCGAGGCGATCAGCGATTGCATGGTGTGCGTGCCGGTCGGGTCGGTCGAGGGAACAACCATGTCCAAGTGCAGCAGCTTCACCACCATCTGGCGTGGCACGTTCTCCATGCCGATGGTGTCATGCTCCAATCTGGGCAGATTCCACCTTACGGCGTTCTTTAAGTCCTTCGCCCGTGTTTCCTTGTAATTCTTGCGTTTCCTAGGCTTGCGGATGACTTCAATGCTCATAATCGTTTCTCGCTTTCTGTGAATGGGTTTCGTTGGATTCTTTATGAAGACTTTTGGGTGGTGAGAGGTTAGAGCGGGAGCCTTATAGACGAAAAACGCGAAGCCCTTCCGGGCTAGGCGCTTCGCTTGAAGGCTCGCACGCTAAGGCTTTCGGTATGGAGCCGGGCCGTCGCATGGTCGGCGTCGTGATGACGCGAGATGGTTTGAACCGGCGGCAACGCACGTATGCGTCCATAGCCCCGTCAATCTCCCTGTGAAGGCGACGCCGGTTCATTGACTTAATCAATTCCCGCATGGCACCCCGCGATGCCGTGGTAACCGCCAACCCACAGTTGGCGTGTTTGTAACGCGCTGGGCGAGGCGCGGCCGGGTGCTTTATCACGCCTACCCAGCAACCGACCTTCGGCTGGGTCAAGGGCTGTTCAGTTATCGCAAGCACCAGCGCTAAAGCGGGCTGTCGTCCCCAAGAAGCGCGTCAAGGCAACCGATCAGGCCGGCCGCCTCCTCGCGCGTGAACTCATACACAATCGGTTTGGTTATCCGCCCCAATTCCTCGAACTCGCCGTAATGCGGCGTGACGCACAACGCGATCAGCCCGGTGGGCTTCACCACGCTGGTGAACGTGTAATGGCCCCTGTCACGCTGGGCCAACGCAGGCTTGCCGCTCATAGAAAGTCCTCCAAGCACTCGCGCAGAACGGACTTCCGGCGACAAAGCAAGCAAGCCGCGGCGTCGAACATCAAGGCGAACGCGAACAACACGACGGACACCAGCCTGAACGGCAACGACAGGAAACGAAGGAACATCACCGGCCATCACCCCCAAGCCAAGCGCCCACACGCTCAGGCACGCCCAACCACTCGAACAGGCCGCACGCCAACACCACGGCCAGCGGCCACCACGCGCCAATAACGGCCAGAACCAACGCAACCGGCCACACAGCCAGCGCATACAACACTTTGTAAGCCCAACTCACCGCGAAACCTCCAACGGCTCACGGCCAAGAAGCGCGTCCAC
>NZ_JBKETB010000030.1:0-1436 GCF_056355835.1 Bifidobacterium sp. LH_730
TGCACGGTAACAGTGCCGTCGGGTTCGGAGATGCCGGCGCTAATCGACGTATGCGTGGCGTCAACGTCCACGGCCGCGCCGAACACCACCGGCCTGCCGGCCAGTTCGGCGGGCTGTATCGGCCGGCACTCGGTGGCGTCCCACAGGTCGGCGTTTATCACTCGGTCAACGATTCCAACGTCACGGCGGTTGCCGAACGCTCGCGCCCATCCTGCCGGGTTGCCTCTGAACTGTTCGTGGAAGTCGGCCAATTGCGCTTTGTTCCACAACAGCCCGGCCGCAGGGTGATAGCGCATGATGGCGTTCAAGTCCTCCGGGTCTTCGTCGTCGGGCAAGCCGAAGTCGAACCAACAGGTGCGGCGTGACTGCTCCCCGTTCCTGCAAGCGTCCAAGCGTTGGTTGAAGAACGTTGATTCCGCCGTGCCCTCGGTGCTGGTAATCCATAGTTGAGGTTGCACGCCGGTGGCCTTTAGTCTGGTCGCCATCGTCGGCATGAAGCCGTCCAGTATGGTGTTGCCCGTTTCCTCGGATAACGAGAACGCTTCGTCAAGCGTGATTTTGTCGCCCTGCACGCCGTGGCCGGCTACCTTGGTCACGCTCTTTGGCATAATCACGCTGCCGTTCATAAAGGGCTGGCGCAAGTCTCCAGCCCCGAGATATGGCCGGGTGGTGATGGCAGAAAGCGGCGAGTCACGAAGCGTTTTCAAGTATTTCTTGAAGTGGTCGCCGGCGTCCTTGCCCGTCTGCGCCAGATAGTAGATGAAGCGATCAGGCCCCCACAGGGCGTTCCGGGTGTCNAGCGTCGATTTGCCGCACTGCCTTGGCGTGCTCAGTATCACGGTGTCGTAATAGTAGGTTCCCGTTTCCGGGTCGATCTCTCCGGCCACGTCGGCGACGTATCGTTGCCACGGCAGCAATGGCGTGCCAAGCAGTTGGGCGAACTTGGCGACTATGGCCCCGTCTGTTCGACGGCTTTCGTCGCGCTTGGTGCCGCCTCTTGCCGGTGTCATGCCTTGGCCTCTTGCAGCAGTCCGGCCAGTGCCGGGTCGATTTCCTTTTGCGTCGAGAACTTCGTTTCAAGCTCCTGATACCACGACAGAAGCTGTGCCATGACGCGGCTTGTGTCGCGGCCCTTGGCGTTGAGCGCGTCGAAGTTACGGGAAATGTTGATCATGGTCTTGCAGATGTACCGGGCGCTTGGGTTCAGCGTCCTGCCTTCCACGAAGCTGTCGATAAGTTCCTTCGTGGCGCGTTCCTGTAGGCCTTCGTTGGGCATGTAATAGTCCTCGAAGCCCTCCAATGTCATTTGCATGGTTTCACCTCTTTTTCGTTGGTATTCCGCCGTTTTTCAAATATTTTTTATCCGTTTTGAGAGAGTAAAAAACTGGGCGCGGGGTCTTCCTTCGCGTCGATTGCTTAAAAAATCACCATTCCGG
>NZ_JBKETB010000031.1:0-1431 GCF_056355835.1 Bifidobacterium sp. LH_730
TGAACCGCACCCCGATTGTTGGACTGAAGAAATTCAGATTCGATGATTGGAGGTGTGGTTCTTTCGTATGCGAGAGGATCGAAGGAAACGTTACGGCGATGAGTTCCGGCGCGAAGCGCTGAGGCTCATCGAGGCCGGCGCGGGCAAGGATGTTCTCGCGCGTCGGCTTGCGATGCCAGTGGCGACCGCGAGAAACTGGATCCTGTTGTACGGTTCCGGCGGACGGGAGGCGGTCATGGGCGCGCGGGGCAAACGCAGCTACGACTGGGAGACGAAGGTCGCGGCGGCGCGCGACCACGTCGACGATGGCCTGACCAAGACGGAGGTCATGGCCAGGCACGGAGTGGCGAGCATCGCGGCGCTGGAGCGTTGGTGCCGCGAGTACCGTTCCGGTGGCGCGGATGCGTTGCGTCCGAAGCCCAAGGGCAGGCCCAGGGGCGTGAGATCCAAACCGAAACCCGAACCGACGCGCGAGCAGGAGCTCGCCGAACGGGTCGCTTATCTGGAGGCGAAGGTCGCGTATCTGGAAAAACTCCGGGCCCTGCGGGCGCAGAAGTCACGCGGCGCGAGCGAAGCGCCGTCGTCCGACTGCTCGCGGGGCAGGGGCACCGGCTCGACCATCTGCTGAGAATCAGCGGGTTGGCGAGATCCACGTATTTCTATCATCTGTCGCATCCGGAACATGAGCCGCGCCCCGACCTCGATCCCATGGTCAGGGAGATCTGGGCGCGGACGGCGAACGGATGCGGCCACCGGCAGATCCATATGTGCCTGGTCCACGAGTTCGGGCAGAGGGTGTCGGCCAAGAGCGTCCTGAGGGTCATGCGCCGCATGGGGCTCAAATGCGCCATCCGCGCCGCCAACCCCTGTAGGAAATACAACTCGTACAAGGGCGACCAAGGCGGGTCTGTGCCCAACCTGCTCGAACGCGACTTCGCCGCGGGCCGGCCGTTCGAGAAACTCGGCACCGACGTCACCGAGTTCAAGGTCGCGGGCGGCAAGGCGTACCTCGCGCCCGTGTACGACATGGCCAGCAAGGAGATCGTGGCCTGGGACGTGAGCCGGCACCCCGACATGGCCCAGCAGCGGCGGCTGCTCGCCATGCTCGAGGCCAGACTGCCCGAGGGCGCGAACCCCATCCTGCACTCGGACATGGGATGGCAGTACCAGCACCCATGGTGGAGGGAAAGGCTCAGGGGGCTGAGCATCCGCCAGTCCATGAGCCGCAAGGGCAACTGCCTGGACAACGCCGCCACCGAACAGGTCTTCGGCCACTTGAAGGACGAGTTCTACCGCAACCGCGAGTTCGCCTCGTACGAGCGGTTCAAGACCGAGCTGGACGCGTACATCGTCCACTGGAACACCAAACGACGCCAGATACGACTCGAGGGACACACCCCGGAGGAATACCGGAACATGTCCCTCGCAGCC
>NZ_JBKETB010000032.1:0-1419 GCF_056355835.1 Bifidobacterium sp. LH_730
CGTGATTGGCGTGGTTGGAAGTTCATGTGGCCGTTTTCGGTGGTGTTCGTGTTCGTGTTCATCGTGCCGATCGTGTACGCCATCTATATCTCGTTTTTCCAGAAGAAGATGATCGGCGGCAACCAGTTCGTGGGGTTCGCGAACTACCAGCGCCTCTTCCAGGATGGTCAGTTCTGGAGCGCCGTGGGCCGCGTGGCTTTGTTCACGTGCGTGCAGGTGCCGATCATGCTGTTCCTGGCGGCGGCCCTGGCGTTGGCGATCGATAGCGCGAAGCTGCATGGCACGAAGTTCTTCCGCATCTCGACGTTCCTGCCGTATGCGGTGCCGGCGGTGGTGTCGACCCTGATCTGGGGCTTCATGTATGGCGCGAAGTACGGTCTGGTGGGCTCGCTGAACGATTTCCTGGGCACCAACATCGACGTGCTCGCGCCCTCGGTCCTTCTTGCTTCGATCGGCAATATCGTGACGTGGGAGTTCACGGGCTACAACATGCTGATCTTCTACAGCTCCCTGTCCACGATCCCCCATTCCCTGTATGAGGCGGCGGCGATCGATGGCGCGTCGGAGTGGCAGATCATCAAGAGCATCAAGCTTCCCGAGCTTCGTGGTGGTTTGGCGATCACGGTGATCTTCTCGATCATCGGCTCGTTCCAGTTGTTCAACGAGCCCAGCATCATGGAGAACATGGTGCCCGGCAACGCGATCACCACCTACTACACGCCGAACATGTACGCGTACAACCTGTCCTTCAGTGGCAACCAGAGCAATTACGCGGCCGCGCTGGCGATCGTGATGGCGGTGATCACGATGGCGATCGCGTACGCGGTGCAGTTGAACAGCATGAAGGAGCAGATGAAGTGACCCGCATGCTGAAGACCGTTCGCACCATGCTCCCTCTGATGAGGGAGCTGCCGGCAAGGCCGGCTGAGGGAGAGAAAACCCCTCTGTGCGCGAAGGCATTGGAGTCGACGATGACGTTGAAGGAGTGGAACTGATATGACGAGTGCAACCATGAGCCCGGCTTCCCTCAAGGAGCAGGAGAAGGCCGCGAAGAGGGCCGAGAAATTGCGCCAGAAGAGGATCGCCAAGGACGAGGCGGCCGAGCGCAAGCGCTCCGCGAAGAACGGGTTCGCGAACGTGCAGAACCCCCGCCGCTCGACCCTGCTGACCATCGTGACGGCGATCTTCGCCATCTACTGCCTCTTCCCGTTCGTCTACTTGGTGATCAATGCGACGAAGACGCAGGCGGACTTCACTTCGACGTTCGGCCTTGGTTTCGGCAAGAGCTTCGCCTTGTTCGACAACATCGCCACCGTGTTCTCCTACCAGGACGGCATCTTCGCCCGCTGGCTCCTGAACACGCTCCTGTACGTGGTGGTGGGCGCGGGCGGCGCGACCCTCCTGGCGATCATGGGCGGG
>NZ_JBKETB010000033.1:0-1161 GCF_056355835.1 Bifidobacterium sp. LH_730
TTATTTGTTGAGCATGGGGGCGATGTGTTCGTCGTATGCGGTGAGGGCGGTGTCGATGACTTGGTGCATGTCGTAGTACTTGTAGGTGCCGAGGCGTCCGCCGAAGACGGTGTTGGGTTCGGCGGCGGCCTTGGCTTGGTAGCGCGCGTAGAGCTCCTTGTCGGCGGGCGTGTTGACGGGGTAGTAGGGTTCGTCGCCGCGCTGGGCGAAGCGGGAGTATTCCTCCCACACCACGGTCTTCCCGTGGTTCTGGGAGTCGCGGCGCTCGGGGTTGAAGTTCTTGAACTCGATCGCGCGCGTGTAGGGCACGTCCGGGTCGGAGTAGTTCATCACGGGGCAGCCGAGGTGGTCGTCCTCGTCGTAGCGGACCTCCTTGAAGTCGACGGTGCGCCATTTGAGCTCGCCGAGCTCGTAGTCGAAGTAGCGGTCCACGGGGCCCGTGTAGACGACGGGCACTTGGCCGACCAAGGCACGCTTGTTGAGCGGCTGGGATTCGTCGAAGAAGTCGACGCCCAGGGTCACGTGGATCCTGGGGTCGTCGATCATGCGCTCCATCCACTTGGCGTACCCGTCCTTGGGCAGGCCCTCCCATGTGTCCTTGAAGTAGCGGTTGTCGTAGTTGAGGCGGACGGGCAGGCGTTTGATGATGTCGGCGGGCAGGTCGGCGGGGTCGGTCTGCCATTGCTTGCCGGTGTAGTTCTTGATGAACGCCTCGTAGAGGGGACGTCCGATCAATTGGATGCCCTTGTCGTTGAGGTTGGCGGGGTCGGTGCCGGCGAGCTCGCCGGCCTGCCGGTCGATGAGGGCCCTGGCCTGGGCGGGGGTCATGTGGGCGTGGAAGAACTGGTTGATGGTTCCCAGGTTGATGGGCAGGGGGTAGACCTCGCCGTCATGCGTGGCGTAGACGCGGTGCACGTAGTCGGTGAACTGGGTGAACCGGTTGACGTACTCCCACACGCGCTGGTTGGACGTGTGGAACAGGTGGGCGCCGTACTTATGGATCTCCGCGCCCGTCTCCTCGTCCATGTACGAGTACGCGTTGCCTCCGATATGGTCGCGCACGTCGATGACCTCGACCCGCGCCCCGGCCCTCTCGGCCGCCTGCTGGGCCACCGTCAGACCGAACAAACCCGCACCAACAACCACCAAATCCACGCCATT
>NZ_JBKETB010000034.1:0-1115 GCF_056355835.1 Bifidobacterium sp. LH_730
CTTGAATTTTCAGAGCAAGTGCAACACGGTTGAGTGGTGGACTTCGTGGGGCGTGCGGTAGCCGAGGCGTTTGCGTGGTCTGCGGTTGATAGCGTCGAACACGGCCTGGACCTCCTGGTCGCTGACGTTGGCGAAGTCGGTGCCCTTGGGGAAGTACTCGCGGATCAGGCCGTTGGTGTTCTCGTTGGTCCCGCGCTGCCAGGGATGGCGGGGCAGGGCGAAGTAGAAGACCGTTCCGGTGGCTTGCTCGACCCGTTTGAAATCGGCGAACTCCATGCCCCTGTCCAAGGTCGCGGTCCGGCTTTCCGGGTGTCTGAGCAGCGCGGCCATCTCCACGTCGGCGACGTCGCGTTTGGTGTGCGAGGCGGCGCGGCCGCCGTCCAGGCCGCCGCTTTTGCGGTCGACGAGCGTGACCAGGCAAGCGCCGGCGCCCCTGCCCACGACGGTGTCGCCCTCCCAGTCGCCGAGCCTGGAACGTGACTCGACCTCGGCGGGACGCTCGGATATGGGCCTGGCGCCGGGGATCTTGCCGCGCCGTTCCTCCGGACCGTCCCTGCGGCGGCGGCGTTTGCCCTTGTGACGCAGCCGCGCCTTGAGTCCCCGCCTGGTGCGCTCCAGGTCGGGCGGATCGAGCCTGCGCGCGTTGATGGCCCGGTAGATCGTCGAGGCGGACACCGCCAGCTCGGGCCTCTCGAGCCTGATCCTGCCCGCGATCTGATCGGGCGACCAACGCTCCTTGACGATCAGTTTGACGACCAGCCCCGCCAGCTCCCCGTCGTCCAGACGGCGCGTGCGCACGCAGGAAAGCCTGCGCGCCTCGTAGGCGCGCTGGGCGGTCGACGCCCGGTAGCAGCGGCCCCGGCCGACCGTGAACGAGTTACGCGCGATCTCCCTGCTGATGGTCGCCTTGTCCCTGCCCGTCGCCCGGGCGATGTCGCCGTGGCTCCTGCCCTCGTGCGCCAGCAGCATGATCTCCTCGCGCTCTTCCAAGGTAAGATGAGTGTACCGGCCCATGGAACCTCCCGGTGTCTGGTCGTCGTAAGCAAACACCATGCTACCGGGAACCCATGGGCCCATCTCATCCACACCCGTTGCACTAGCAATGAAAATTCAAG
>NZ_JBKETB010000035.1:0-879 GCF_056355835.1 Bifidobacterium sp. LH_730
CCATGCAGTCAAATGCAGTTTAAATGCAGTTACAAGTGCATGCCCTAATCCCTTGTGGGAGTAGGGATTATCAATGGTCGTGCACTTTAAGCGGTCATTTCCTAAAGAGGCAAAAATGGCAGCCAAAATCAGGGGGCAGGTCCGCGCGCGCCCGCGCATACGCGCGCGTAAGGGGCCGGCTTCGCGCCGCCGAGATTGGCTCTGGCCGGTTGCCGGGAGCCATCCGCCAGGACATCGACCTCTCCGATCGGGCGATGCCATGGCGGTCATGGCGGACACTCCGGCGGCGCGGGCCGCGAAAACGCCCCTCTGGCGGACTCCCAGGCATGGCA
This sequence comes from Bifidobacterium sp. LH_730, assembly GCF_056355835.1. Lineage (NCBI taxonomy): Bacteria > Bacillati > Actinomycetota > Actinomycetes > Bifidobacteriales > Bifidobacteriaceae > Bifidobacterium > Bifidobacterium sp. LH_730. The sequence goes on from NZ_JBKETB010000035.1 coordinate 333, forward strand.
GGTGATTCCCGTCCGGACCGGCCGCGCGAACACGTCTCGGGGCGGGTCGGAGGCGCTTTTGAGGCATTTCCTCCGTGGGTGCGGAGTGCCAATCGCCAGAAAACGGCTTCTAACGCTTTTTCAGGGTGGAATATGGGCTGGGAGTCATGTTCCGCCTAAAAGTCCGCCAGAGAGGGCGCCAGACCCCTTCCTGGGGCATTTCCGGATAATCGACTCGGGTGGCAGCCATGATTTACGTGGATGACGGGGCGGGGAAGGCCTCCGGCGATGCGGCGGCGTCGGCTAGGTCGGAGCGAAAACCACCGGCGGAACGCCTCCATGGCAAGGGGAGACCACCTTGGGAAAACGCTCCGCCGACGCGGGCAGGAGGAGGCCCTTACGCGCGCGTATGCGCGGGCGCGCGCGGACCTGCCCCCTGATTTTGGCTGCCATTTTTGCCTCTTTAGGAAATGACCGCTTAAAGTGCACGACCATTGATAATCCCTACTCCCACAAGGGATTAGGGCATGCACTTGTAACTGCATTTAAACTGCATTTGACTGCATGG
>NZ_JBKETB010000036.1:0-843 GCF_056355835.1 Bifidobacterium sp. LH_730
TGGCTAGGCGCAAGCGCAGGGAGGCCGAGCGTGCCGCGTAGACAGGTAGTCGCCCCAGCGATACGTGCGGCGGAGATAGCGGCGTGGGGCAACGATTGTTGGCTGGAATTGCCCGGCTGCACGCGCGTGGGCGAGGAAGACGACCATATCGTGCCCCACGCGCATGGCGGCAGGGACACGGTGGCGAACCTACGGCGCGCGTGCAAGCATTGCAACGCCTCGCGCCAAGACCGCGTGCTGTACGGCTACGGCTGCCGTCTGCATATGATCGTGTGCCCGCCCGGCAGTTGTGACCGCGAGGCCGTGGACTGGATACAGGCGCACGCCAAGGCCGGCGACCCGGTGGTGTCTTGGGCCGCGCTGGCCGCCGCCATGAACGTGGACGAAACCGACATGGAGCAGCGGCGTGCGGTGGCGATGGCTTGGGATGGCGCGTACCGCCAGTTCACCAAGAGTCGCGCCCCTATCGACGTGTGGATGGTGCGCACCATGCCCGCCAGCCGCCGCCACCCGCACATGCTGGCCGAGTGGATAGCCTTGGACTACGACATACGGGTGCTAGACCCCGGCTATGAAGCGAGCATGGCACGGGCTAAGAACGACATGTACCGCAGGTTGGTACGCCAGTGGTACACCCACTACCAACCAACGCAAGAGATGGTGGCAGTTAGACAGGCTGCCCGCCGTCAAAGACTCGCCGCTCTTGGCTTGCGTTCCATGCCGTCTTCGGTGCCTTCTCGACCGGAATGGTGATTTTTTAAGCAATCGACGCGAAGGAAGACCCCGCGCCCAGTTTTTTACTCTCTCAAAACGGATAAAAAATATTTGAAAAACGGCGGAATA
>NZ_JBKETB010000037.1:0-833 GCF_056355835.1 Bifidobacterium sp. LH_730
TTTTTCAAATATTTTTTATCCGTTTTGAGAGAGTAAAAAACTGGGCGCGGGGTCTTCCTTCGCGTCGATTGCTTAAAAAATCACCATTCCGGCCGCGAAGACGGCACCGAAGATGGCATGGAACGCAAGCCAAGGGCAGCGAGCCGACGGCGGCGGGCGGCTTGCCTTGCGTCCACGATGGCTTGCGATAGGCGGTAGCCGTACCACTGGCGCACCAGATCGCGGTACAGGTCGTTGCGCGCCCTCGCCATGCTCTCTTCATAGCCGGGGTCCAGCACCTGTATGTCGTAGTCCAAGGCTATCCACTCGGCCAGCATGTGCGGGTGGCGGCGGCTGGCGGGGATGGTTCGCACCAGCCACACGTCCAACGGTGCCTTGCTCTTGGCGAACTGCCGGTAGGCCGCAGACCACGCCATAGCCACCGCCCGGCGTTGCTCCATGTCGGTATCGTCCACGTTCATGGCGGCGGACAGCGCGGCCCACGACACCACCGGGTCACTGGCCTTGGCGTGCGCCTGTATCCAGTCCACGGCCTCGCGGTCGCATGAGCCGGGCGGGCACACGATCATGTGCAAGCGGCAGCCGTACCCGTACAGCACGCGGTCTTGACGGCTGGCGTTGCAGTGCTTGCACGCGCGCCGTAGGTTCGGCACGGTGTCCTTGCCACCATGCGCGTGGGGCACTATGTGGTCGTCTTCCTCGCCAACACGGGTGCAGCCGGGCAATTCAAGCCAACAATCATTGCCCCACGCCGCTATCTCCGCCGCACGTATCGCTGGGGCGACTACCTGTCTACGCGGCACGCTCGGCCTCCCTGCGCTTGCGCCTAGCCA
>NZ_JBKETB010000038.1:0-812 GCF_056355835.1 Bifidobacterium sp. LH_730
GGGCAGCTGCTCGACGTGGCGCGCGAGTTCAAGCGCCGCGGCATCCCGCTCGACCTGATCGTCGTGGACTTCTTCCACTGGCCGCACATGGGCGACTTCCGCTTCGAGGAGGAGTTCTGGCCCGACCCCAGGGCCATGGCCGGGGAACTGCACGGCATGGGCGTCAAGCTCATGGCCTCCGTGTGGCCCCAGGTGTCCGTCGCCTCGGAGAACTACGCCGAGATGAAGTCCCGCAACCTGCTGGTGCGGGCCGACGCGGGCGAGGACATCGGCATGATGTTCGAGGGCCCCAGCCAGTTCTACGACGCGACCAACCCCCGCGCCCGCGCCTACGTGTGGGACAAGTGCAGGGCCAACTACGCGGACCTCGGCGTCGACGCGTTCTGGCTCGACGAGGCCGAGCCCGAATACGGCACCTACGACTTCGAGAACTACCGGTATTACGCGGGCCCCAACCAGCAGATCGCCAACCTCTACCCGCGCGAATACAACCGCGGCTTCTACGAGGGACAGGTCGCCATGGGCCGCGAGGGCGAGATCGTCAACCTCACCCGCTGCGCATGGGCCGGCTCCCAACGCTACGGCGCGCTCGTATGGAGCGGCGACGTGGGCTCCACCTTCGCCGACCTCAAGGCACAGATCACCTGCGCGATCCACATGGGCATGGCCGGCATCCCCTGGTTCACCACCGACATGGGCGGCTTCCACGACGGCGACATCACCGACCCCGCCTTCCGCGAACTGCTCGCGCGCTGGTGCCAGTTCTCCTGCTTCTCGCCCGTGATGCGCAACCACGGCGACCGCTCCGCCCC
>NZ_JBKETB010000039.1:0-804 GCF_056355835.1 Bifidobacterium sp. LH_730
GCGGTGTAGTGTTCGTGCAGGCCGAGGCCAAGGCCTCCGGCGATGGGGAACACGTAGGTGGTCGCGTTCGGCGCTTCCTGCCTGATCTTGTTCAGCAACTGGGTGCAGGCCGGCCCGCAGTCCACGTTGTTGTCGTTCACGCCGCCGATGACCAGCACCAAGTCCACGTCGGCCTTGTCGGTCACGTTGTCCCATTGCTTGGGGAACGTGGTGGTTCCGACGGTGTAGCCGCTGCCGGACACGGCCACGTTCTGCACGTCGCTGATTCCGAGGTTTGAGCAGATCACGTCTCCGATGCCCTGCCCGGCGTGCTCCGTGTTGCTGTAATAGCCCTTGGATAGGCTGTCGCCGATGATCACGGCCTTGTGCCATCTGCGCCCGGCGTTCATCCACTGGTCGAGCGCCGCGCCGGTCTTGGAATCGGTGGCGGTGATGTTGGCGGCCATGTTGCTGTCGGCGAGGGTTCCGGCCTGCGCGGCGGCCTCCTTCGCCGCCTGCGCGCTGGCGGCGGCCTGTGTGGCGGCTTCGTCCACGCGCGCGGTGATCTCGGCGGGAAGGTCGTCTATGTTGTCGTCGATCGATTCGGCCATGGCCTTGAACTGCTGGCTGGCGTAGCGCACGAGGTCGGTGCCGGCCGGGTAGCGGATGCCGTGGCGTGGCGTGGTGGGCATGGCCGTGGGGTCGAAGGTTTCGTTTGCCATGTGTTGCTCCTTACTGCTCGAAGTAGGTGATTTGCGAGAACTCGCCCCATGTGAACTCGGGCATGGCTTGCCATGCCATGCCGATGGGGTTCAGGTCGTCCCA
>NZ_JBKETB010000040.1:0-707 GCF_056355835.1 Bifidobacterium sp. LH_730
GGCAAGTCGACGCTGGTGCGCGACGTGTTCCCGGACTACAGGTACGTCAATCTGGAGGACCCGCAGATCCGCGCGGCAGCGGCGGACGACCCTGTGGCGTTCCTGCGCAACCGGCCGCGCCGTCTCATCATCGACGAGGCGCAATACGTCCCGGAACTGTTCTCGATGATCCAGGTCATCTCCGACGAGCACCGGGAACAGGGGCAGTACGTCATATCCGGCTCGCAGAACTTCCTGCTGCTCAAACGCATCACCCAATCCCTCGCCGGCCGCGTCGGCATACTCAAGCTGCTTCCGCTCTCCTACGGCGAAATCCATGCCACGCAGCCGACGGTTTCGACAGACGCGTTCATGCATACCGGCGGATTTCCGAGAATCTACGACGTGTCTATGCCACCGTCGCGCTTCTTCCCCAGCTACCTCGACACCTACGTACAGCGGGATGTGGCGGAATATCTCGACGTGCGCAATCTGGCCGGGTTCCGCACATTCATGCGACTATGCGCGCTCAACGCCGGCAACCTCATGAACTACGCGAACCTCGCAAGGGACGCCGACATCGACGCCCGCACGGCGAAAGCCTGGCTGTCCATGCTGGAATCCAGCTACGTGACCTTCCCGCTCATGCCCTACTACGCCAACGCCAGCAAACGCCTCGTCAAAACACCGAAACTGTATTTCCACGACACAGGACTGCTCTGCCACCT
>NZ_JBKETB010000041.1:0-674 GCF_056355835.1 Bifidobacterium sp. LH_730
AGGGGGATGATCGTGATCAATGATCCGGTGATGACCAGGTTCTGGATCGCCTGGCCGCCCGCCGTCGAGGCCTGGTCCTTCCACTGGTTCAAACCGATCGTCAACGGATACCAGTCCGCGTCCTTCAACATGATCAACGGAAGGAAGTAGTTGTTCCACGTCGCCACAATCGTGAACAGGGCCGTCGTCACGATGCCCGGCGCCAGCAGGGGCAGCGATATGGTCCAGAACGTGCGCCACTCGCTCGCGCCGTCCACGCGCGCCGCCTCCAACAACTCGGTGGGCACGGCCTGCTCGCTGAAGATCCACATCAAATAGAGGCCGAACGGCGAGATGAGGCTGGGGATGATCATGGCCCACGGCGTGTTCGTCAACCCGAGCTTGGCGAACAGGAGGAACTGCGGGACCGCCAGGGCAATACCGGGGACGGAGATGGCGCCGATGATGACCGCGAACACGGCCTTGCGGCCCGGGAAGCGGAACTTCGCCAAAGCGTAGCCGCCCATGATCGCCAGGAGGGTCGCGCCGCCCGCGCCCACCACCACGTACAGGAGCGTGTTCAGGAGCCAGCGGGCGAAGATGCCGTCCTGGTAGGAGAACACCGTGGCGATGTTGTCGAACAAGGCGAAGCTCTTGCCGAAACCAAGGCCGAACGTCGAAGTGAAGTCCGCCTG
>NZ_JBKETB010000042.1:0-642 GCF_056355835.1 Bifidobacterium sp. LH_730
GTGTTCACCTCGGGCAATGCGACCCCGCACAACGCCGACATCGACTACATGGCCAGGAAGGGCATTGTGGGCGGCTTCTCGGATGGCACGTTCCGTCCGCTGAGCACGATGAAGCGCCAGGACTTCGCCGCGTTCCTGTACCGTCTGGCCGGCAGCCCGGAGTACACGCCGGCGGCCGCGGACGACATCTTCTCCGACGTGGACGCGAGCACGCCCCACTACAAGGAGATCCTGTGGGCCTCGAGCAAGGGCATCGTCAAGGGCTTCGCTGACGGCACGTTCCGCGGCATGAGCCTGGTCAACCGCCAGGACGCCGCCGCGTTCTTCTACCGCCTGGCCGGCAGCCCGGAGTTCGACGCGTCGAAGGCCGCCAAGCAGTTCGCTGACGTGGATCCGGCCGGCACGGCGAACCACGAGAAGGAGGTCCTGTGGGCTGCCAACACCGTCGTGTCCATCGACTACGACGAGGACGGCTTCGATGCCTCCGATTACGCTGGTTCGATCGTGCAGGGCTTCCCGAACAACACGTTCGCCGGCACGGCCACCCTGCTTCGCCAGGACGGCGCCGCGTTCATCGCCCGCATGTACGCCTACCTCAACAAGTGAGCCGACAGGCTTCACTCGCTGAGATAGCGTAGACAC
>NZ_JBKETB010000043.1:0-621 GCF_056355835.1 Bifidobacterium sp. LH_730
TTTAGGAAATGACCGCTTAAAGTGCACGACCATTGATAATCCCTACTCCCACAAGGGATTAGGGCATGCACTTGTAACTGCATTTAAACTGCATTTGACTGCATGGGTGCAGTTGAACTTCAGTCATCATTGGCGGTTTTCAACTGCATCGGGCAGTCACGGAGCAGTGACCCGCAGGTAATAACTACACGCCAACTGCGCGGATGGTTTCGCCGGCTTCCGCAGTCAAATGACGGTGCGGTCCCACCGTCTCCGCGACCATGCATCGCAATCGGCCGACCGGGGAGCGATCCCACGAGCGTATGTTTCATCGTGGCCGAAACGGCCAAGGCATCCACGCCCCCGGATTGACCGCCCGCTGGCCGCGCGCTCTCCCCGGCGCAGCCAGGAGAAGCGCCTCCTACGCGCGCGCGGACCCACCCCGTGATTTTGGCTGCCATTTAGGCTCCATGCATAAATGACTGCTTGAACTGCACGACCATTGATAAACCCTACTCCCACAAGGGATTAGGCCATGCGGTCGTGACTGCATCCAAACTGCATATGACTGCACGGGTGCAGTTACAAATTCCATCAACGTTGGTGGTTTTCAACTGCACCAGGCAGTCACGGGGCGGTGAT
>NZ_JBKETB010000044.1:0-606 GCF_056355835.1 Bifidobacterium sp. LH_730
CGTGCGCGTGCGATCGGCACACATGCACGAGCCCGGGAAACCCGAGTGGGCGCTGCTCCCCGAGGCACCCGCTCCCTCGCCCGACGCCCGCGTGACCATCGACGAGGAGCATGGCACGGCCGAGGTGCGCAACGGGCGCATCGTCGTGCGGGCCACCGCCACCGGCGGCGTGTACGCCGGGTCGGGCTACGAGGAGCCCCGCTGCGCGCTGTCCTTCCACGACGCCGACGGACGCGAACTGTTCCGCGAGGCGGCGCGCGGAGGATCGCTCAACCTGCACGCCCGCCGCTTCACCCCGATCACCGGCGGCGAGACGGCCGTCACCGCGTCCTTCGCCACGCCCGCGGACGAGCGGCTGCACGGCATGGGCGAGTACCAGCAGGACATCCTGGACCTCAAGGGCTGCACGCTCGAGCTGGCGCACCGCAACTCGCAGGCCTCGGTACCCTTCGTGGTCTCCTCCGCGGGCTACGGCTTCCTGTGGAACAACCCGGCCATCGGACGGGTGACCTTCGGAAAGAACCGCACCGAATGGCGGGCCGACGCGACCCGCCAGCTCGACTACTGGGTGACCGCGGGCGCCACGCCCGCCGCGATCATGGAACG
>NZ_JBKETB010000045.1:0-595 GCF_056355835.1 Bifidobacterium sp. LH_730
CTTTAGGAAATGACCGCTTAAAGTGCACGACCATTGATAATCCCTACTCCCACAAGGGATTAGGGCATGCACTTGTAACTGCATTTAAACTGCATTTGACTGCATGGACGCAGTTGAACTTCAGTCATCATTGGCGGTTTTCAACTGCATCGGGCAGTCACGGAGCAGTGACCTGCAGGTAATAACTACATGCCAACTTCATGGTGGTCTTTCGACGGCTCCTCCGCCCCGATGGCCGCCTCCGTTTTCGAAGGGATCCCCGATGGCCGCCGGGAGGATGTTTCCAGGGCAGCCATCCCTCCAGGCAATCGCCCGCGATCAAAGAGGGGGCGCGGCCCGGGAATCCGACTCCCTCGCGAAGCGTACGTGCGGGAGCGCGCGGACCCACCCCGTGATTTTTGGCTGCCATTTAGGCTCCATGCATAAATAACCGCTTGAACTGCACGACCATTGATAAAACCTACTCCCACAAGGGATTCGGCCATGCAGTCGTGACTGCATCCAAACTGCATATGACTGCACGGGTGCAGTTACAAATTCCATCAACGTTGGTGGTTTTCAACTGCACCAGGCAGTCACGGGGCGGTGATGCGCG
>NZ_JBKETB010000046.1:0-540 GCF_056355835.1 Bifidobacterium sp. LH_730
CTCTGGGAACGCAAGGTCAACATGCGCGAGGCGAAACCCGTCAGCTACTCGCTGGCCGGCGTCGGCAAGCTGGCCGCCTACGAAATCACACTGAACCCCTTGGAACTCACCGAGGACTAATCGAAAGGAACACATCATGGCGAAGGTACGAACCCTTGGCCCCGGCTCGCTCAAGATCGGCGCGACCGGCAGCGAACAGGACTTCTCGGCGGACGTGACCAACACGACGCTGGCACCATCGACGGACACCGAGGACCCGGACAACTTCCTTGACGGCCATTCCGAGGGCGGCGCGCAGACCGAAAGCTGGACGCTGAGCGGCTCCGTCAAGGAGGACTTCAGCATGGACGGCCTTCAGGTCTGGTGCAACACGCACAGCGGCGAGGAACTGCCGTTCGAGTTCATCCCCAACACGTCGGGCACCGTGAAATGGACTGGCAACGTGACCATCGCCAGCATCCAGATCGGCGGCGACGTGAAGAGCAAGAACGCCAACGACTTTTCGTTTGCTGCCACGAACGTGACGCCCAGCGCCTACAC